>NZ_LGCW01000295.1:0-343775 GCF_001279365.1 Streptomyces sp. NRRL F-5755 | reverse complement strand
CGGTGCGGCAGATCCGGTCGGTACGGCCGGTCCGGTGACGGTGGCCGCTTCGGCGGGGGGTTCGATGAGCTCGGGCATTTCGGGGGCTCTTTTCCGCTCGGTGGGAAGATGACTTCTTCACCGTGCGCCCCGGCGGCCCCGCCCCACATCGGGGAAAACACGTGCCCGACTACTGAACCGGTACGGATACGGAGCCCCGCGCCACGGAGCGCCGGGCGGCCCCGTACCCTCAGGGGCCCGCCCGCTCAGGGCTCCCCGCCCCCGCCAGCTTCCCCGCCACCGCCGCCCGCGACGACACCCCGAGCTTCGCGAAGACGTGCGCCACATGCGTCTCGACCGTTCGCGGACTCAGGAACAGCCGCTCCGCGATCCGCTGGTTGCTGAACCCCTGCCGGACCAGCTCGGCCACCTCCGCCTCCCGCCGCGACAGGCGCCCGTCCGCGCGCGCCGCCGTACGCCCGGCCCGTACGCCCAGCCGCCGCTGCTCGCGTACGGTCCGGGCGTGCAGCCCCAGCGCCCCGCACGCCCCGAACACCTCCGCCGCCCGCGCCAGCTCCGTACGGGCCGCGTCCTTCTCCCCGCAGCGGGCGTGCGCGGTTCCGGCCCGCAGCCACGCCCGCGCCGCGTACAGCCGCTCGCCCGTCGCCTCGAACAGCTCCGCCGCCCGGACCGCGCCGTCCACCGCCGCGGCCGGGTCGGACTCCTGGTCCGCGTGGGCCCGCGCCAGCACCGCGTGCCCCGAGCCCGTACCGCCGCCCGGCACCGCGGCGGCCCGGTCCGCCCAGCCCGCCGCCGCCCCGGCCCTGCCGCGCTCGGCCTCCGCGTCGGCCATCGCCTCGCAGCACACCAGCAGGCAGCTGCGCTCCAGCAGCGGCGAGACGAACGCGTCGCACGCGGCCAGCACCTCGGCCCCGCCCGTGTCCACCTCGTCCAGCCCCACCAGGGCCAGGCCGCGCCCGACCACGCCCAGCCGCGCCCACCACTCCCGGCGGCCGCCCGCGTGCCGGATCGCCTCGTCCGCCAGGGCCAGCGCGGCCGGGTGATCGCCCGTCCACCGGACCAGGAGCGACTTCACGGCCAGCGCGAGCGCCACGCACTCGTCGGAGCCGAGCAGCCGCGCGGCGTCCACCGCGTCCTCGGCCCGGTCCACCGCCTCCGTGAGCCGCCCCGTCCGCCCGTACGTGAACGCCTGCGCGGTCAGCATCCAGGGCGACAGATAGCTCTGCCCGGTGGCGTCGGCGATGGCCAGGCTCCGTTCGACCATGCGGGCGGCCTGCGGCAGCCGGCCCATCATGGCGTCGATCCAGCACAGGAAGGACAGCGATTCCAGCCACGGGGCCAGTTCGGCGTCGGTGGCCTCCTCCGTCAGCCGCTCGGCCCGGCCCGCGAGGTCACGCGCCGCGTCCAGGTCGCCCGAGCCGTACGCGTGGCCGAGCCGCAGCGTCACCAGCGGCACCCATGCGTCGGGCGACGCGCCGACCCCCTCGGCGGTGCCGCCGGACCGGGCCAGTACGGCGGCCAGCCGGTCCAACTGCCCGGCGGCGGCCGGGTAGTCGGCGCGGATGAGACTGTCGCCGATCAGCTGGAGGTGGAGCGGGACCGCGTCCGCCTGGTGCTCCGGCGGCACCCGGCCCAGCTCGGCGCGCAGCAGCGCCCGGCCCTCCGCCTGCCGGTTGAGCAGCCGCTCCAGGATGGCGCAGAACCGGGCGGCGCGGGCGCGCTGTGCCCAGGCGTCCGGCGGCAGCAGCCGCAGCACTTCCAGCGCGGTGTCGCGGCCCTGGACGAGCCGCCCGCCGACGCCCTGGAGGCGGGCCAGTTCGACGAGGAGTGAGAGCCGGTCGGGCGCGGGCGCCTCCGCCGTGCCGCCGGGTTTCCCGGGGAGCAGGTCCAGGGCCGTCCGCAGCCACTGCGCTGCGGTCGCGGGGGACTGGTACGCGGTCGCGCGCGCCGCCTCGACCAGCACGCCGACGGCCAGCAGGTCGCCGAAGCGCGCCGAGCGGGCGATGTGGCGGGCGCGGGTGACGGTGGGCGCGTCGCGCTCGTCCAGGGCGGCGGCCACGCGCGCGTGCGCGGCGACCCGCCAGCCCGCGCCGGAGGAGGCGTACGCGAGGTGCCGTACGACGGGGTGGCGGAAGCGGAACCGCCCCGGCGCGGGCGCGCAGCGCACCACGTCCCGTACCACCAGCTCGTCGAGGGCCGCGAGGGCTTCCGCCTCGGTCGTCGGGGCGGCCACCGCCACCATGCCCGGCTCGAACTCGTCGCCGAGCGTGGCGGCGGCCTGGGCGGCCAGCCGCGCGCCGTCGGGCAGCGCGGCCAGCTCGGCGGCCAGGGCCTCGCGTACGGCGCCGGGCAGCAGGCCGTCGCCGGCGTCGGCCGGGGCGGTGCTCTCGGCGGACGCGGCGCCGGGCGGCGCGGAGCGGGCCAGCGCCTCCAGGTAGAGGGGGTTGCCGCCGCTGGCCTCGTACAGCGCGCGGCGCCGCCGGGCACCGACGGACGGGCCGAGGAATTCCCCGGCCTCCTGAAGGGTGAGCGGCGCGACCTGGATACGGGTGCGCAGGCCCGGCGCGGCGTCGGCGAGCGCCGCGGTGAGCCGGGGGCCCGCCTGCCGGGTGCGGTAGGTGACGGCGAGCAGGATCGGGCCGCGCGGCGCGTGCCGGGCGAGGTGGGACAGCAGCTCCACCGAGCCCTCGTCGGCCCAGTGCACGTCGTCCAGCAGGACGGCGAGGCCGCCGGGGTCGGCGAGGGCTTCCAGCAGGAGGCGTACGGCGCGGTGCAGGCGGTAGCGGTTGAGGCCGGTGCCGGTCGCCGCCGGGCCCTGCCCGGGGCCGCCGTCCGACAGGGACGGGAAGACATCGGCGAGCAGCCGCGCGCTCTCCGCGTCCAGGGCGGCGCGCACCTGCCCGGCCCGGCGGTCCACCTGGTCGTCCAGGGCGTCCACGGCCAGCGACAGCGGTACGTCGTTCTCGTACTCGGTGCCCCGGCCGCGCAGCACGGTCAGCCCGTGCCGGAGCGCGGCCCCGGCGGTCTCGCCGAGCAGCCGGGTCTTGCCCGCGCCCGGGTCGCCGGTCAGTTCCACGAGCCGGAACTCGCCCCCGGCCGCGCGCTCCGCCTCCGCGCCGAGGAGCCGCACGACCTCCGCGCGGCCGACGAGCGCGCGGTTGCCGTCGGGGGACGGGGAACTGTCGGACATCGGGCGGGCCGGTTTCGGTCGGGTGGGCGAAGGGGTGAACGGCGGGTGGCGCCCCAATGGAATATTTTGGTCTATGTAGACTTTTCGGGCAATCGCTCGGAGTGCGGGAGGTCCGGTGCGGCGGGGGTTCCGGAACGCGAGAGCTTTGGGTCGACGGGGGTTTCGCAATGGCGGGGGTGAGGAGGCGGGTGCCGTATGCAGCGCCGCATTCCGCTGTTCACCGGCGAAGGCGTCCGGGACGCCGAGGTCACCGTGCACCCGTTCGCGGCCGGCGACGGACTGGGGCTCACCCTGACCCGCTACCGCCGGACGTCGGCCGCAACGCCCGCGCCGGGCGACGCGGTGCTGCTCGTACACGGCCTGACCACGTCCAGCGACATGTTCGTCATGCCCGAGCACGAGGACCTCACCAGCTACCTGCTCGACCACGGCCACCCCGACGTCTGGGCCCTCGACAGCCGGATGAGCAACCGCTTCCCGTACGACATGGCGTCCCACCGCTTCACGCTCGACGATGTCGCGCTGCACGACTTCCCCGCCGCGTTCGCCGAGATCCGCGCGCACATCGGCCCGGCGGCCCGGCTGCACGTGATCGCGCACTGCCTGGGCGGCGTCACCTTCGCCATGAGCCTGGCCGCCGGCCTCGTCGGCGGCGTCACCAGCGCGGTCGTCAACAGCTCCGCCCTCGTCCTGCGGGTGCCCCGGTGGTCGCGCTGCAAGCTGTACGCGGTCCCCGGCCTGACCGAGTACGTCCTCGGCCTGCCCTACCTCAACCCCGCCTGGCCGCAGGACGCCCCGTTCACCCGCGGCCGCATGATCGCCCGCCTGGTGTCGCTCTTCCACCCCGAATGCCGCGCCGGTTCCTGCCACATGGTGAGCGCCATGTGGGGCTCCGGGCGGCCCGCGCTGTACGAGCACGCGCACCTGTCGCCGGTGACCCACGAGCGCGTCGCCGACCTGTTCGGCGCGACCGGCGTGCACTACTACCGGCACATCCGGGCGATGGTGCGGGCCGGGCGGGCCGTGAAGTACCGCCCCGGCGACCCGGCGTACCGCGACCTGCCCGACGACTACCTGGAGGCGGCGGCCGGCCTGACCACCCCCCTCCTGCTGACCACCGGCGACCGCAACCACGTCATGGCCGACTCCAACCCCGCCTGCTACCGCGAACTGTCGGCCCGCGCGCCCGGGATCTCCCGGCTGCGGATCTTCCCCGGCTACGGCCACCAGGACGTCTTCATGGGCAAGGACAGTGCCCGGGACGTCTTCCCGCACCTGACGGCGTTCCTGGACGCGCACGCGGGGTGAGGGCGGGGCCCGGACGGTTTTCCGTCAACACGTGCTTGCATGCGCACCTGTTGGCTATCGTGGATGTGACCGCACCCCCAGACGCTTCAGCCGCCTCGGATGCCTCGCGCTCGGGAGGACGCATGCTGTCCGTGCTCCGTCACCGCACCTACCGCCGGCTGTTCACCGCGCAGGTGATCGCGCTGGTCGGCACCGGACTGACGACGGTGGCCCTGAGCCTGCTCGCCCACGACATCGCCGGCCGGGACGCCGGGTCGGTGCTGGGGACGGCACTGGCGATCAAGATGGTGGCGTACGTGGGGCTCGCCCCCGTCATCAGCGCCCTCGCGCACCGGCTGCCGCCGCGCCCGGTGCTGGTGGGCGCCGATCTCGTCCGCGCGACGGTGGCGTGCGGCCTGCCGTTCGTCACCGAGGTCTGGCAGGTCTACGTCCTGATCTTCGCGCTGCAAGCGGCCTCGGCCACCTTCACCCCCGCCTTCCAGTCCCTGATCCCCCAGGTGCTGCCCGCCGAGGAGGACTACACCCGCGCCCTGTCCCTCTCCCGCCTCGCGTACGACCTGGAGATGCTGTTCTCCCCGGCGCTGGCCGCCGCGCTGCTCACCTGGATCACCTACAACTGGCTGTTCACGGGCACCGCGGCCGGCTTCCTCGGCTCCGCCGCCCTGGTCCTGTCCGCCGCTCTGCCCGCCGCCACCCGCGCCCCCGCACCCGCCCGCCACGGCCCCGGCCTCCTGTCCCACGCCACCCGGGGGACCCGGCTCTTCCTCGCCACCCCGCGCCTGCGCGCCCTGCTGGCGCTGACCCTGGCGGTGGCCGCGGGCGGCGCGACGGTGATGATCAACACGATCGTCTACGTACGCGACCACCTGGGCCGCGCCACCTCGGACGTACCGCTCGCCCTGGGCGCCTACGGTGCGGGCTCCCTCCTCACCGCCCTTCTGCTGCCCCGCCTCCTCGCCCGCACCGGCGACCGCGCGCTGATGCTGCCCGCCGCCTTCACCTCCGCGGGCCTGCTCCTCGCGCTGGCCGCCGCCACCCGGGCCGCGCCCGGCGCCTGGGCCTGGCCGGCGCTGCTGGCCACCTGGGCCGCCTTCGGCGCCACGGAGTCGCTGATCACGACCCCCACCGGCCGCCTGGTGCGCCGCTCGGCCGCCCCCGGCGACCTCAACACCGCCTTCGCCGCGCAGTTCTCCCTCTCGCACGGCTGCTGGCTGCTGACCTACCCCCTCGCCGGCTGGCTGGGCGCACGGGCCGGCCTGCCGGCCGCCGCTCTCGCCCTCGGCACGGTGGCCCTGGCAGCGGCACTGGCCGCCCGGCGCCTGTGGCCCGCCCCGGACCCCGACCGCCTCACCCACGTCCACACCGCCCTGGCCCACGGCCACCCGCACGTGGCCGGCGCGCTCCGTACGGGCGACGGCTGGCGGCACGCCCACGCCTACGTCATCGACGACCTCCACCACCGCTGGCCCGCGCGAACCGCCGCCGACTGACGGCCCCGTGCGCCTACCATGTGCGCATGAGCGCACGCGTGCACACCGCACCTGCACATGCCCCGCAACAACGGGACGACGGCGAACGGCTGGCCACCGCCGCCGCGGTCCTGGCCCTCCTCGCCGACCGCACCCGCCTCGCCCTGCTCCACCACCTCACCGAGGGCGAGGCGGACGTGGCCACCCTGACCGCCGCGACCGGCGCCGCCCGCCCCTCGGTCAGCCAGCACCTGGCCAAACTCCGCCTGGCCGGCCTGGTCACCACCCGCAAGGACGGCCGCAGAGTCGTCTACCGCCTCCGGCACGGCCACCTCAAACGCCTGGTCGCGGAGGCGCTGAACGTCGCCGATCACAAGATCGGGCAGTTGCCGCCGCACGACTAGGAACGGTCCGCCGGCGCTCTCGCAGTGCCGGCGGAGCCCGTCGGTGCGGCGCGCGAAGGTGCAGGACGACAGTGCCGTCATGGGTACCACTCACCGCATCCGGTCGATGTCCCCCAACGACTCCAGCAGCCCCCGCAGATCCTTCGCCATCCGGTCGCGCTGGGCGCGGGAGAGACCGGCGAGCAGGCGGTTCTGGGTGGCGACGTTGTCGAGCAGGGCCTTGTCGACGAGTTCGAGGCCCGCTTCGGTGAGGGTGACATCGAAGCTGCGGGCGTCGTGGGTGCGGCGGGTGCGGGTGATCAGGCCGCGTTCCTCCAGGCGGTCCAGGCGCTGGGAGATGGCGCCCGAGGTGACCATCGAGGAGTGCATCAGCGCGGCGGGCGTCAGGCGGTGCGGCGGGGGGCTGCGGCGGAGGGTGGCGAGGACGTCGAAGGCCGCGGCGTCGAGGTCGTGGCTCTTGTAGGCAGCGCGCAGCTCCGTCTCGATGATGTGCGCGAGCCGCTTGACGCGGCCGACGACGGCCATGGGGGACGCGTCCAGATCCGGGGCCTGTTCGGCCCACTGCGCCAGGACGCGATCTACGTGGTCGGTCATCTGCCCAGCTTAACGGTTGCCTTAGCGCTGAGATAGATATTGCCTTAGCGCTAAGCTAGTGGTTAGGTTCCTTGGGTGATCGAAGAGACCGTGGCCGAAGAGCCCGCATCCGCTTCCGTTTCCCGTTCCTCTTCCTCTTTCTCTTCTCCTTCCGCTCCGCTGTCCGTGCCGGAGGCCGTACGGACGCGCCGCAGCGTCCGCCACTACCTGCCCGACCCCCTGCCGCCCGAGCAGCTGACCGAACTGCTCTCCCTGGCACTGGAGGCTCCCTCCAGCTGGAACGTGCAGGCCCGTTCCGTCGTGGTCGTCTCCGACCAGGAGGGCCGCGACGGCCTTGTCCGGGCCACCGGCGGCCAGCCGCACCCGGGGGAGGCGCCGGTGACGCTGGTCCTCGTGGCCGCGAGCCGGGCCTGGCGCGAGGATGTGAGCGACATCCACGAGCGGGCACGCGCCAACGGCGCGTGGAACGAGCAGTTCGCCGCCGGGTTCCCGCAGGCGAGTCTGGACTTCCACAAGGACTTGGAGGCGCGGGGTCTGCTGCGCGAGTACGCGGTCAAGGACGCGGTCATCGCCGCCACTTACGCGATGCTCGCCGCCGCCTCCATGGGGCTGGCTAGTTCGCCGATGAACGGCTGGGACGAGGCCGAGGTCAAGAAGGTCATCGGCATCGAGGACCGCGACGACCTGCACATCGCGCTGCTGCTCCCGGTCGGCAGGGCCGCCGAGGAACGCCGGCACCCCGGCCGCAGACCCCTTGCACGCCACGCCTTCGACGGCCGGTACGGACGTGCCTGTCCGTCCACGCCCGGCGGTCTTCCGGGCCGTGCGGGCCATGCGTCCGGAACCGTCGACACGGTCCCGTCCCGATGAAACGCGACCGGATCGTCCTCGACTCCCTCCTGACCGTCCTCGCCCCTTCCGTATGGGGCTCCACTTATCTGGTCACCACCGAACTCCTGCCCCCGGACCGGCCGCTGCTCGCCTCGACGGTCCGGGCCCTGCCCGCCGGGCTGATCCTGCTGGTGCTCGGCCGGTCCCTGCCGCGCGGCGTGTGGTGGTGGCGCGCCCTGGTCCTCGGCGTGCTGAACATCGGCGCCTTCTTCTTCCTGCTGTTCGTCGCCGCGTACCACCTGCCCGGCGGAGTCGCGGCCCTGGTGATGGCCGTCCAGCCGATGGTGGTGCTGGCCCTCTCGGCGCTGGTCCTGAAGGCGCGGGTGGCCCCGGCCCACCTGGCCGCCTGCGTACTGGGCATGTCCGGCGTGGGCCTGCTGGTCCTCCAACCGCATGCGGGGCTGGACGCGATCGGCGTCGGCGCGGGGCTGCTGGGCGCGGTGAGCATGGCGGGCGGCATCGTGCTCACCAAGCGCTGGGGGCGCCCGGCGGACACCGGGCTGCTGACCTTCACCGGCTGGCAGCTGACGGTCGGCGGCCTCGTCCTCGCACCGGTCACCCTGCTCGGCGAGGGGCTGCCCACGACCGTCACCGGGGAAAACGTCCTGGGATTCGCGTATCTCGGGCTGGTCGGGGCGCTGTTCGCCTACGCGGTCTGGTTCCGCGGTGTGGAGCGGCTGCCCGCCCTCACCGTGTCGTTCCTCGGCTTCGCCTCTCCGCTGACCGCCACGGTCCTCGGCTATCTCGTTCTGGACCAGGCCCTGTCGCCCCTCCAACTCGCCGGCGCGCTGGCTGTGGTGGCATCGGTCGTGCTGGTGCAGTACGCGGGAAGCCGTGGCGCGCCGCCCCCGAAAGGGCCTATCGCCCGGGCCCGTACGCGTCCCACAGCTCCCCGGCGAAAAACCGCCCGAACCTGATCAGCCCGTTGAGCGGCGCGGCTCCCGTCGCGCGCATCGTGGTGAGCTGCCGGACGAAGTCCAGGCGTCCCACGCGCACCACGCCGGTGCAGAGCGGCGCCGGCCCCGGCTCCTCGCCCGGTTCGTGGCGCCCCCGGTGGATCTCGACCGCCAGCGTGGTGGTGTCCGCCCACAGGTCGGGACCCGGGTCGTCGCCCACCTCCTTGCGGCCGATGAGCGTCAGCGGCCCGTCCAGGTGGAGGTGGTAGAGCATGCGGCGGCGCCCCGGCAGGCCGCTCGGCACGAACAGGTTGAACCAGCCTTCCCTTACGGGCAGTTGGCCGCCCAGCGGCTCGCAGTCCACCGTCCCGTGCGCGGCGGCCCGGTGGTCCGGCGCGTCGACGAAGGCGTCCACGTCGTCGACGGTGATGGTCAGACGCAGCGTCAGCGCCGGTCCTTCGGCCAGCGCCCCGCGCATGACCTCGGCGAACGTCAGGGCCGTGGCGGGCGCCGGAGCCGGCCGGTGCGCACGCCGGGGCGGCCGGTTCTCCAGCAGGCGGGTGCACATCCGGTCCGCCAGCGCCGCGATCGTCAGCGACGGATTGACGCCGACCGGGCCGGGTAGCGCGGCCGCGTCCGCCACGTACAGACGGGGATGCCCGTACACCTCCCCGTTCGGGTCGCAGACGGCCTCCTCTGGGCGGTCGCCGAGGGGCGCGCCGCCCACCGGGTGGACGGTGACGACCCGCCGCCACCACCAGATGGGGTTGTCCAGGTACCCCGCCCCCATCCCGTCGGCGAGCTGCCGCATGGTGTTGCGGACGCCCTCGTAGTACGCCCGGCTCGTGGCGGTGGTCCACCGTACGTCCAGCCGGCCGTTCCGCAGCCCCATCACCCCGTCGGGCACGTCCCGGCCCACCCCCAGCAGCGGCAGGACGCCGGGGAAGCCCCTGCCGGAACCGAGCAGGGCGGCGATCTCGCCGGAGAGGTTGCTGTCCGACGAGCCGAGAGCGCGCTGCACGGCGAGGCCGGCGGCGAGCGTGGCCAGCCGCCCGGCGCCCCCGGCGAGCCGTACGCCCTCCGCGAGCCAGTTCAGGAAGCCCGGATAGCCGCCGTCCTGCACGATGTGCCCGCGCCCGGTGCCGTCACCCGCCCCGCCCGGTATTCCGACCACCCCGGTGATCACCGGCCCCTGGTCGGGCCGTGGCACCGGCGCGTCCCGGCGCCCGTACAGGAACGTCAGCAGGTCGCCGTTGCCGCAGAACCGGGTGCCCAGCGCGGGGCCCAGGCCGGGCAGTCGCGCGCGGTTGGCCAGCAGCAGGTGGACGGTGCCGTAGGTGCCGGCCGCCAGTACCAGACGGTCGCAGTCGATGTGATGCCGCGGCAGGTCGGCGGTGCGTGCGGGGCGCCCCTCGCCGTCCGTGTCGTGCACGACGTAGCCGACCCGGTAACCACCCCCGTCCAGCGGTTCCACCGTCACGGCCTGGTGCCCGGTCCGCAGGTCGGCGCCGTGCCGGTGCGCGGCGGACAGATAGGTGTGATCGAGGGTGTTCTTCGCGCCGTTGTTGCAGCCGAGGTCGCATTCCCCGGTGAGCCGGCAGGTGCCGCGCGGCACACCGTGCACATTGCCGTACGGCTCGTCCGCGAGCGGCAGTCCGGGGCCGGGCGGCGCCCCGGCGTGCGGCGCGAAGCTGACCGCGAGCGGCGCCGGGGACCACGGCAGTCCGGCCCGTTCCGCCGCCTCCCGCAGCGCCCGGGCCTTCGGCGTGCGGGCGTAGGGCTCGGTCTCGACCGGGTACGGGACCGGGCGCAGTACCGCCTCCACCGCGGCGTAGTGCGGATCGAGGTCCGCGCGGGACAGCGGCCAGGACTCGTGGCCGCCGCCGGGCAGCTCCTCCCGCCGTACGAACCAGTGCGCCTCTTTGCGGAGCAGCACATTGGCGTAGATCAGCGAGCCGCCGCCCAGCCCGCTGGAGACGAGGGAGTCGCAGCCCCGGAACCGCCAGACGTCGAACAGCCCGTACAGCCCCTCGCTCGGGTCCCACAGGGCCCGCCCCAGCTCGGCCGGGGTGCGGGGGAAGCTGCCCGGCGGGTACGCCCGGCCGCGCTCCAGGACGACGACGGACAGTCCCGCCTCCGCCAGCCGGAACGCCGCCACCGAGCCGCCGAAGCCGGAACCGACGACCAGGGCGTCCACCCGCTCGGGCCGCCCCGTACCGTCCCGCTCCGTCGCCTCGGCCACGCTCCGTCCTCCCGGTCCGACGGCGGCCCCGCGAAGCCGCGCGGCCGGCCCTCTCAGTAGAGCAACGGTCCGCCGCGGCCACATCCGGAGCGGGCCGGGGCCGCCGTGGCGGCATCCGGCGCAATCCAGCGATCGGGACGTTAGGGCCCGCGACAGCCGGGAACCCGTGTGCCGCCGACCGGAGCCCGGGCCTCCGCGGCGCCCGCCGGCGGCTCCCGGCCGCGGTCGGCCAACCAGTACGTCCCCTGTACATCGCACGGAGAAAGGCGGAACCCATGCCCACTGCACGCGAGATCATGACCCCCGGAGCCGAGTGCATCGGTGCCGAGGACAGCGTCCTCGACGCGGCCCGCAAGCTCACCGACCTCGGTGTCGGCGCGGTGCCCATCTGCGGTACGGACGACAAGCTCAAGGGCGTCCTGACCGACCGCGACATCGTCGTCAAGGTCCTCGGCCGGGGCAAGGACCCCGCGCAGACCAAGGCCGGCGAGCTGGCGCAGGGCGAGGCGGTCACCATCGGGGCCGACGACGGCACCGAGGAGATCCTCGCGACCATGACGCAGCACAAGGTCCGTCGCCTGCCGGTGATCGACGGGCACCGCCTCGTCGGCATGGTCGCGCTGGCCGACGTGGCCCGCTCGCTGCCCGACGCCAAGGCCGGAGACCTCCTCGAAGCGCTCTCGACCGACTGAGGGCGCCGCCCGCGCCGGGCGTTCCCCGGGCCGCGGGAGTGCGGCCGGGCCGGACCGTAGGCACGATGGTGTACGCGGCGCGAGCGCACCTCCGTAAATCACCGTGAAGTCCGGTTCGAACACCGGTCCGGTTATGGCGCGGCCCCCGCCGTACGGGTATACACGGGCCCAGACGACGGGAGGCACACCATGACCATCGACGGTTTCACGACCTGCCTGTGGTTCGACGGCCAGGCCGAGGAAGCGGCGCACCACTACCTCTCCATCTTCAAGAACTCCCGGCTCGGTGACATCGCCCGCTACAACGAGGCGGGTCCCGGGACGCCCGGTGAGGTGATGGCCGTCGAGTTCGTCCTCAACGGCCAGAAGTTCATGGGGCTCAACGGCGGTCCCGAGTTCACGTTCAACGAGGCCGTGTCGTTCCAGGTCCGCTGTGCCGACCAGGAGGAAGTGGACTACTACTGGGAGCGGCTCACCGACGGCGGCGAGGAAGGGCCCTGCGGCTGGCTGAAGGACAAGTACGGCGTGTCCTGGCAGGTGTTCCCCGCCGAACTCCTCGGCCTGGTCGGCGACTCCGACCCGGCGAAGGCCAAGCGGGCCACCGAGGCGATGTTCCGCATGAAGAAGATCGACCTCGCCGCCATCCGCAGGGCGCACGCCGGGGAGGAGTAGGCCCTCGGCGGGTCTTGCGGGCGTTCCGTACGAGGAGGTCCGTACGGCAGGTCCGTACGGCCGGGGCATGGGCGGACCGAGCGACCCGCCCATGCCCCGCCGTACACTCCGGCCCCGCCGGCCACCCGATTGGCGGCCCCGGTGATGACGAACCGGACACATCGGGTAGTCAGCTCCCATGTTCCTCGCTGCGCCCCTGACGGCCGCGCCCCGGCCGGTCGAACCGCCGACCGCCGCCTCCCACCTCACCATCGGCATCGGCCCCCTCATCGCGGGCATCGCCGTCGTGCTCCTGCTGATCGGCGCCGTGGTGTACGGCTACCGGCGCCGCGCGCGCAGGCAGGACCGCCCGCCGCGCGCCCACGCCCGGCCCCGCGGCAGGGCTGCCCGCAAGGGCACCTCGGCGCGGGCGACCGACGGAGTGTCCCGGGACAGCCACGAGGGGACGCCGCCCGGCGTCCGGGACATGGGCGAGTACGGGACCCGCCCGGGCGACTCCGGCGAACCGCCGCCGTGGGACGAGGGAAAAAGCGGCTCGTTCGGCAACGGCTGAGGTCCGCCGATGGTGTTCCGCAGACGGGCGGCACGGGCGAAGGCCCGGGCCGGGCAGTCGGCGCGTACCGGATTCGAGGCGCTGGACCGGCGGCTGCCGATGGCCGAAGGGGGCAGGGCGCTGCTGCGCAAGGCATTCCCCGACCACTGGTCGTTCCTGCTCGGCGAACTCGCGCTCTACGCCTTCCTCGTGCTCGTCCTCACCGGCACATACCTGACCCTGTTCTTCGATCCGGTGACCGCGCAGACCGTCTACCACGGACGGCACACCCCGCTGTCCGGCCTGCCGATGTCCCACGCCTACGCCTCGGCCCTGCACATCAGCTTCGACATCCGGGGCGGACTGCTGATCCGGCAGATCCACCACTGGGCGGCCCTGGTCTTCGTCGCCGCCCTCTGCGTCCACCTGCTCCGCATCTTCTTCACCGGCGCGTTCCGCAAGCCGCGGGAAGTCAACTGGATCATCGGGGTGACGCTCTTCATGCTGGCGATGCTGGAGGGATTCGCCGGCTATTCGCTGCCCGACGACTCACTGTCCGGGACGGGCCTGCGCACTGCGAACACCATTGTGCTGTCCATTCCCGTCGCCGGCACCTACCTGAGCTTCTTCCTGTGGGGCGGTGAATTCCCCGGCACCGATCTCATCAACCGCCTGTACGGGCTGCACATCCTGCTCGTTCCGGGAATCATGGTCGCGCTGATCACCGTGCATCTGATCCTCGTGGTGTACCTCAAGCACACCCAGTGGAGCCGGCGCGGCAGCACCAACCGCAATGTCGTCGGCCGGCCGATGTACCCGCACTTCACCGCGAAATCCGCCGGCCTGTTCTTCATGACCGCCGGTGTGCTGACGCTGTTCGGCGCGCTGGCCCAGATCAATCCCGTATGGGAATACGGGCCGTACCGGTCGGACCAGGTCGCCACCGGCGCCCAGCCCGACTGGTACGTCGGATTCCTGGAAGGCGCCCTGCGCCTCATGCCGCCGTGGGAAACCGATCTATGGGGCCACACCGTCCTGTGGAGCGTCCTGATCCCGGCGGTGATCCTGCCCGGACTGTTCTTCCTCGTCCTGTACCTCTATCCGTTCTGCGAGAAGTGGGTGACACGGGACGGCACCGAACACCACCTGTGCGACCGGCCGCGGAACCGGCCCACCCGTACGGGACTGGGCGCCGCCGGAATCGTCTTCTACGCGGTGCTCCTCGCCGCCGGCGGCAACGACGTGACCGCCTTCGGCTTCGGCGTCTCGGTGAACGCCCTGACCTGGTTCTTCCGCGTCGCCCTGGTGGCCGGGCCGGTGCTCGCGTTCCTGCTCACCAAGCGGCTCTGCCTCGCCCTGCAGAGCGAGGACCGCGACGCGCTGCTGGAGGGGGAGGAGACGGGCGAGGTGGCACAGGACCCGAGCGGCGGGCTCGACGAGGGGCGGCGCGGCCTCTCGGCGGACCGCCGCTACCGGCTGCTCGTCCGCGACGTCCCCGAGCCGCTGCGGCCCCCCGAGGGCGGCGCCCGCCCGGCCCGGCGGCAGCGGGTGCGCCTGGCGCTGAGCAACTGGTACTACCGCGACCGGGTCGACCTCCCCGTCACCCCCGAGCAGCGGGCTCACGTCGCCGAGCGGACGGCCGGTCCGGAGCGCGGCCCGGACGACTGACCCGCCTACGCGTGCCCGGAGGATTCCAGCACCATGCCGACGACGCACGCCACCAGCAGACCGGCCCCGATGACGAACAGCCACAGGCCGAAGACCACGCCCAGCGCGGTCAGCGCCACCGCCAGACCGGTCAGCGGGGGATAGGCGCTGCGCGGCGGAAAGAATCCCAGGCTGCCGTACCGCTCGCGTACCTCGGCCTCCTTGTGGTCCTCCGGCCGCTCTCCCCGTTTGTGGTGATTGAGCGCGCAGAAGCCGCTCACCAGCGAGGACATCAGGAACGAGACGGCCAGCGCCGCCGTACCGGCCGGTTCCTCCGACCAGAAGGCGTAGCCGAGGCCCGCCACGAAGAAGAAGGCCGCCACTCCGGCGAAGAGAATTGCCTCGGTCTTCACATGTGCCGCTCTCTGTGCGGATCGGGCGTCGGTTCGGTACTGCCGCGCTGCGGCGCGGGCAGCCGCAGCACTTCGGGGTGGTGCAGGTCGAACGCGGGGGAGTCGGACCGTACGCGGGGCAGCGCGTGGAAATTGTGCCGGGGCGGCGGGCAGGACGTCGCCCACTCCAGCGACCTGCCGTAACCCCACGGATCGTCCACCGCCACCTTCGGCGCACAGCGCTCCGTACGCCACACGTTGTACAGGAAAGGCAGCGTGGAAAGCCCCAGCAGGAACGCGCCGACCGAGGAAAGCGAGTTCAGTACGGTGAACCCGTCGGCCGCCAGGTAGTCCGCGTACCGCCGGGGCATTCCGCTGGAGCCCAGCCAGTGCTGCACGAGGAACGTCAGCTGGAATCCGATGAAGAGCGACCAGAAGTGCATCCTGCCCAGCCGCTCGTCGAGCAGGCGCCCCGTCAGCTTCGGCCACCAGAAGTAGAAACCGCCGAACATCGCGAAGACCACCGTGCCGAAGAGGACGTAGTGCAGGTGCGCGACGATGAAATACGAGTCGGTGACGTGGAAGTCCAGCGGCGGCGACGCGATCAGCACCCCGCTCAGCCCGCCGAGCAGAAAGGTCACCAGGAATCCGCCCGCCCACAGCATCGGCGTCTCGAACGACAGGCTGCCGCGCCACATGGTGCCGATCCAGTTGAAGAACTTCACACCCGTGGGCGCCGCGATCAGAAAGGACATCAGGGAGAAGAACGGCAGCAGCACCGCGCCCGTGGCGAACATGTGGTGCGCCCACACGGTCGCCGAGAGCATGGTGATGGCGATGGTCGCGCCCACCATGCCGATGTACCCGAACACCGGCTTGCGGCTGAACACCGGGACGATCTCCGTGATCACGCCGAAGAACGGCAGGGCGACGATATAGACCTCCGGATGCCCGAAGAACCAGAACAGGTGCTGCCACAGGACCGCCCCGCCGTTCGCCGGGTCGTAGATGTGCGCGCCGAAGGTGCGGTCCGCCTCCAGGGCGAGCAGCGCGGCGGTCAGCACCGGGAACGCCAGCAGCGCCAGGATCGAGGTGAACAGCACGTTCCAGGTGAAGATCGGCATCCGGAACATGGTCATGCCCGGGGCGCGCAGGCACATGATGGTGGCGATGAAATTGACCGCGCCCAGGGTGGTGCTCAGGCCCGATACGACAAGGCCCATGGTCCACAGGTCGCCGCCGGTGCCCGGCGTGCGCAGCGCGCTGTTGAGCGGCGCGTAGGCGAACCAGCCGAACGACGCGGCGCCCTGCGGGGTGAGGAATCCCGACACCACGATCAGACCGCCGAACAGGAACAGCCAGTACGTCAGGGCGTTCAGCCGGGGGAAGGCCACATCGGGGGCGCCGATCTGCAGCGGCATGACCGCGTTCGAGAACCCGGCGAACATGGGCGTCGCGAACAGCAGCATCATGATCGTGCCGTGGATGGTGAACAGCTGGTTGTACTGCTCGGCGCTGACGATCTGCAGACCGGGCCGGGCCAGTTCGGCGCGCATCAGCATCGCCAGCGCTCCCGCGAACAGGAAGAAGCCGAAAGCGGTGACGAGGTAGAGGTTCCCGATCACCTTGTGGTCGGTGGTGGTCAGCCAGCGGCGTACGGACCGGCCCACCGTGTTGCGGGGCGCCGCGGCGGCCTCCGTACGCGTGCACTGCTCGACCTGGACCACCGGCAACCTCCGCCCGGCCCGCGCCGGAACCCGGCACGGGGACGCCGACACGTACCGCGACGCACGCGTGCGCCGGACCGGCGCGTGACCGAGCCCGGCACCGGACAGCCTGGCATCAGCGCGGCGGGATTCCCGGCGCCCACGGGGCGGCGCGGGCCGCCGTCACCCGGAAGGGCGCACCGGTGCCCCCGGGGGAGGGGCACCGGTGCGGAAGCGGACGGCGGAGGAACACCGGCATACCGGGGCCGAGTGCTCGGCTCAGGCCCGGCGGGTCCTCTCGGCTGCCGCCGGGCCACGGCGCAGGGAGAGCAGCCTGTGCAGGAGCCCGCCCGGGGATGTGGCGGGCGGGGACTGCTCCGGGACGGGGACGGGAGCCCGGGAGGCTTCGGGAACGGAAGGCTTGTCCCGGGGAGCTTCGGAAACGGGAGCCGTGTCCCGGGCGGTCGCGGGCTCGGAACCGGCCCCGGCGGTGGTCGCGGGGCGGCCGGGCCCGGAGGCCGGTCCGAAGTCGTCCGAGTCGTACGCGAGGGCGCGCAGGTAGCCTTCCAGCGCGCGTTGGGGATCGATGGGCATGACGCACCTCTCCTGCTGGTCGCTGCTGCGGTGTGCGGGAGCGTTCGCGCCTTCTCCGGCGTACGTCGTCAGGGGACGCCGCGCCGGCCGGTTCCGTACGGACCGGCGGCTTCGGAGCGTGGCGGAACGCGGTGCGGTCAGCAGCGCAGCACGGTGTGGTGCGCGCGGGCGTTGGCGTCGTTGCGCACGCCCGGCGGCGGAACGGCCCGGCGGGCGAGGGAGCTGACCCGCACGGGGTGGTGCGGCAGCGAGGGGGCGAGGGTCTGCGCCGTGGGGCAGCGGTCCGTACGCCCCGTCCTGGCCGCCCGGGAAGCGGCCGCCTGGGGAACGCTGTCGTCGGCGGCGAGTTCGGCCGACGCGACGGTGACCTCGGACTGCCCCCGAGCCGGTTCGCAGGCCACGGGAGCCGCACCGCACAGCGTGATCAGCACGGCGACCAGCATCAGGACACCGGCCCGCAGCGGGGACCGGCGCATCGGGCGGCCCCCGTGGTCCAAGCGGTGTCCCCCACGGCTCATGCACAAAGGGTAGTCATTCGATTACCGTCCGCGCATGTCGTCGAACGGGTGAGTTTCCCGCCGCGAAGCCGCTTTCCCGGGCGTGGGGCCTCTGTGCGGCGCACCCGCAGGACCGAACGCGTCCTCCGAAGGAGGTGAAGCGCGGCCCCGCGGGTGTCGGTGACATGCCCCCGGGGGAAAGGATCCAGGCGTCGGCCCGCGCGCACCGTGCTTCGAGCAGAGGCCGGCGGCAGGCAGGTTCCCACCCGGCTCCGCCGCCGAGGAGCTGCCGGGTGTCCCCCCGCACGTTGGAGGAACCATGCCCGTGCAGCCTGCCCCGCTCCGCCCCGTACCCGGCCCACGCGGCCTGCCGTGGCTCGGAAACCTGCCCGCCTTCGGCAAGGACCCGCTGGCGTTCCTGACCCGGCTGCGGGACGCCGGCGACGCCGTGACGTGGTCCCTCGGCCCGCGGCGCAGCCTGTTCCTCTCCCACCCGCAGCACATCGCCGAATTCCTCGCCTCCCGGGACGGCGCCTATGACATCCTGCGGATCGGCTGGGCCCTGCACCAGCTCGTCGGCGAGAGCATCCTGCTCACCGCGGGGGCCGAGTGGCGCCGCAAGCGCGGCATGGTCCAGCCGGCCGTCCGTCCGCGCCAGGTCCGCCGCTTCGCCCGGACCATGGTCGACAGCACCCTCGCGGCGGCCGGCGGCTGGCGCGACGGCGACCGCTTCGACCTGCGGCGGGAGATGACGCTCATCACCCAGCGCGTCGTGCTCCGCACACTGTTCGGCAACGACCTCGGGGACCGGACCCAGGCCCTCGGCGCGGCCATGGCGACGGCCGAACGCGCGGTCGCCACCGAGATCCGCGGCCTGCCTCTGGTCCTCCCGCCGTGGGTGCCGCTGCCCTACCGCCGGCGTCATCTCGATGCCGTCGCCACCATCGACGCCGAGATGCGGCGGCTGATCGGCGCACGGCGGGCCGGGGCGGACGCCGGGGACGGCGCCGGCGCGGACGGCGGCCGGGGCCAGGACGGCGACCTGCTGACCCGGCTGCTCGCGGCACGGGACGAGGAAGGGCGTCCGCTGTCCGCCAAAGAGGTCCGGGACGAGGCGGTGTCGCTCTGGGCGGCCGGTCACGAGACGACCTCCACCGCGTTGACGTGGACCTGGTACCTGCTGTCCCGGTCGCCCGGTGCGCGGGCCCGGCTGGACGACGAACTCGACCGCGTTCTTGGCGGCCGTCCGCCCACCGAAGAGGACTACGAACAGCTGGTCTGGACCCGGCAGATCGTCAAGGAGAGCCTGCGGATGTATCCGCCGATCTGGCTCGTCCCCGCCGTGGCCAAGGAGGGCGTCGTCCTGGGCGGCCGCGCCATTCCCGCCGGTACGACGGTGTGGTGCAGCCAGTGGACGGCCCACCGGGACCCGCGCTGGTTCCGCGACCCCCAGGTGTTCCGCCCCGAACGCTGGGACGCCGACGCCCCCGACGTCATCCCCGAACACGCCTGGTTCCCGTTCGGCGGCGGCTCCCGCGGCTGTATCGGCGCCCGGTTCGCCCAGATGGAGGCGACTCTGCTCATCGCCGCCGTGGCGCAGCGCTTCCACCTGGACGTCACGCCGAAGGAGGCGTCGCCTCGCACGGGCATGGTCATTCAGCCGGCTGTGCCGCTGATCGCCACGGTGCGCGCTCGTTCACGTCCGTAACGGCGTGACGGCCGAAGCAGGCCGCGAACGGTGGCCCCGTCCCAGGTCCGGTCCTTGGCCCGTCAGCCCAGAATCCCCAGCTCCGTATCCGGACGGCAGCCGTAACACGCCTCCACGCCCTGCCCGAGGGCGTCCACCGCCTGCTCGCGGCTGATCGCCCGGCCGCGTGCCTGGCCGCACCCGCCCACATGGACCCGGACGGGGCGCCCGCTGCGGCCGCCGAGCCGTTCGGTCTCCAGCAGCCAGTCGGGCCGTGGCGGCCGGATCGGCGCGGGGCGGTTCCGCTCCTGCTGTTCGAGGAACTGGATGCGGGCCCGGACCGCGGTGAGCTGCAGGCGCAGCCATGTCTCCAAGGTGCGGAGGCGCGGCAGGTCAGGGGGCAGTTCGCTCACGTGTTCGAGTCTAGCCTTCCGGGACACCTCTGTCCGTACGGGCCCGGGCCGGTCGGTCAGCCGTCACGCCCGCTCGGCGCGGCGGCGGAGGAGGAGGGGGCCGCCGCGGGCGGGGCGGCGGTCGCGCGGACCGGAGTACGGCAGGTGACCGCGGCGCACAGGAGCGCGGCGGCGATGCCGCCCAGGTGGGCGCGGCTGGAGAGGGTGGAGGTCAGGACGCATTCCAGGGAGAAGGTCAGCGCCGTGCCGTAGATCAGCAGAGGGGCCCGGCAGGCCCAGCCGACGCAGATCAGCAGCCCCACGACGGCGGCGGACGGCCCCGTGTCGGCCAGGACCGCCTCGCCCGCGGGGACCGCCAGCGGGTGGCCGGGGCCGAGGGTGAGCAGGAACCGGGCGAACAGCGTCGCCGCCGCCGTGACGACGAGGGAGACGGTCGCCGTGCGCACCGTACCGAGGACGCACTCGGCCACCCCGAAGATCACGATCACCTGGGCGAGGGCGCCCCACCAGGGCAGTCCCGGCGCGGGCGCGAACAGCGACAGCGGCAGCCGCAGCGGCACCAGCCAGAGCGGGACGTCGGCCCGCACCCCGCCGAGCGCCCAGACCAGCCGGGAACCGGTGTCCGTCAGGGCGAGGGCATGGCAGGTGATCACCAGGAGCACGGAGGCCGTGGTGAGCGGTACGGCGGCCAGGCGGCGACGGCACAGGGCGGCCCATGTGGGGCCGGCGACGCGGTGCCACTGACCGAGGAGAGCCCGTCCGATGCGCACGGCCGGGTTCGGCGCCGGGGTGTGTGCCGCACGGTCGCCCGGTGCGGCGGCAGGGTGGCCGGGGACCGGCGGACGCGGTGCCGGGCGGTGCGGCGGTCGCCGCTGCGGGTGGGACGGGCGCGTACGAGGGCGCTGCGTGCGGGAGGGCTCCGTACGGGAAAGCTCCGTTCGGGAAGGCTCCGTACGGGAAAGCCGCCGGCGGGAGGGCTGCTGACGGGCGGGCTGCCGGCGGGAGAGGCGCCGTTCGGCTCCCGGCAGGGCCCGTTCCCGGCGCGGCAGGGGCCACCACGCGCCGGTCACGGGCGGGTCCTGCGCGGGCGAATTCCGCACGGACGGGTCCTGCGCGGGCGGGTCCTGTGGGTCATCGAGCCTCCGACGGGAACCGGCGACGGCGTCGCGGTCCGGCGATCGTGATCGGTCGTTCCTCGTTCGCTGCTCACTCGTTCCCCCCGAACGGCTCCCGGGGGCCGTCGGTGGCGGGCAGTTCACCCCTTCGCCACGGGTGCCCCGCCCGGCCACGTACATGTCAGCCGTACGGCGGCGGGCTGACCGCGCGTCAGCCCGCCGCCCCGGCGGATCCGCCCGGCCGCGGGCCGGTCCACCGCCTCCGTCCTGGGGAGATGTCAAATTACGACGTTCCTCGTACAATAAAGATCCCCGCCCGACACCCACACCGATCCCCGGCTGCACACCGACCGTCCGGAGCCGACTTCCAGGAGCCGCCATGCCGACCACCACGACGCCCTCAGCCGACCGGCCCGGTGCCCGTGTCCTGGACCACCCGGACGTCACGGCGATCCGCCTCGAAGACGTGCTGCACGCGCTGGCCGACCCGATGCGGCTGCGCATCGTCCGCTGTCTCGCCGAGGCCCGGGGCGAACTGTCCTGTGCCGGCATCGAGCTGCCGGTCAGCAAGTCCACCTGTACACACCACTACCGGGTGCTGCGTGAACACGGCGTCATCACGCAGATCTACCGCGGTACGGCCAAGATGAACGGGCTGCGCCGCGCCGACCTCGACGCGCTCTTCCCCGGCCTGCTCGAACGGGTCCTGGAGGCGGCGGAACTCCAGGACGGACGGCTGGCCGGCTGAGCGGCCGCACCCGCTCCGTCCGGCATCCGCCGGCCCGCCTTCCACCCCGGCCCGTACGGTCGTATCTCTTGCACCCCGGCCCGTACGGTCGTCCCTGCGCCCGTACGGCACCTGCTCAGCGCTCCCCGCCCGCGGCCGCCACCAGCAGCCCCGGCCAGTCGGCGATCTTCACGGTCGTCCGCCCCAGCTCGCGGCCGAGCGCCGCCTCCGCCGCCTCGATGCTCAGCCAGCCGGGCCAGCGCACCGGCCGCTGCCCCGCCCGCCGCAGCTCGGCCACCGGATCGTCCGGCAGCGGCACCCGCGCCAGCGCCTCCGCGTCCGCCAGCAGCGCGGTCGCGGTCTGCTTCGCGCACGGCCGGTTGGTGCCGATCACCCCGGTCGGGCCGCGCTTGATCCACCCCGCCACGTACTCGCCGGGGGAGGGCGCGCCGTCGCGCAGCACCCGCCCCTCCACGTGCGGCACCGTCCCGGTCGCCGCGTCGAACGGCAGGCCCGGTTGCGGTGTCCCCTTGTACCCGACCGAGCGCAGCACCAGCTGCGCCGCGATCTCCTCGTACTGCCCCGTGCCGGTCACCCCGCCCGACCCGTCCGGCACGGTCCGCTCGAACCGCACCCCGCGCACCCCCGAATCCGGGTCACCGATGATCTCGACGGGCCGGAGGAAGAACCGCAGGTGAATCCGGCGGCGCTTGGCGTGCACCGCTCCCGGCGCCCCGTCCGCCGCGCCTCCCGTCCCTTCCCCACCGGCCGTCTGCCCGGCCCAGCCGCGCAGCACCTCCACGTTGCGCCGGTTCACCGCGGGCAGCCCCGCGGAGTCGCCGTACGCCGGGTCCAGCGCCAGTTCCCCGGGCCGTACGACCACGTCCGCACCCGGCAGCGTGCCCAGTTCCCGCAGCTCCTTGGTGGTGAACTTGGCCTGCGACGGCCCCCGCCGCCCCACCATCCACACATCCTCGACCCGGCTCTCCGCGAGCGCGCCGAGCGCGCCCTGCGGGACGTCCGTACGTGCCAGCTCGTCCGCCCCGCGCGCGAGAATCCGCGCCACGTCCACCGCGACATTGCCCACGCCGATCACCACCGCCGAGCGCGCGGCCAGCGGGAAGCGGCCGTCCGCCGCGTCCGGGTGCGCGCTGTACCAGGAGACGAAGCCGGTGGCGGAGTGGCTGCCGGGCAGGTCCTCGCCCGGAACGCCCAAGTGCCGGTCGGTGGCGGCCCCCACGCAGTACACCACCGCGTGGAACAGACGCCGCAACTGCCGCGGGTCCAGCCCGTCGGCGCCCACGTCGACATTGCCCAAAAAATGCACGCGCGGATGCTCCAGCACCGTACGGAGGTTGTGCTGCAGCGACTTGATCTTCTCGTGGTCGGGCGCGACACCGTAGCGGACCAGCCCGTACGGGCATGGCAGCCGGTCGAGCACATACACCTCGACGTCCGGCACGGCTTCCTGCCCGACCAGCGCCTGAGCGGTGTAGACGCCACTGGGTCCCGACCCGATCACTGCGACGCGAAGCACGAAAGGCCCCTTCCCGCGGATTACTTCCAGAATCCCACCGGTGTGAGGTGGGCGGGAGGTGTGCTGCCGAGGTTGGCGGGCGGGCATGCATGGGGGCGGGCATGTATGGGCTCTTGCCGGGGGCGTCGGGCGGGTGGAGTCCGGCGGGGGAGCGGCACAGGCTCCCCGTCTCTTACGGATCTAGCCTTCCGCCGCGGCAGGCGAATCGGCCGGTGACGGGCCGGGTGGCGTGGAAGGACCGGCCGAGGCCGGGCCGGGCAGCGGCGTGGGCCCCTCCGGGCTGGTGTTCAGGAGCGGAGGCGGGCCCTCCAGCGGCGGTTCCGGGCCTTCGTTCGGCGGCACGCCCAGCTCCCAGTCGAGGCCGTACCGCTGGAACAGCTCGGCCCGCAACCGCGCGGCCGGCATCGGCGCCCCGGGCAGCAGCACCGCCACCACCGACCCCATCAGCAACGCCCGCAGCAGCCGGTAGTCGGTGTCCGGGTCCTTCGAGCCGTACCGCTCGACCGTGTCACGCAGCAGGAACGCCAGCCGCTGCTGCTCGGGGCACTGGATGAAACCTTCCGCCGTCAGGATCCCGGCCATGTGCGTACGCATCAGCAGCGGACGCTCCTGCGCCAGCCCCAGGATCGCGTCGATCGCCCGTGCCAGCCGCTCCCGGCCCGCATCCTCACCCGTCGGCACGGGCTCGCGCTCCAGCGCCGCCTGCAGCGAGTGGTGCATCAGCCGGTGCACGGCGGACTGCAACAGCTGCCGCTTGCCCGGGAAGTAGTACGAGATCAGCCCGCGCGCCGAACCGGCACGGCAGGCGATGTCCCCGAGCGTCGTCGCTTCATACCCGCGCTCGTCCACCAGCTCGACGGTCGCCTGCAACAAGCGCTCCCGGGAACGCCGCCGCAACTCTTCATTGACCGAGGGGCTGCGGGGGGACATGCTGTTAACTCCTGCGTTGACTGGCTGGGAGCCAATATACTCAGCAGGTCTCCGGATGTCCGCCCCGACGCGGCCAGGACTCCGGCCGAGCTGCCCGGGTCGGGCGACGCGGGGGATCGTCCGACCCGGGCGGCTGCGATGCCGGTGGCACGCCCTTGGCCTGCGCCGACCGGGCTTTCAGCGCCTTGCGGTGTGGTGCCGCGCCACGCAGTCCTTTCTCCCCAGCCACTCCCCGGCGGGTCCACGCGCGCGAGGTCGCATGCGCGGGGCCGCATTCTCTGGGCGTTCCCTTCCGGCCGGGCAGGCACCCGGCCAGCCCGGCCGGCCATCGTTGACCACTGCGGGCGGCGGGTCGTCGCGTACCCCGAGCAGCCGACTTTCGACCGCGGAGTGCCACGCTCGAAAAAGCCTCTGTAGCCCGATGCGCCAAAGCGCCTGGAAAGCCTCCGTATGCCACTCTCCGGGGTTTTCCCGGTTCGCATGCAGGGGGGATTGGCTTGCGGGCTGAACGGTGGCGAGGTGGCTGCCTGGGCGTCTTCTCGCCCTGGGTTCGCGTCGGGCTTTCCGTATTCTGGACGGCGTCTCGTCGCCTTCCCGGCCTCGGGATCTGTGGGCCCCGGGGGTCTTCTTCGGTCTGCCCGCAACGCGATTTCCGTCCAGCGATCCGGCCGCTCTCGCGCCATGGGGTGCGGGGGCGCGGTTTGCCATGCCCGAAAAGAGAGCATTGTGACGACTTCCGGCACTCACGCCGCCTCCGACATCTCCGGCGCCGAGCAGAACGGCCATGCCGGGTCTGCCGCGTACGACGCCACCGCGATCACCGTCCTGGACGGGCTCGACGCCGTACGCAAACGGCCCGGCATGTACATCGGCTCCACGGGCGAGCGGGGGCTGCACCACCTGGTGCAGGAGATCGTGGACAACTCCGTCGACGAGGCGCTGGCCGGGGTGGCCGACCGGATCGATGTGACGGTGCTGGCCGACGGCGGTGTACGGGTGACCGACAACGGGCGCGGCATCCCGGTGGGCATGCACCCGGTGGAGAAGAAGCCGGCTTTGGAAGTCGTACTGACGGTGCTGCACGCGGGCGGCAAGTTCGGGGGCGGCGGGTACGCGGTCTCCGGCGGTCTGCACGGGGTGGGCCTGTCGGTGGTCAACGCGCTCTCGACCAGGCTGTCGGCGGAGATCTGGACCGACGGCCACCGGTGGACCCAGGAGTACAAGGGCGGGGCGCCGGTCGCGCCGCTGGCCCGCCACGAGGCCACCTCGAAGACGGGCACGTCCCTGACGTTCTGGGCGGACGGCGGCATCTTCGAGACCACCGAGTACTCCTTCGAGACGCTGGCCAGGCGGTTCCAGGAGATGGCCTTCCTCAACCGGGGGCTGACCCTGACCCTCACCGACGAGCGTGCGTCGGCCCGCGCGACGGTCGCGGCCGACGAAGCGGGCCCGGACTCCGCGGGGGAGCGGGCTGCGAAGACGGTCTCCTACCGCTACGACGGAGGCATCACCGACTTCGTCGCCTGCCTCAACGCCCGCAAGGGTGAGCCGGTCCACCCCTCCGTCGTCTCCATCGCCGCCGAGGACACCGGGCGGCTGCTGTCGGTGGAGGTCGCGCTGCAGTGGAACAGCCAGTTCGCGGACAGTGTCTACTCCTACGCCAACACCATCCGCACCCATGAGGGCGGCACCCACGAGGAGGGCTTCCGTACGGCGCTGACCACGGTCGTCAACCGGTACGCGCGCGAGAAGAAGCTGCTGCGGGAGAAGGACGGCAACCTCACGGGCGAGGACATCCGTGAGGGCCTGACGGCGATCATCTCGGTCAAGCTGGGGGAGCCGCAGTTCGAGGGCCAGACCAAGACGAAGCTGGGCAACGGCGAGGTCAGGACGTTCGTACAGAAGGTCGTGCACGAGCATCTGACGGACTGGTTCGACAGCAACCCCAATGAGGCGGCCGAGATCGTCCGCAAGGCGACGCAGGCGGCCACCGCCCGGCTGGCGGCCCGTAAGGCCCGTGATCTGACCCGCCGCAAGGGCTTGCTGGAGTCGGCGGCCCTGCCGGGCAAGCTGTCGGACTGCCAGTCCGGCGATCCGGCGAAGAGCGAGATCTTCATCGTCGAGGGCGACTCGGCCGGTGGCTCGGCCAAGTCCGGCCGCGACCCGCGGTACCAGGCGATCCTTCCCATCCGCGGCAAGATCCTCAACGTCGAGAAGGCCCGTATCGACAAGATCCTGCACAATCAGGAGGTCCAGGCGATGATCTCCGCGTTCGGCACGGGCGTGCACGAGGACTTCGAGATCGGGAAGCTCCGCTATCACAAGATCATTCTGATGGCGGACGCCGATGTCGACGGCCAGCACATCAACACCCTGCTGCTCACCTTCCTCTTCCGCTTCATGCGGCCGCTGATCGAGGCCGGGCACGTCTACCTCTCCCGACCGCCGCTCTACAAGATCCAGTGGGGCCGGGACCACGTGGAGTACGCATACTCCGACCGCGAACGCGACGTACTCCTGGAACGGGGCCGGCAGGACGGCCGCCGGGTCAGGGACGACTCCATCCAGCGGTTCAAGGGCCTGGGCGAGATGAACGCCGAGGAGCTGCGCATCACGACCATGGACCAGGAGCACCGCGTGCTGGGCCAGGTCACCGTCGACGACGCGGCCGTCGCCGACGCGCTCTTCTCCGTCCTGATGGGCGAGGACGTCGAGGCCCGGCGCTCCTTCATCCAGCGCAACGCCAAGGACGTCCGCTTCCTCGACATCTGACGGCGCCGGAACGTCCACGCGCCCGCGCCGTCCACTCGCCCAGGCCGCGCCTGCGGCCTGGGCGTCCCGCCCTTGCCCGTCCGCAGCTGAAGAGAGCACTGCGTGAGTACGTTCCCCGGCCCGTTGACCAACGAATCTACGCGAGGCCGCCGTTGCTCATCAGCAGCTGACCGTTGATCCACTCACCTTCCCTGGAACACAGGAAATCCACCAGGTGCGCGGTGTCCCGAGGAGTGCCCAGCCGGCCGAGCGGGCTACTGCGGATGCAGTGCTCCCGGACTTCCTCGGTCATCCAGCCGGTGTCGACCGGTCCGGGATCGATCGCGTTGGCGGTCACCCCGAGGTGGGCGAGTTCATGCGCGGCGGCCAGGGTGATGCGGTCCAGGGCTCCCTTGCTCGCCCCGTAGGGCAGATTGCCGACCGTGTGATCACTGGTGAGGCTGATGATCCGGCCGGTGCCTCGTTCCGCGGCGAAACGGCGGCCGAACTCGCGGATGAGCAACCAGGTGGCGCGCGCGTTGACAGCGAAGTGCCGGTCGAAACTCTCGACGGTGGTGTCGAGCAGCCCGGAGTCGACAGACTCGCAATGGCACATCACCAGTGCGGTGACACCGCCCATCCGCTGCTCGACCTCGTCGAATATGCGCGCCGCGGTACCGGGGTCGGCGAGATCCGCCTCGATCGCGATGGTGGACGCACCCTGTTCAACGAGAGCTCGGCTGATGACTTCGGACGCGCCAGGCTCTCTGCCCCAGCTCATGCGGTCGTCATAGGGGGCCCAATAGGTGAAGGCGATGTTCCAGCCCGAAGCGGCCAACCGGCGGGCGATGCCCGCGCCGATACCGGCCGTGCGTCCCACGCCGGTGATCAGGGCGAGCGGACGGCCGGCGGGAGGGCCTTGTTGTTCACGGGCGGGTTCATCGTGGTCGGTATTCGTCGTCACGGTCCGGAATCGTTCCCGAACAGCACTGGGCCGTCAATCACTTACTCGGCGGGCGGTGGGTCCGTGGGATGGGGGAGTTCACTCCTTTGCCGCCTTTCTGCCGTGGCGCCGCACCTAGGCGAATGGTTCCGAGACACCGCGCCGGGCCGGCCGGCATCGGGCCCGCGGGTTCTTAGAAAGCTCTTAAAACTGTTTGCTACGGTCCGATTCGGGTCGGGTCGGCGCCCAACGGCGTTCGCGTCCGGCCGAAGGGAAGCGACGAAGAGCATCCCGGTTTCGGGGGAAACCCAGCGCGTCCGGTACACGGGGAGGTGGACGCCACGAAACGCCGCGTCTGTCCGGTGGGGACGTCCGTGCCGCACCGCGGCCGTACCGGACCGCCGGAATCTGGCTCCGGTCGATTATGTCCTGCCGGTGGAGAAGTCCTGATGCATCTGCCCGAGTGGGCGCAAGCGTTCACGCTTGAGAGCCACCCCGCTGCGTGCAGCTTTCCTTGAATGTCCCGCCAGCCGTACCGGCTTGCCTTTCGCGCCTCTCAGGGAGCGAATTCCTTCAGGCGTGTGGAACGACGGAAGCAGAACGACATGAACGACGACGGGCGGGGCGAGGCGGCAGGCCGCGGCGGACCGTACGACCCGTACGGCGTGCCCGCGCGGCGGAGCGGTCCCGCGCACGGTGCGCACCCACTCATACCGGCCGGGCGCGCGGACGAGCTGGCTGCCCTGGACGCGGTGGCACACGAGGCGCTGGCGGGGCGGGCGCGGGCCGTGCAGTTGGAGGGGAGCGCCGGAATGGGCAAGTCCGCGCTGCTTCACCACTGGCTGGACACGATCCCCGACTTCCGCGTCCTGCGGACGCGCTGCTGCCTGCTCCAGCGCGACGTTGCCTTTGGTACGGCCCGGCGGCTGCTGCGCCCGCTGCTCGCCAGGGCCGGTGCGGCGGAGCGCCAGGCGCTGCTGGCCGGTACGGGGGAGGCGGTGGCGCGTCTGCTGGGCCCCGAGGAGCCCGAGGAGGAATCCGGGGGAGAGGAAGGCGGGTTGGCTCCGGAAGGCACCGTCGAGGTACTGGCGGGCCTGGACCGCATGGTGCTGCGGCTGGCCCAGGAGCATCCGCTGCTACTGGCGATCGATGATCTCCAGTGGGCCGATCCGCTGTCGCTGCGATGGCTGGCGCACCTGGTCAACCGTACGGACGCCTACCCGGTTTTGGTGGCCGTCACCACGCGTACCGGTGAACGCCCGGCTGCCGTCGCCCCGTTCACCGACCTGGTTCATCCCGCCACCTGCCGCACCCTCACGCTGCGGCCGCTCGCCCCGGCGGATGTGGAGGGCCTGGTGGCGGCCGAGTTCGGCGTACCCCGCCCGGACGAGTCCTTCTGCGCCGCCTGCCACGCCGCCACACAGGGACACCCCCTATTCCTGCGCGCCCTACTGGGCGACGCCCGGAGCGCCGGTCTGCGGCCCACCCGCGAGGACCGCGACAAGATCGAGTGTCTGAGTCTCTCCGCGCTTGTGCCCGAAATCGGGCACTGGCTGGGCCGGGGTTCTTCGATCATGGCCGAGCTGGCGCGGGGTATCGCGATCCTGGGCGACGGTACGCCACGGGCGCTGCTCGCGGCGTACTGCGGCACCGGCCAAGCCGTACTCCGCTCGGCCGAGCGGCAACTGCGTTCCCTCGGGCTGCTGCGCGAGGGCGACGACCTGCGGTTCGTCCACCCTGTGGTCCGCGAGGCCGTGCTGACGCAGTGGAGTCCCCAGGAGGTCGGTACGGCGCACGCGCGGGCGGCCCAGGTCCTGCACCTGAGCGGGCGCCCTGCCGAGGAGACGGCCGCCCACATCACGGCCGCCGGGCCCCTGGCCGGCAGCTGGGCCCTGGCCGTCCTGCACCGGGCCGCCGACGAGGCTTTGCGCCGCGGCGCCGCCGAGACGGCCGTCGCCTACCTGCGGCACGCTCTCTTCCAGCCGGCCGCGCCCGCCGAACACGCGCAGGTCCTTCTTCACCTGGCGGACGCCGCGAGTTACTACGACACCGCGCTCGCCGCCTCGTACGGTTCGGCTGCACTGGAGGGCCTCACCGACGAGTCCGCCCGGTGCGCGGCCCTCGGCATCCTGGCGTACTCGCACCTGTTGTCGCCGGGCAGCCTCAGCGGCCGGCTCGGCCTCCAGCGGCTGAGCGCCGAGCTGACCGCCCGCAACAGCACCATGAGCGGCGACCGGGAACTTCTGCTGCGTACCCAGGCGTTGATCGAGTGGCTGGAGTGCGAGCACCCTGCGGCGCGTACGGTGTTCGCCGCTTCCTCCGCCGCGCCCGACGCCGCCTCCGGTGCCGTTCCACATCCCGAGCCGGGCGCTGGGCCCGACGGCGTGCTGGGCGGCGGCACCCTCGGTGAGCGCCAGCTGCTCGCCATCCGCGCCTTCACCGCCCTACGCGCGGGCCGCCCGGCCGAAGAGGTCACCGCGCTGGTGGACCAGGCCCGGGCCAGCCTGCCCGCCTTCTCCCACAGCCTGTTCCCTCTGCACTCCTTCGTCGGTCAGTCCCTCCTGTACCTGGACCGTCTCGACGAGGCAGACGACCTGTGCACCCGCCTGCTGCGCGAGACACAGGACAGCGGCAGAGACCTCCTGGCCACCTACCTGCTCATCTACTGCGCCGCCATCGCCCTGCGCAGAGGGAACATCGCCCAGGCCGCCACCGTGGTACGCACCGTGTCCGAGAGAGCCGGTGCCACGGCCGACTCCCCCTGCCGCACGACGCTGGACATCATCACGATCGACACGCTGGTCGAACAGGACGACCTCCAGGCGGCCGAGCGGACCGCCGCGGGCTACTGCGCGGCAGCCTTGGCGGAGACCTCCTGGGAAGGGCCGCGGTTGCTGATGAGCCTGGCCACGCTGCGCAGCGCCCAGGGCGACCCGCGCAGTGCCCTGGCCCTGCTGCGGGAGAGCAGCCACCACTTCGAAACGGCCGGCATCGTCAACCCGGCCATCGTTCCCTGGCGATCGCGGACCGCCGGCGTCAGGCTCCTGCTGGGCGATACGCGAGCCGCCCGGAACCTGGCCGAACAGGAACTGGAGCTCGCACGGGAATGCCGGATACCGAGGGCCGTCGGCGTGGCCCTGGTGGCCACCGCGAACGCGGCCGAAACCGAGCGGAGTACGGAATTGCTCGCCGAGGCGATCAGCGTCCTGGAGCGCACCCCCGCGCGCCTGGAACTCGCCCGGGCCCTGCACGCCTTCGCGGGTGCGCTGCTGCGCCGCGATGACAAGTCCGGCGCACGCAAGGCGCTGCGCCGCGCGAGGGGCATAGCGGCCCGGTGCGGAGCCTTCCGGCTGGCGGGCCGCGTACAGCAGCGGCTGCACGACGCGGGAGGCCGGGTCACCGGCCGGGAGGCGGACGGCGGCGGCACGCTGACCGCGGGCGAGGAACGCGTCGCCGTACTGGCAGCCGCGGGGATGAGCAACAAGGAAATCGCCCAGTACCTCTTCGTGTCCCTGCGGACCGTGGAGACCCATCTCACCGCGACCTACCGCAAGCTCGGTATTGGCGGGCGTCCTGAATTGGCCGCCGAAATGGCGGCGTTGACCGGTCCGCGTGGCCAAGGACCGGCTCCCGCGGCCTGACCCGCGTCCTCACGGCCTGTCCCCGAAGTCCGCGTCCACGACGGTTTCTCGTGGTTCTCTGCCGCGTTTTCTCGTGGCCCCCGGCCGTCCACGGCCCGTACATGGAAATTACCCTGGTGTTCCCTTCCCGCAGTTCCCTTCGCTGTCACTGCATGACATAACTGGTCCGTATCCGCGAGGCGTTGACCCGTAAACCGGGCCGCCCGTTCACGAGCGCTCCGGCGCCCCGAGAGAAAAGTAGTCAGACATGAGATGGTTGTCCGTTTGCGCCGTAGCGGTCGTGGGAGCCGGAGTGACCGCAGGACCGGCCGTGGCGGCCACGCCGTCCGCCGCGGGGCACCAAGCCGCAACAGCCGGACCGACGGTGCACTGCACGTCGAAGAATCCCGAACTGGCCCGGAAACTGGCGGACGACATAGCCAAGGCGCTGGCCGGCCGCAAGAGCATGGCATCGCTCTCCTTCTACGACCGGCCCACCGCCACCCAGTGCACTTTCGACCCTGACAAACAGTACGACTCGGCCAGCGTGGTGAAGACCATCATTCTCGGCGCGCTGCTGTACCAGAAGGGCGGAACCCTCACCGAGGCGGAAGGCGCCCTCACCCGCAAAATGATCACCGCTTCGGACAACGGTGCCGCAACCGCCCTGTGGAGGCAGCTGTCCGATCTGAAGGACCCGAAGAAGCCGGACCCGGTCAAGGTCCAGGCATTCCTCGACAAGGCCGGGATGCGGGAAACGGTCCCCGACAAAGAGGGGAACTGGGGCCTGACCCAGGTCACCGCGAACGACCAGGCCAAGCTGCTGCGCCTGCTGTCCGGCAACGACAACTCGGTCCTCGGCGCCAAAGCCCGCTCCTACGCGCTCGACCTCATGCGGCAGGTACAGAGCGACCAGCGCTGGGGAGCCACCGCCGGCGCTCCGGCCGACGCCGTGATCCAGGTGAAGAACGGCTGGCTGCAGCGCAGCAGGAATCCCGACGTCCCGGAATTCGACAAGGGGGACTGGAAGGTGAACAGCATGGCCGTCCTCGCGGGGAAGGGCTACGACTCGGGGCTGGTCGTCCTCACCGAGAACAACCGGGTTCCGGTAGGGCGCCCGGCAGAGGACGGGATGAATTACGGCATCGAGACGATAGAGACCATATCGCGCGCTATATATCGAGACGTTTATCCCGGGACGGAAGCCTACAACCCGAGCGGCCCGGCTCCCGCGGCCGCCAAGCCGTCCGCCCAGCCGCCCGTGGCGGGCTGAAACGTCAGGTTGAGCGCCGCAGGGGCGCGTGGGGCCGGAGCGCCGTGGGCGTTCCGGCTCGCCCGCTGTGGGCGCGCAGCGGGGGACGGAGGTGGGAACACCCGGTCGTAGGCGGCCAGTTGCGGTGATGGTGAGCGGCAGGTCCATACGCCACGGCGACGCCGGTACGGGTGGACTCGTAGCGCTTGTGTTGTGGTGGCGGCCCCCGGCCGGAGGGTGGGATGGAGCCGGGGGCCGCCGGTTCGGGGGCGGTCAGCGGTTGCGGACCAGATAGCGGCACCGGTGTGCTGCGTTGCCGGAGCCTGTCGGCGCGGCGCAGGTGTGGGGCCGCGGGTGCTGACCGCAGGCGGCAGGACGGCAACGGGCGGGCGCGGGCGGTGCCTGGTGTGGGGCCATGCGGTGATGGCAGCCGGCAGGTGCCGGCTTCCGATGGCCGGGCGGCGCGGTGACGAGCGAGGTCCGTAGCGCTGGTCCGGTGCCGATTTCACGGGCGAGCAGTTGCGGCACCAGCCCGGCTGCCGTCGCCAGCACACCTATGGCCAGCATCAGGCAAACAGTTCGGAGCATGGCGTCCCCCTACCGTGTGCTGGACACGTCGCCCTGCACACTCGCCGGTCGCATCAATTCCCTGGCGGTCGAAGCGGCCATGGCCGCCGAGCAATCCCGTCCTCGTAGGACACAGGAAAGGGCCCTGGGTCTTTGGCCCGTCTCTCGGGCCCGATCGGGCCCGTTCCGGTTGGCTGCGGGGTGTTTTCGCCTGCCGGTGAGCCACCGTAACGCGAATTCTTAAGACCGGATCTCAGAATTCCGGCTCCGGACGAAATCTCGTGGTCGGGGCGACGCTGTCTCGTGGTGCTACTGCGCTGACGCTGTTGACCGGTCCGGCCTCGGCAGCGCGGCGGCGCGGTGGGGGAGCCGGCCCCGCTCAATCCGTTTCCGATGTGCCGTTCGCTTTCCGGGCCGTGGCTGCGCGCCGTGGCTCCGTGGGCGTCAGCAGCGCGGCGAGCCGGTGGGTGTCCGCGAGGTAGCGCTCGTAGGGGAAGTCGGCCTTGAGGAGGGCGGTGCGGAGTTCTTCCTCCAAGGGCTTGCCCTCGGCCAGGAAGGTGGCCTGGCCCGTCGGCGTGAGGGCGACCAGGCGTCGGCGCCGGTGGGCGGGGTCGACACTGATCGTTACGTACCCCTCCGCCTCCAGCGGGCGCAGGGCGCGGCTGATGGCGGGGTCGGATACGGCCAGGGCCTCGGCGAGCTGGTGCTGGGTGGCGGGCTGGATCTCCTCAAGGGTGCCCAGCAGGCGCAGCTGGCTCGGGGAGAGACGCTGGTCCGGGCCGGAGCGGCGCCGGGCCGCCTCGCCCATCAGCATGACCACGCGGTGCAGGAGCTCTGCCAGTCCTTCGTCCATGCGCCCACCCTACCGGATGCTTGCCCTGTTAATATTAACCATGCAACACTCAAGCTCATGAACACTCTCCCTTACGCCGTTCAGACCGCGTTCCCGCTCCTCTTCATGCTGGTGCCCGCCCTCGGAGCGCTGCTGAGCTGCCGCCGCCGCGCCCCCGGCCGGCCGGCGGCGGAGATCTGGCAGCGCTGGTGGGCCGTCGGCGCCCTCGGCATCGGAAGCCTGTGGATCACGTTCGCGTTCCTGGCGGTCCCGGACGCCATGGCCGACACCATCGGCTTCGCCCGCTCGCCGTTCCAGTTCGAGATCGCCTTCGCCAACCTCGGCCTCGCCGTGCTGGGCTTCCGCGGCGCGTCCGCGTCGCCCCGCGAGCGCCTCACGAGCGGGCTGGCGGCCGCCGCGTTCCTGTGGGGAGCCGCGATCGGCCACGTCCACCAGTGGTTCGCCAACGGCGACCACGCCGCCGGCAACACGGGTGGCATCCTGGCCAACGACCTTCTCATCCCCGCCGTCATGATCGCCCTGGCCACCCGGGACATCCGCCGCGCCGGCCCGGGGCACGCCGCCCGCCCGGCCGTCTGACCGCGTTTCTCCGCAGCCCGCCGCCGAGTTCGGCCGGACGAGTTGCCGGCGGAGCGAGAACGACGGTCTCGCCTCCGCGCAGGGCTTGTGCTGAACTGCGCCACACAATCCGCAAGCGACGATGAGGGGTCCGCGATGCCTCTTGAGGGCGTATACGAGCCGAGTCCGGCGCAGTGGGTGCGCGACCAGGTCGAGTTGTACGAGAGTTCGGGCGGCACGCGGGGGACGACGCTCTGGGACACGGGCCTGCCCGTCGTCATTCTCACGACACGCGGCGCGAAGAGCGGCAGGCTTCGCAAGGTCCCGCTGATGCGCGTGGAGCACGAGGGGCGGTACGCGGCCGTGGCCTCGAAGGGCGGCTTCCCGCGCCACCCGGTCTGGTACTTCAACCTCAAGTCCGACCCGCACGTGGAACTCCAGGACGGGGCCGTACGGCAGGACATGACGGCCCGTGAGGTCGTGGGGGAAGAGAAGGCCGAGTGGTGGGAGCGCGCGGTCGCGGCGTTTCCGATGTACGCCGAATACCAGGAGAAGACCGACCGCGTGATCCCCGTCTTCGTGCTGGAACCGGGCATGTGATGGGCCGGGCGGTCTCATGAGACGGGGTATCTGCGTCTGACCGAGTGGCGGGTGAGGGCAGCTCGATCGCCGCCCTCACCCGCGACCACGGCATCGGATGCCAGCGGATGCGCACGGCGCTTCAAACGAAAGGGGACGCAGGCCCTCCGCCAGGCCGCCAAGCACCGGTGCGGGTACGGGAATTGCGGCCCACTCCTCGCCCCCACCCCCAGGGGGCGCACCCAACCCCCGCGCGCTCCCCAATGACAACCATCCAATGTTTAGGCCTCCTGAACGCAAAGGCGCCCCCTTTCGCGCCGTACCGGCGTCGCGCTGTCACCTGTTTCGCTTATGGCTGCACACGGCCCTCTTGTTCACCAACGGCCGTTCGCCTCACTCCTGTTCACCTTTCGGAGGAAATGTGCCCGTACCGGACCGTGTCCCCGGTTCCGCCGTAGCAGAAAGCATTCACGAGCCGCCCGCGGACGGCGCGCTCACCAGCCTGAGTACGCAGGCCGCGCGCCAACTGGCGACCACCACCAAGACCGAACCCCAGATGCAGGCCATCACCTCACGATGGCTGCTGAAAGCGCTGCCGTGGGTGGACGTCAAGGGCGGCACCTACCGGGTCAACCGGCGCCTGCAACTGCGTATCGGGCGGGGGCGCGTGGAGTTCGAGCACAACGGCGCGGACGACATCAAGGTGATTCCCCGGACGCTCACCGAACTGCCCGCCCTTCGCGGGTATGCCGACACCGAGGTCCTGAAGGAGCTCGCCGGGCGCTTCCGGGTCCGGGAGGTGCGGGCCGGGCAGGTTCTCTTCGAGGCGGGGCAGCCCGCCACCGAGGCGTATCTCGTGGTGCACGGCCGGTTCGCCCGTTACGCGGCCGGCAAGTACGGCGAGGAGGAGGTCGTCGGTGTCGTCACGGACGGCGACCAGATGGGGGACGAGGCGATCGGGCGGCCCGACCCGCGGTGGCTGACGTCGGTCCGGGCCGAGACCGCGGGTGTCCTGCTGGCGCTGCCCTGGGACGTGATCCGGGAGTTCACCGATCGCGTGCCGTCCCTGGCCGCGCACTTCACCGCGTACGCGGAGCGGCAGCGGCGTCCGATGAACCGCCGCGGCGAGGCGGACGTACCGGTGCAGGCGGGACACGTCGGCGAGCCGACACTGTCCGGCGGCTACGTCGACTACGACCTCACCCCGCGGGAATACGAACTCTCCCTGACACAGAGCGTGCTGCGTGTGCATTCCCGGGTCGCCGATCTTTACAACGAGCCCATGGACCAGACGCAGCAGCAACTCCGGCTCACCGTGGAGGAGATCCGCGAGCGCCAGGAGTGGGAGATGGTGAACAACCGGGAGTTCGGGCTGCTGCACAACGTCGATTACGGGCAGCGGATCAGTACGTATACCGGCCCGCCCACCCCCGACGACATGGACGAGCTGCTGTCCATGCGCCGCAAGACGCGGCTGTTCCTGGCCCACCCCAAGGCGATCGCCGCGTTCTTCCGGCAGTGCAACAAGCGCGGCCTGGTTCCGGGGACGGCGGACGTCAACGGGCACCAGGTCCCGGCCTGGCGCGGGGTGCCGATCTTTCCGTGCGGCAAGATCCCCATCAGCGAGACGCACACGAGCAGCATCATCGCGCTGCGTACCGGAGAGGCCGACCAGGGCGTCGTGGGCCTGTACCAGACCGGTCTTCCCGAGGAGCACCAGCCCGGCCTGAACGTCCGGTTCATGGGCATCGACCAGGCCGCCGTCATCAACTACCTCGTCACCGCCTACTACTCGTTGGCCATCCTCGTGCCGGACGCGGCCGGTGTCCTGGAGAACGTCCAGCTCGGGCGCACCGCCGACTGACCCGTGGAGTACGGATCATGACCACACCCACACCCGCCACCGAAACCGCCACCGCGTTCAAGCTGCCCGGCCCGCCAAGCCTCGCCCGCGCCCGGCCGACCCGGCGCGGTGGTGCCGTCCCGGGGCTGAGGTACCGGCCCGTCGCCCCGGCCGACCCGGAGAAGGCCGCGGAGATCGACCGCAGGCTGGAGGAGTGGGCCCGTCAGCTGGACCTGTTCCCCGCGAAGTGGTCGGGCGACTTCACCGACTTCCAGTTCGGCCGGGCCGTCGTCCTGCAACACCCCGCAGCGGCCGACCTGGAACGCCTCACCGCCGCGGGCAAGCTGCTGCTGGCCGAGAACATCGTCGACAGCTGCTACTGCGAGGAGGACGAGGGCAAAGGCGGCGCACGCCGTGGTCTGGGCGGCCGCCTGATCATCGCGCAGTCGGCTCTCGATCCGTTCCACGGCACCCCTGAGACGGAGGAGGAGTGGCGCCAGGGTGTGCAGGCCGACGGGCCCCTGCGCTCGTACTACTGGGCCCTGAAGGACTACGCGGCCCTCGCCACCCCCAGCCAGACCGTCCGGTTCGTCCACGACATGGCCCGGCTGCACCTCGGCTATCTCGCCGAGGCGTCCTGGGCGGAGACGCGGCACATGCCGCGCGTGGGGGAGTACCTGGTGATGCGGCAGTTCAACAACTTCCGCCCCTGCCTGTCGATCGTCGACGCCGTGGACGGCTACGAGCTGCCCGAGGCCGTGTACGCCCGCCCGGAGATCCAGCGGATCACCGCCCTGGCCTGCAACGCCACGACCATCGTCAACGACCTGTACTCCTTCACCAAGGAGCTGGCGAGCGACCCGGACCACCTGAACCTGCCCCAGGTGGTCGCCGCCAACGACCGGTGCGGTCTGAAGGCCGCGTATCTGAAGAGCGTCGATATCCACAACCAGATCATGGAGGCGTACGAGACGGAGGCGGCCGAGCTGGCCGGGACCTCCCCGCTCGTCGAGCGGTACACCCGGAGCCTGTCCGACTGGGTGGCCGGCAACCACGAGTGGCACGCCACCAACTCCGACCGCTACCACCTGCCCAACTACTGGTAGGCCGATCCGGATCCTGCACCACGGCAAGGAGTCACGTTGACCACTGCGCACGTCCCCACCGCACGCCCCATGCCGACCCAGTCCACGTACCAGGCGCGCGTCGCCGAGTACTGGAACACCGAGGAGAACCCGGTCAATCTGGAACTCGGCAAGATCGACGACCTGTATCACCACCACTACGGCATCGGGGACGCCGACCGGTCCGTGCTGGACGAGCCGGACCCCGTCCGGCGCCGCGAACGCATCACCGGCGAACTGCACCGGCTCGAACACGCCCAGGCCGAACTGCTCGTCTCCCACCTCGGCGCGCTGTCGCCCACCGACCGCGTCTTCGACGCCGGGTGCGGACGCGGCGGCGGCAGCGTGGTCGCGCATCTGCGCCACGGCTGCCACACCGACGGGGCCACCATCTCCGCCAAGCAGGCCGACTTCGCCAACGAGCAGGCCCGCAAGCGCGGCATCGACGACAAGGTGCGCTACCACCACCGCAACATGCTCGACACCGGCTTCGCCACCGGCGCGTACGCGGCGTCCTGGAACAACGAGTCGACCATGTACGTCGAGCTGGACCTGCTGTTCGCCGAGCACGCGCGGCTGCTGCGGCGCGGCGGGCGCTATGTGGTGATCACCGGCTGCTACAACGACGCCTACGGGCGCGCCTCCCGCGAGGTGTCCCTGATCAACGCCCACTACATCTGCGACATCCATCCGCGGTCGGCGTACTTCCGCGCGATGGCCCGCCACCGGCTGGTCCCCGTGCACGTCCAGGACCTCACCGCGGCCACCATCCCGTACTGGGAACTGCGCAGCCAGGCCGACCACCTGGTCACCGGCATTGAGGAAACCTTTCTGGCCGCGTACCGCAACGGCAGCTTCCAGTATCTGCTGATCGCCGCCGACCGGATCTGAGGAACGTTCCGGCGCCCCGCCGGGCCGGCCGTGTGCCGTCCGGCGGGGTCTGCGCGCTCCGGGCCGGACCACCGGCGGCGCGACGTTCGCGCCGTCGCACGTCCCGGGGCGTACGCGGGCCAACGGCGCGCGCCGCGCACGCCTTGTTCACCGGCGCCGGTGAGTTTCCGCGCGCCGCCGGTTCCGCCGCCGGCTTCCGGGCACTGTTCCGGTAGCCGAGGTGGTGCCGTTGCCTTCCGGGGCGGTCGTCCGGGAACGACGGCCGGAAGCACGGGAGCAGCCGTCGGTCGCAACGAGACCACCCTGCGCGAGGCGGTGAACCGATGCCGCACCCGTCCGACACGGCCGCCACCGGACCCGAGGAAGATCCCCAGCCGTTCCCGATGCCCCCGCCGGGCAGCATGGGGCCGCCGCCGCAGTATCCGCGGCTGCGCCGCGAGTGCCCACTGGCCAAGGTCGCCACCCCGTTCGGCGCTCCGGCGTGGTACGCCACGCGCTACGACGACGTACGCGATCTGCTCGCCGACGACCGGTTCGTCCGGCCGACCATCGAGGACTGGCCGCCCGGCCCGGATGCCGACCGCGGTCCTGGCCTGCTCACCATGATGGAACTCGAAGGCCCCCGGCACGCGGCCCTGCGCCAAGCGCTGGCACGGCCGTTCAGCGTCCGTGCCGTACGGCGGCGACGGCCCGCCCTCCGTGCCGCCGCCGGCCACCTGCTGGAGCAATTCACCACCACCGGGCCTCCCGGCGACCTGGTGAGCGGCTTCTGCGAACCCTTCCCGCTGCTGGTGACATGCGAGCTGGTGGGCATCCCGTACGACGACCGCGACTTCTTCCTCCCGCCGGCCGATGCCGCGCTCGGCGCGCTGATCACCCTGCCGGAAGGCCGCGAGGCCACCCACCAGCTGCGCGCCTACATGGAGTCGCTGCTCGACCGCCTCGGCCGTACACCGGGCGACGACATCCTCAGCGTGCTGGTCCGCGCCTGTGACCGTGGCGCGGTGGACCGGGAGAGCGTGCTGGCCTTCGGACTGTCGATGCTGGTGGCCGGGTACCGCACCACCACCATGTTCCTGGCCAATGCCGCGCTGGCCCTGCTGTCCGAGCCGGAGCGGTACGCGCGCTTGCTGCGCGACCGCGCGCTGCTGCCGGCCGCCGTGGAAGAGCTGCTGCGCTTCCTCCCCGTACAGAACGGCGTCATCGTCCTCCAGGCCCAGCAGGATGTCGCGCTGCACGGGCGGACCGTACGTGCCGGCGAGGCCGTATTGCCCGTCCTGGCCGCGGCCAACCGCGACGAGCGCGTCTTCCCGGCGGCGGACCGGCTGCTGCTGGACCGGTCGTCCAATCCACATCTGGCATTCGGCCGCGGCCCGCACAACTGCATCGGCGCCCACCTGGCCCGTGCGCAGATGAGCGTGGGCCTGGAAGCACTGCTGGACCGCCTGCCCCGGCTCCGCCTGACCGGAGAGCCCCCGGCCTGGGAAGACCACTCACCCATCCGGTCCCCGCTCACCCTCCCGGTGACGTGGTGACCGTCCCGCCCGCTCGCACGCGACCACGAAAGGAAGCCGAACATGCCCGCATCCTCCGAGGAGTTCGATGCCGTCGTGGTCGGCGGCGGACCCGGCGGGTCGACAGCCGCCGCCCTGATCGCCATGGCCGGACACCGCGTACTGCTGCTGGAACGGGAACGCTTCCCGCGCTACCAGATCGGGGAATCCCTCCTCCCGTCGACCATCCATGGCATCGGGCGCCTCCTGGGAGTGGAGGAGGAACTGCACGAAGCCGGCTTCATGCGCAAGCGCGGCGGCACCTTCCGCTGGGGCTCGGCGCCGGAAACGTGGACATTCTCCTTCGCGGACGCCCCCGGGCTCGGCGAGACCGGGGGCTACGCCTATCAGGTGGAGCGGATGCGGTTCGACGCACTACTGCTGAAGCACGCCGGGCGGGTGGGCGCCGACGTACGCGAAGAATGCGCCGTACGCGCCGTCCACCACCACGACGGCCGCGTCACCGGCCTGACCTACCGCAGCCCGGAGGGCACGGAAGCCGAGGTCCGCGCCCGCTACGTCATCGACGCCTCCGGCAACACCGGCCGCCTGCACACCGCGGCCGGCGGCCGGCGGGTGTACTCCCCGTTCTTCCGCAACATCGCGGTCTTCGGCTACTTCGAAGGGGGACGCCGGCTGCCGCCGCCGAACCAGGGCAACATCCTGTGCGCCGCCTTCGACACCGGCTGGTTCTGGTACATCCCGCTGACCGACCGCCTCACCAGCGTCGGCGCCGTCGTCAACCGCGAACACGCCGACCAGGTACAGGGGAACCCCGAACAGGCGCTGGCCAAGCTGGTGGACCAGTGCGCGCTGGTCCGGGACCACCTGGCGGACGCGCGGCGCGTCACCGAGGGGACGTACGGCAGGGTGCGGGTCCGCAAGGACTACTCCTACTGCAACACCCGGTTCTGGGCGCCGGGCGTGGCGCTGGTCGGCGACGCCGCGTGCTTCATCGACCCCGTCTTCTCCTCGGGCGTGCACCTCGCGACCTACTCCGCCATGCTCACGGCCCGGTCGGTCAACAGCGTGCTGGGCGCCGGCATGGACGAGGGGCGGGCCTTCGGGGAATTCGAGGCGCGCTACCGGCGCGAATACACCGTCTTCCACGACTTCCTCGCCGCCTTCTACAGCATGCAGGCCCCCAAGGACACCTACTTCTGGCAGGCGCACAAGGTGACCGGCGGGCAAGCGGGCGCGCTGGCCTCCTTCATCAACCTGGTCGGCGGCCTGGCCTCGGGCGACCGGGCGCTCATCGACGCTGACCAGCTCACCGGCCGCCTCGCGACCGCCTCACGGGTGCTGGACGAGACCGCCGACGGCTATCAGGCGGACCCGGCCGGCGACCCGTGGGACGAGAGCCCGATGCTCGCCGAGACCTTCGCCCAGAGCGACGCGCTCGCCGGACAAGGAGTCGCCCGCGGCGACTTCGCGGAGAAGACTCCGCAGTTCCCCGGCGGCCTGGTCGCCACCGCGGACGGCATGCACTGGGCGGAGCCCGCCGGGGAGCCTCCCGGCGGCACGCCGTGACCCGCCGCCCCGCCCGGGAGAGCGCTTCCCGGGGCGTTCACAGGAAACCCGTGGGCAGCCAATGTCCCATGGCATGCAGGTATTTGAGAGATGCGGTGAAGGAATAGCAGTCGAACAGAGCCGAGTGTTCCTTGCCCGCGGCGGGCTTGGGGAGGTTCAGTACGTCCCACAGGCGGCCCACATTGGCGTCCGCTGTTTCCGGGGCGATGGAGTTCAGCCAGGGCCGGATGTTGAGGAACGTGGCGGAGAGGAAGCCGTTCTTCACCTCGTCGCCACGGGCCCGCGCCCACCCGACGTTCTCCCCCAGGACGACCATGTCGTTGCCGTAGGAGAGGACCGGCAGCCCCCGGCAGAAGCCCAGGAAGTCGCCGAGCGCTTCCGCCGGAGCGCGGCCTCTTTGGTCCACGTCCTCCTGCGTTATCCCGGTCAGGTCGGTGAAATAGCGCGACAGCTGAGGGTTGGCCAGTGGCCGGACCAGTGCTTCGTACTCCTCTACGACGGAGCAGTCGTCGTTCAGGCGCAAGGCCCCGATCTGCACGATCTCCCGGAGCTGTCCCGGTGCCGACCAGTCCTGTTCGAGGGAGCCCGGCCATGACGTGAACTCCAGGTCGAACACGATGAATTCCGACACACCGGTTTCTCCGTTCCGGAGCGGGCGAATTCCGCTGCCCGCCCGTTCCCATGGCGGGAGCGGGCCGCTCTCAGGGCGGCTACTCACCGGCGGTCCCGGATGCCGGGAGCTGGGCCCAGACCGTCTTGCCCAGGGCGTCCGGAGGGGTCCAGCCCCAGGACTCGCTGATCCGGTCGACGATCCGCAAGCCCCGGCCGCTGTCCGCGCAGGGTTGCGGGGGCGCGAGGGCGGGAGCCGTAGGGCTGGAGTCGGAGACGGCGCACAGGATGCCGGAGTCCTCGTGCGCCAGTGCCAGCCAGGCCACGCACGGCACGTCCGACGCGGGTCCTTCGGCGGCCGTACGCACGGGAGCGGCGTGGCGCAGGGCGTTGCTGACGAGTTCGGAGACCACCAGGGTGGCGTCCGCGACGACCGATGCGTGGATGCCCCAGTCTTCGAGGGTGGTGGCGGTGAAGCGGCGGGCTTCCGCGAGGGTGCGGTAGGCCCCGCTGAGCGCACACACGGCGAAGTGCCGGTCCTGACCCGGCTCCGCGTGGAGGACGTCGTGCACGGTCGGTGCCGGATGTGTCGTCATCACGATCTCCGCCATGGGGCATGTCGGGGGCTGGGCCGCGCTGTTGGGGGAGGGTTACTATCGCGGTCGGCTGTCTTCCGCTGCAAGTACATCTGCAAGTGCATCGGTAAGAACGGCCGTGCGGCGCCTGTTTCGCGCCATACGCGCACGGGTCCGTACCGGTCGCAGGCACACCTCCGGCAAGGGGAGAACCAAATGGAGTCATGGCCCAACGGCATATGCGCCCGCGCTATCGACGGTGCGGTGTGGCGCAAAAGCCGTCGCAGCAATCCCAACGGCAACTGCGTTGAGCTGGCCGTTCTCACCGACGGAGGGGTGGCGGTGCGCAACTCCCGGGATACCGGGGGGCCGGCGCTGATCTATACCCGTGACGAGATCGCGGCCTTCGTCCAAGGGGCCAAGGACGGGGATTTCGACGACCTGGCCGGGCTCGGCTGACGCATATGTCGGCCGGATAGTTACCACGGCTGTACGAACCGTGCACGCGATGGAACACTGGGCGTTCGCCCTACCGACACGGGAGCCAGCATGATCGCGCAGCCAGGGCGCATCCCGCCGCCGCGCCCGCACATCGAGCACCCCCGGGGCGGTCCGACGGTGCTGCGGATCATTCTGGGCACGCAGCTGCGCCGGCTGCGGGAGGCGGCGGGCATCACCCGCGAGGCCGCCGGGGACGCCATCCGCGGCTCGCACGCCAAGATCAGCCGCCTGGAACTGGGCCGCGTCGGCTGCAAGGAGCGCGACGTGGCCGACCTGCTGACGCTGTACCAGGTCACGGACGAGACCGAGCGCGCCGAATTCCTGACGCTGGCCCGCGGGACCAGCACGCCCGGGTGGTGGCACCAGTACAGCGATGTCCTGCCGGGCTGGTTCGAGACGCTCATCGGCCTGGAGGAGGCCGCCTCCGTCATCCGCACCTACGAAGTGCAGTTCATCCCCGGCCTGTTGCAGACGGCGGATTACGCCCGCGCGGTGTGCCGGCTCGGGAACCTCTCCGAGCGGGAGGTCGCACGCCGGGTGGAACTGCGGCTGCGACGGCAGGCGCTGCTCACCGCGCCCGGCGCGCCGCGGCTGTGGGCGGTGATCGACGAGGCGTCCCTGCGGCGCCCGCTCAGCGGCCCCGGCGTGATGGCGGAGCAGGTGCGGCACCTGCTGGAGCTGACGCGCCTGCCCCACGTCACCGTACAGATCGCCCCGTTCCACCTCGGCGGACACGCGGCGGCGGGCGGCCCGATCACGATCCTGCGCTTCCAGGAGCCGGACCTGCCCGACATCGTCTACCTGGAGCAGCTGACCAGCGCGCTCTACCTGGACAAGCGCGACGACGTGGACCACTACCTCGCCGTGATGGACCGGCTCAGCGCCCAGGCCGAATCGCCCCGGGCGAGCCAGGCCATCCTGGAGCAGCTGACCAAGGACGCGGAACAGGACTGAGCGCCGGCCCCTAACCCTTGCGGGCCACCCCGCCGTACTCGATCCACTCCTGGGTGAGCTGCCGGGGGCCGATGTCCGCGTCCGGCTTCCAGGTCGAGACCTCCACCAGGCCCGGTTCGAGGATCTCCAGGCCGTCCAGGAAGGACGCGAGTTCGGCGGCCGTGCGCACCCGTCCCCACTGGCCCTGGGTGTTGACGCGCATGAACTCGGTGACGAAGTCGCGGGTGGCCCGGTCCTCGCTGACGAGCTGGCACACGACCAGGAAACTGCCGGGGACCAGGCGTTCCGCGACCCGCCTGACCAGGCCGGCGGGGTCGTCCTCGTCGGGGATGCAGTGCAGGACGGACACGAACAGCGCGGCCACCGGCTGCTCGAAGTCGATCAGCCGCTCCACCTCGGGGTGCCCCAGGATGCCGTCGGTGTCGCGCATGTCGGCCTGGATGACCGCGGTGTTGCGGTTCTCCTCCAGCAGCGCCCGGCCGTGCGCCAGCACGATGGGGTCGTTGTCGATGTAGACCACCCTGGCGTCGGGGGCGACGCGCTGGGCGACCTCGTGGACGTTGTCCTGGGTGGGCAGGCCGGAGCCGTGGTCGATGAACTGCCGTACGCCCTGTTCCTCCGCCAGCCAGCGGACCACCCGCCGCAGGAACCGGCGGTTGTTGACCGCCAGGATCCGGGTGCTCGGCACGACCTTGTCCAGTTCCTCGCATGCCGCGCGGTCCACGGCGTAGTTGTCCTTGCCACCGAGGTAGTAGTCGTACATCCGGGCCACACTCGGGATGCTGACGTCGACGGTGCCGGACAGTGGCCGCGCGTCCTGACTCATGTGCTGCTCCCGTCGTTCGGGCACCCCGCCGAGGCACCGGTCCGGCCGCTCTCCTGGCAGGTGGGCGTGCCGGTAGGCGTCCAACATACCCAGCCGCGGGCGGGTGTCGCAGGGGTGTGGGCGCACTCCGTCGCGTAACGGGTGCGGCATCGGACGGCCGCGCCGGAACAGGAGCGCGGTGTGGCGGCAAGGGCCGAACGGCCCTAATGTGCCGCACCGGGGTGCCGAATGTGCATCCGGCAGCCGCACCCGGGGAAGCGGCCAACTTATACCACGGACCACCGTGTAAACAGGTTCCTATTTGTGGTATTTGCCATTACTTTATTCGGCACGGAAGATCTTTTTACCTGCGTATGCTTGCCCCTGTCTGCGCTCCGGCCTGTACTGTTGTAAATGGCGTATGCGAAATCTTTTGCTCGCCAAAAGGGTGCGTGGGGGTGCTTCTGGTGACACGGGGGAAGCTTTTGGGTTCCGTCATTCCGGTGCCGATGCTCGCATGGACCGTGCGACTCGCCATCTCCTCGATCGTCCCCTCTCCGATTGTCCCGTCAGGGCGGCCCCGGCCGAATTTTCCTGCGGGTCCGACCAAAGAATGCAGAAATGTTTCTGTGTGCTGGAGGGGCGAATGGATAACAAAGTCATCACCGTCCTCGTCGTCGACGACCAGACCCTGCTCAGGGAGACGCTGTGCGACGTGCTCGCCGCCCAGCCGGACATCAAGGTGGTCGGCGGCCTGGCCAACGGGGAGGCAGCGGTGCACATGGCCGGCGAGCTGCGCCCCGATGTCATTCTGCTGGATGGATCGGAGCCGTACGGAGTCGTCTCCGGCGTCGAAGCCATGCACCGGGTGTCGCCGCGTTCCCAGTGCATCATTTTGACCTCGTTCCATCATCCGGCGCTCGTTCAGCAGGCGCTGCAACTGCGCGTGAGCGGATTTCTGACCAAGAATTTACGGCGCGCCGAGGTGCTCGCCGCCATCCGCAGTGTGACCAGTCATCCGGGGCAGATATTCATGTCTGTACCAAAGGAAAGCATGGCGGCGCTGCCGCACACCTCCACGGCGCGTCTCTCCGCCCGCGAGCTCCAGATAATGGAGAACGTGGCGCGCGGGCTGAGCAACAGCCAGATCGCTGCCCGGCTCACCATCACCGAAGCGACCGTGAAACGCCATCTGAGCAATGTTTTCGAAAAGCTGGGCGCGGTTTCCCGGATCGATGCCGTGAACAAGGCGAAATCCATGCTGATCCTCGGAATCTCCCGGAACACCGGCCCGTACGCACGGCAGGACGGCCCCTACCCACGGCCTGAGGTCCGCCTCCAGGTGCAGGCCGGCACCTGAGACCACCGGACCGCGCCCCGGGCGGAACAGCCGCCGCGGGGTGCGGTCCGGCGCCGGTTCACACGCGCTTGAGCACGTGCAGGATGTACTCGTCCCGGTTGAGCGGGTTGGGCCCCTCGGGCCGCGGCCGCACGGGCGGCTGTCCGGTGGCCGGCCGGTAGCCCCGGTGCTCGGCCAGGAACACGCCCTCGCCCTGGGTCAGTCCGGGAACCCGCTGGTTGAAGTCGTGCACGAGGCTGGTCGGCATCGTGCCCTCCAGGCGGAAGACGTCCCCCTCGGCCGTGGGCACGCCGGGTGTCGCGCCCAGCTCCGCGAGTTTCGCCAGCACCGGGCTGAGCCGGGTGGCGGGCACCTCCAGTTCGAAGGAGCTGACCGGCTCGTGCACTTCGGTACCGGCCTGCCGGAGCGCGTCCATCAGGACCAGCGGCGTGGCCTTGCGGAAGTCGTCGGCCGCGCTGACCGGACTGGCGAAGCCGGTACGGGTCAGGGTGACGGCGCAGTCGGTGACCTGCCAGCCGTACAGACCGTGCCGCAGCGTGGTGTGCACCGTCTCCTCGATGGCCTTGTGGAAGGCCAGGGGGAGCGAGCCCAGTTCCACCGCCAGGCGGAACGTGATGCCCGCGCCCGGCTCGGCCGGTCCGACGTGCAGACCCACGGTCGCCCAGAAGTAGTTGTGCGTCCGCGTGTCCAGCTCGATCAGCGCCTCGCCCGTCCCCACGGGCTTCTCGATGCAGACCGTACGGGTCGGGTCGAAGCGCACCCGTATGCCGAAGGACTCCGCGAGCGTGCTGCCGAGGATCTCCTTCTGCACCTCCCCGTAGAGGCGGACCACCGCGCCGGCCGCGTTCTCCTCGTCCTGCCGCAGGTCGATCGAGGGGTCCTGCTCGTCCAGCATGCGCAGCGCGGCGTGCAGCCGCCCGGCTTCCTCCGGACGCTCCGGCCTGATCACGGTCTCCAGGCTGGGCGGGGCGAAGAAGTTGCGCGGCGGGGGGCCGTCGAGGTGTCCGGCCCGGTCGCCGACCCGTACGTCCTTCAGGCCCCACGCCTGCGCGATGTCCCCGGCGGTCGCCCGGGTCTCGCTGGTCGCCGATCCGTGCTCGAAGACCCGCAGCGCGGTGATCCGTCCGGCGTGCTCGGTGACCCGGCCGGTGTGGTCGACGCGGTGCAGCGTCACCGGATCGCGGGTGCCCAGCGTGCCGGAGACCAGCCGCAGATACGCGACGGCCTCGCCGCGCGCGCCGCGGTCCACCTTGAACACGGTGGCCCGCAGCGGCGCGTCCTGCGACGCGTGCACGGACGGCAGCAACTCCCGGATGCCGTGCACCAGATGGTCCAGGCCCTCGCCGGTCAGCGCGGACCCGAAGTACACCGGGTGCACCAGACCGCGCGCGATCTGCGCGGCCAGTTCCTCCGCGTACTCCTTCTCGGTCAGTACGTGTTCCTCGTCCAGGTAGGCGGTGAGGAACGCGTCGTCGTGGTCGGCCAGCAGCTCACCGACCCGGACGGCGAAGTCCGGGTCGGTGTCCGGTCCGAGCGCGGTCGCGCGGGCCCGCGGCGTGCCGGCGTCCGTCACGGCGGACAGTGCCACCGCGGCGGGGGTGAGCCGGTCGCGGATCTCCCGCAGCACACCGTCGGGGCGCGCGCCGCCCCGGTCGATCTTGTTGACGAAGACCAGCGTGGGAATGCCCAGCCTGCGCAGGGTCCGCATCAGGATGCGGGTCTGCGGCTGGACGCCCTCGACGGCCGAGACCACCAGGACCGCGCCGTCGAGCACCCCGAGCGCCCGCTCGACCTCGGAGATGAAGTCGGAGTGCCCCGGGGTGTCGATGAGGTTGACCTTGAGATCGTCCAGGATGAACGAGGCCACGGCGGACCGGATGGTGATGCCGCGCTGCCGCTCCAGTTCCATCGAGTCGGTCGTCGTGGTGCCGGCGTCCACGCTGCCGATCTCGTCGATCACTCCGGTGCGGTGCAGCAGGCGCTCGGTGAGGCTGGTCTTGCCGGCGTCAACGTGGGCCAGGATGCCCAGATTCAGCTTGTTCATGGAGGGGGTTCGGATTCCTCTGCGTCGTGATGCGGACCTTTCCTGCCGGATTCGTGGTCGCCTGCCGCATCGTTCCGCCCTCTCTGACGTCGCTGTGATCTGCCCGGCGGGAGCACACCCACGGGCATGATCACGGTAGCAAGGGCGGCCACGCAGGGTCAGGGCTTGACGGCGACTATCAGCCAGTCACCGAGGAGGTTGTCGATGCGCTCCGCCTGCCGCACCCGGAAGCCGGCCTCCTCGATCTCCGCGCGGTACTCCTCGACGCTGCTGGACGAGCTGTCGCCGCGGATCAGACCGTGGTTGAGCCGTTGCAGCACGTCGTGCACCGTCGTGGTGGCCGGATCCGTCATCAGGTCGTAGACCACCAGCGCGCCGCCGGAGGGCAGCGCCTCGTGGATGCGCGCGAGGAGCTTGCGCCGCTGCGGTACCGGCCAGTCGGGCAGCACATGCCCGGTGACCACGGCGTCCGCGGCCGGCAGCGGGTCGGTCAGGAAGTCGCCGCCGTGGAAGCGGACGCGGCCTTCGAGGCCGCGCTCACGGATCAGCTCGTCGGCCAGCGGGGCCAGCGCGGGCAGGTCGAACACGGCGCCGTGCAGGTGCGGATGGGCCAGAGCCACCCGTGTGGCGAGGTTGCCCCGGGCGCCGCCGATGTCGATGAAGGACCCGTACCCGCTCCAGTCGACGCGGCGCGCCAGTTCCTCGGCCGTGAAGGAACTGAAGGTGTCGAAGTGCGCCATGACCTGACGGGCCCGCTCCGGGTCCTCGTAGTGCTTGGGGTACGCCTCGGGCCCGTGCGCCTCGGCGCCGGAACCCGCCTCGCCCTCCTGGAGCGCCGTCGTCAGCCCGGCCCATACGTGGTAGTGCTTGCGGGCGTGCTGGAGGACGGTGCCGCCCAGGTACTCGGAGGCGCCGGACACCAGGAACGCCTGGGCGGCGGGGGAGTTGCGGTAGCGGTCGCCGTCCGCCTCCAGCAACTCCAGCGCCACGAGCGCGTCGAGGAACTCCTTGGCCAGCGGATGGACGATCCGCAGCCGGTCCTTCACCTCGCCGGCGGTCGCGGGTCCGTCGGCGAGCAGGTCGAACAGGCCCAGCTCCACGGCGCTGTGCAGGGCTTTCGCCTGGTGGTACGCGGTGGTCAGGTGCAGCAGCGAGCGGGCCTGGGCCACGGGGGCGAGCGGTGTGGTGGTCATGGGACTCCTTGGCCTGGGAAGGGGCAGGGTGCGGAAGGGCGCAGGGAACCGGGTGGGGGTGCCTCACATGGCGGGCGGTCCGAACCAGGTGCGCAGGGCGTCGGTGAGCCCGTCCGTACCCGTCTCCGGGGCCGCGGTCCAGCAGATGTAGCCGTCGGGCCGTACGAGCAGCGCGGCCAGCCCGTCGACCGCGGAGCCCGGCTCCGCGACGCCCTCGGCCGCGACCAGGTCCACCCGGTCCTTCCACGCCGCGGCCTCGTCGGCGAGCGGCTGGTCGCAGCCGAGCGTCAGCAGGACGCCGCGCGCCGCGTGGAAGTACGTGCTCAGCTGCCGGGTGCCGTCCTCGGTGACGAGCGGCAGGTCCGGGACGCGGCGCCCCAGCAGCGGGTGCTCGCCCGGCATGGGGTACCGCACGTCCAGCGCCGAGATGAGGCCCGCCAGATAGCGGTTGGTCTCCGGGACGTGCAGCAGCTCGATCATCAGCTCCCGCAGCCCCTCGTAACGCGGGTCCGGGTCGATCAGCACCGCCTGCGCGCGGGTGTTGCGCAGCACGCCGGCGGCGATCGGGCGGCGCTCGGCCTCGTAGGTGTCCAGCAGCTCCGGCGGAGCCGTGCCCGCGATGGTCGCGCCCAGCTTCCAGCCGAGGTTCACCGCGTCCTGGAAGCCCAGGTTGAGGCCCTGGCCGCCCGCGGGCAGGTGGATGTGGCAGGCGTCGCCGGCCAGCAGGACCCGGCCGTCGCGGTACCGCTCGGCCTGGCGCGAGGTGTCGGTGAGCCGGGAGAGCCAGCGCACGTCGTGCATCCCGAAGTCGCTGCCGGCCACCTCGGTCAGCGCGGCCCGCACGTCCTCCTCGGTGACCGGCGCCCGGCGGTCGGCGTAGGGCCGGTCGAAGAAGGCGACCGTGGCGCGGTAGATGTCCGGCTCCAGCGGGAAGGCGGCGAACCAGGCGCGCAGGTCGTGCCGCATGACGCCGTACGGCCGCATCGGGCCCATGCCCTCGCCGTGCGGCAGCTCCTCACGGAACCGGGCGTCCGCGATCACCGCGAACATGTGCGGGTCCTGCCCGGGGAAGTCGATGCCGAGCAGCTTGCGTACGGTGCTGCCGCCGCCGTCGCACCCCACCAGGTACGCGCACTCGACCTCGTACGGCCCCTCGGGCCCGGTGACGGAGACGGTCACGCCGTCGGCGTCCTGCTCCAGCGACGTCAGCGCGTGCCCGCGCCGCAGCTCGGCCCCCAGCTCCAGGGCCCGCCCGGTCAGCAGCTCCTCGGTACGCACCTGGGGGACGAACAGCGCGTACGGGTGCCGGGTGTCGAACGACGAGAAATCCAGAGGCACTCCGAGGCTGGCGAAGTTCCCGCCGCGCAGCTTCGGCGCCTCGGCCTGGAACTCCTCGCCCAGCCCGCGCATGTCCAGCAGCTCGACGGTGCGCGCGTGCACACCGAGGGCCTTGGAGAAGTCGACCGGCTCCGCCAGGCGTTCCAGCACCAGGGTCCTGGCACCGGCCAGGCGCAGTTCGCAGGCGAGCATCAGGCCGGTCGGCCCGGCGCCGGCGATCACCACGTCGTACCGCATACACGCTCCTCGGATCATCAGTGGGTTGCCGCCGAGCATGCTGACCGCGCGCATTCAAGGCGCCGTCCAGCCGGAATCCGGAGCGGGTGGCTCGAAGTGTGCTCGAAGCGGGCTTCGTAGCGTGTCGGCGACCCTACGGACCCCGAGGACGCTCTATGCCGTTCACCCAGAAGGAAATCACCTACCTGCGCGCGCAGGGCTACGGCCGTCTGGCGACGGTCGGTGCCCACGGAGAACCCCACAACGTGCCCGTCTCCTTCGAGATCGACGAGGAGCGCGGCACCATCGAGATCACCGGCCGGGACATGGGCCGCAGCCGCAAGTTCCGGAACGTGGCGAAGAACGACCGGGTCGCCTTCGTCGTGGACGACGTGCCGTGCCGCGACCCGGAGGTGGTCCGGGCCGTCGTCATCCACGGCACGGCCCAGGCGCTGCCCACCGGCGGCCGGGAGCGCCGGCCGCACTGCGCCGACGAGATGATCCGCATCCACCCCCGGCGCATCGTCACCTGGGGCATCGAAGGGGACCTGTCCACCGGGGTCCACGCACGCGACATCACGGCCGAGGACGGAGGACGGCGATGAGGGAACTGCCCGAATTCCCGTGGGATGTGCTGCTGCCGTACAAGAAGCGGGCCGCGGCCCACCCCGACGGGCTGGTCAACCTGGCCCTGGGCGAACCGGTCGACGCCACGCCCGACGTGGTGCGCGACGCCCTCGCGGCGGCGGCCGACGCGCCCGGCTACCCGCCCACCGAGGGGACGCCCGCGCTCCGCGAAGCGGCCGCCGCCTGGCTGCGCCGCCGCCTGGGCGTGACGGTGGACCCCTCGGCCGTACTGCCCGCGGTCGGCACCAAGGAGCTGATCGCCTGGCTCCCGGCGATGCTGGGCACCGGCCCCGGCGACACGGTGGCCTTTCCCCGGCTGGCGTTCCCCACCTTCGACGTCAGCGCGCGCCTCGCGGGCGCGCAGGGCCGGCCGGTGGATTCACCGCTGGAGCTCGGCAGCGAACCGGTCAAGGTGGTCTGGCTCAACTCGCCGTCCAACCCGGAGGGGCGGGTGCTGTCCGTACCCGAGCTGCGCGAGATCGTGGCCTGGGCGCGGGACCGGGGCGCCGTCCTCGTCAACGACGAGTGCTACATCGAATACGGGTGGGACCGGCGGCCGGTGTCGCTGCTGGACCCGGCGGTGTGCGGCGGCAGCCACGAAGGACTGCTGGCGGTGCACTCGCTGTCCAAGCGGTCCAACCTCGCGGGCTACCGCGCGGGCATCTGCTCCGGCGACCCGGCCCTGATCGCACGCCTCCTCCAGGTGCGCAAGCACGCCGGGCACGCGGTTCCGGCCCCCGTACAGGCGGCCATGGTGGCCGCACTGGAGGACGACGCCCACGTGGAGCGGCAGCGGGACCGGTACGCCTACAGGCGGCGTGTTTTGCGTACGGCCCTGGAGGGGGCCGGGTTCCGCGTCGAGCACTCCGAAGGCGGCCTGTTCCTGTGGGCGACCCGGGGCGAGCCCTGCTGGCCCGCCGTACAGAAGCTGGCCGATCTCGGCATCCTCGTCGCACCCGGTGCCTTCTACGGCGAGGCCGGTGAGCAGTACGTACGGATCGCGTTCACGGCGACCGACGAACGCATCGCCGCGGCCGCCGCCCGGCTGACATGACGGCGGACACCGCGCCCGCCGGGGACCCCGGCACCGCGGGGCCCCGGCCGGTGGCGCTGCTGCTGCCCGGCCAGGGCTCCCAGTACCGGCGGATGGCGGCGGGGCTGTACGCGGCCGAGCCGGTCTTCGCCGAGGCGGTCGACGAGGTGCTGGGCGCGATGGGGTCCGAGGGCGCCCGTATGCACGCCGACTGGCTGGCCGAGCGGCCGGACCTGCCGGTGGATCACGTACTGCGGGCCCAGCCGCTGCTGTTCGCCGTCGACTACGCCCTCGGCCGCCTCGTGACGAGCTGGGGCATCCGCCCGGTGGCGCTGCTCGGCCACAGCATCGGCGAGATGGCGGCCGCCACGCTCGCCGGGGTGTTCACGGTGCGCGACGCCGCGCGGGTGGTGCTCGACCGGGTGACGCGGCTGACGGCCGCGCCCCCGGGCGGCATGCTGGCGGTGGCGGAGTCCGCCGCTTCGCTGGAACCCTTCCTCGGCGACGGCGTGGTGGTCGGCGCCGTCAACGCGCCGCGGCAGACCGTACTCGGAGGCCCGGAGGACGCGCTGCGCGCCGTGGGGGAGACCCTGCGGGCCCGCGGCATCACCGCCCAGCGGGTCCCGGCGCTCAGCCCGTTCCACAGCCCGGCGATCGCCCCGCACGCCAGGGGCGCCGAGGCGGTGCTCGCCACGGTGGAACGCCGGCCGCCGCGCACCGTGGTCCACTCCTGCTACACGGCCGCACCGCTGACGGCACAACAGATCGCCGACCCCGCGTACTGGGCCGCACACCCGGTGGACCAGGTGCGCTTCTGGCCCGCACTGGACGGGCTGCTGTCGCCCGGCGGACTGGTGGTGGTCGAGGCGGGACCCGGCCGTACGCTGTCGAGCCTCGCTCTGCGGCACCCTTCCGTACGGCGTGGGGACTGCATGGTCGTACCGCTGTCACCTAAACGGGCGGGTGGGCCGGAGGACGACCGGGTGGCTTTGGGGGAGGCGATGGACGCCTTGCGGGGTGAGGGGTATCGCATTTCTTGAGGAGGGGCGAGCCGCGATCAGAAGCCGTCGTCCTCCGCCTCGGCTTGAGCGATCCGGGCCCGGACGTCCGGATCGCGGGCGAGGCGCGGGGGAAGTTTCGTCTCCGAGTCGATGCGGACCGAGAGGATGTGGTCGCGCGAGATGCCCGCGTCCGTGAGGTCGGCACCGCGCAGATCGGCTCCGTCCAGGCGCGTCTCACCGAAGGTCAGGCCGGCCAGGTTCGCCCGGTACAGGACCGCGCCGCGCAGGTCGGTGCCCCACAGGTCCGCGCCGCGAAGGTCCGCGCCTCTTAGGTCCGCCTTGCGCAGGGTGGCGTCGGACAGGTCCGCGTCGCGCAGGTTCGCCCGGGCCGGAGTGGCGTCCCGGAGGTCCGCACCGCGCAGATCCGCGTTGGCCAGGTCGGCGCGTGCGAGTCGCGCGCCTCGCAGGTCTGCGCCGCTCAGATGCGCGTCCCTGAGGTAGCAGTCACGGAGGATCGCTCTGCGCAACTGGGCCCGCTGGTGGTCGGCTGCGACGGGAGACGAGGGGTCCCGTCCCAGCTCGACGCCGGGCAGGTGGGTGGAGCGGAGGTCGGGAACGAAAGAGCCGTCGTGGGCGGAGTTCCGGCCGCTGATCACATCGAGCGCGGCCAGGACATCGGGTGGCACCTGTTTGCCGCCTTTCGGCGGGGTGCCGGCATGCGTACGGATGTAGGCGGCCAGGACGTTGGCGATGGTGGGGTGGTCGCGGGGGCGGTCCTGCATGTTGCGCTGAAGGGCGTAGATGCCGCCCAGGCGCACGTCCACCGAATCCTCGCCCAGCTGTCCCACGGCCGCGGTGTACCGCTCGGTGATCTGCCCTTCCTTCGTGGTGCTCAGCTCGTCCCGGGCGATCCGCAACTGGTTGCTCACCTGGCGGTCGGAGAACCAGAGGCTCAGCACGGCGACGACGGAGGCGAGCAGCACTGAAGTCAGCTCGACCAGGCGGGGCCAGTCCAGCCCCGGACGCCGAGGACCGCTGCCGGCTGGTGGCGGACCGCTCCCGGCCCGGGAAGCGCGCCGGACCACGCGGTGCAACTGCTGACTCCGCCGGTTTCGCATGCTGCCATTCGACCGCCTTCGCCGGCGGGCTGTGGCGGGTTCCGCGGAAGCCGTGCGGACGGGCGCCCCAGGTGCTCCCGGGACGCCCGCTCACCCCTGCTACCTACTCCTCCACCACGGCCACCGCCCGCGTCCACCCCGCCCCCGCTCCCGCGATCTTGAACGGGAAGCAGGAGACCAGGAAGCCGTCCGGTCCGGGCAGCGCGCCGAGGTTGTCCAGCCGCTCGATCTGGCAGTACTCGCGCTCCCGTCCCACGAAGTGGGCGGGCCACAGCACCCCGCGGTCGCCGGTGCGCTGGTACTCCTTGATCATGTGCCCGAACGGGGCGTCGAGGCTGAAGGCGTCGGTGCCGATGACCCGGACGCCGAAGTCGAGCAGCAGGTGGGTCGCCGCGGCGTCCAGGCCGGCGAACTCGGTGAAGTATTCGGGCTTTCCGGCCCGCCGGTCGGCGCCGGTGTGCAGCAGCACGATGTCGTACGGACGCGGGTCGCGGCCCGCCTCGTCGAGGGCCCGCCGTATCCGGTCGGCGCCGATGACGCCCACCGGCTCGTCGGTGAGGTCGAGCTTGAGGCCCGGCCGCAGAAACCAGTCCAGCGGCATCTGGTCGATGTGGCGCGGCGTGCCGTAGCGCGCGCGGGACCCGTAGTGCGACGGGGCGTCGACGTGGGTGCCGGTGTGGGTGGTCAGCCGCAGGGTGTCGAGGGACAGCAGTTCGCCGTCCGGGAGGTCGTCCGGGTCGAAGTCGATGCCGTGGTGGCGCCTCATCCCCTCGGCCATGTGCCGGCCGCCCTCGGCCGGGGTGAGGACTTCGTGTTCGACCGGGTCGACCTCCCACCGGCCGGCGTCCACGGTTGTCGACAGATCGATGATGCGCATGTCGGTCCCTTCCGGACGCCTACCGCAGGCAGGCCCCGCCGTCCACGGTGAGCACCTGTCCGTGCAGGCCGCCGGCCTCGGGGCGGCACAGCAGCGCCACCACGTCGGCCACCTCTTCGGCAGTCGCCAGCCGCCCCGTCGGGGTCCGCCGCAGCAGGCCCTCCAGCACCTGGGCCGGTACGGGACCGCCATCGGCGATCTTGCCCGCGGCCACCGCGTTCACCGCGACGCCCTTCCCGGCGAGTTCCACCGCCAGGTACCGCACCAGCGTCTCCAGGGCCGCCTTGGCCATGCCCAGACCCGCGTAGCCGGGGACCACCGTCCGGGCGCCGATGCTGGAGACGGCGACGATACGGCCCGTGTCCGGGGTCATCAGGGTGCCCAGGCGCGCCGCCCCGTACAGCAGCGGTCCGACCGCCACGGCGCCGTCGCCCAGGTACTTGCCGATGTGCGGGGACGCGGTCGGCGCCGGGTGGAAGGAACCGGCGGCGTGCACCAGGACGTCGAGCCGGCCGTGGGTGCGGCGGATGTCTTCCAACAGCCGCACCACCCCGGCGGGGCGGCCGATGTCCGCGCGCATCAGCCGTACCTTGCCGCCCTCCTCGGACAGCTGCCGTTCGGCCGCCAGCGCGCCGTCCTCGTCGTGCGCGTAGTTGAGCAGCACCTCGCTGCCCGCCGCGCTCAGTTTGCGGGCGACGGCCAGCCCGATGCCGCGGGTGCCGCCGATGACCAGTGCCACCGAACCGCCCGCCGCCGGTGCGCCGTTGATCGCTGTCATACGCGTGTCCTCCTTGGTCATTCGGTCGTCACGCCCCGGCGCGTGCCGTCCGGCGCGGGCCGGCCGGCAGAGTCACCGGCGCCGGGCGCGGTGTCCTCCGGGAGCAGGTGCAGTGCCTGGAGCCGGGCGGCCAGGGTTGTGGTGCCGGACCGCTGCCCCTTCGCGGCCAGATAGCCGTCCGGTCGAATCAGCGCCCAGCCGCCGGGAGGGACGCCGAGGGTCTGCCGCAGAGCGTCGTCGGGGTCGGCGAGGGCGGGGCCGGCCTGGCTTTCGTGGGGGGCGACGGTGCGTATCTGTACGGCCCGGCCGTACCGCAGTGCCAGCTCCGCGGCGCCGCCATCCTCAGCGAACAGCAGAAGCAGCCACCGGGGATCGGTGAGCGCCTGCCGCAGCGCCCGGAGGCCGGGGTGGCGCGCCACGTCCTGTTCCGTGCACGCGACCAGATGTCCGGGGCGCACCCCTGCCGCCCCGTCGGCCGTGCCGTACGTCAGCGGACTGTCCGCGTAGTGCAGGGCGAGGCCGGACATTCCCGCCATGATCCGGTGCTCGACGCGCCGTTTGAGCGGGCGCACCGCCTTGAGGAAGGACAGGCCCACGGGCATGGCCACCGGCGCCACGGCGTTGCGCAGCGCCACCAGGGCCGTGGCCGTGCGCGTCGAGGACAGCAGCCTGCCGCCCACCGGGATGCGCTCGGCGGCGTAGGTGTCCAGCAGCTCTTCCCGTGCGTGCCCGCGCACCACGTCCGCCAGCTTCCACGCCAGGTTGTAGGCGTCCTGCATGCCGGTGTTCATGCCCTGGCCGGAGGCCGGGCTGTGGACGTGCGCGGCGTCCCCGGCCACGAAGCAGCGGCCGGAGCGCATGGCGGTGATCATGCGCTGCTGTACGCGGAAGACGGAGACCCAGGTCGGCTCCGAGACCGCCACCGGACGCCCGAGACCGCGCGCCAGGGAGCCGGCGAGCCGGCGCCGCACCGTCTCCGGATCGGCTCCCTGACCTGCGTACTCGGTGTCCACCGCACGCCACTTGCCGGGGTCGGGGAACGGCACCAGCAGCACGGTCCCGGAGCCGGTGTGCACCAGGTGGTTGCTGTCGCGGGACAGGTCGGCGTCCAGGACCACATCCGCGTTGAGCCAGGTCTGCGTCGCGTCGCCGACCAGCCGCAGCCCCAGCCGCTCGCGTACGGTGCTGCGGGAGCCGTCCGCGCCCACCAGCCAGGGCACGGTGACCTGTTCGGAGCGGCCGTCACGGCGCAGTTCGGCGTCGACCCGGTCCCCGGAGGGTGCGCAGTCGGCCAGTTCCACGCCCCACTCGATCCCGACGCCCAGCTCGGCCAGGCGCTCGCGCAGGATCTCCTCCGTACGGACCTGGTCGAGCATCAGGCTGAACGGGTACGCCGTGGGCAGCCTGCCGTAGTTGGTGTCGAAACGGATCAGCTGCCGGCCGCGCAGGTGCACGGTGAAGTGGACGACCGGCCGGCCCCGCGCCACCAGGGCGTCCGCCAGGCCCATCTGGTGGCACGCCTCCAGGGTGCGCGGATGCACGGCCAGCGCCCGGCTGGTGGTCGCCGGACCGTCCGCCCGGTCGATCACCCGGACGCGGACGCGCCGGCGGGTCAGTTCGTGCGCCAGGGTCAGGCCGACGGGTCCGGCGCCGGCGATCAGCACCTGCGGGCCGTCCGCCTCAGGCGGCATGCGGGGCCTCCGCGAAGCGCTTGGCGAGGGCCAGGGTGGCCGCGCTGTTGCCGCCGACCGCCGCGCGCACCCGGGCCCGCGCGTCGGCCGCCGTGGCGTCCGCGCCGAGGATTTCCGGGATGGCGGCCTCGTTGATCCGGATGGTGTGCTGGGAGGTGACGAGCAGCCCGTCCCCGGTGTCCCGTATCGACCACTCGCCGGTGTGCAGGGTCATCAGCGGCGGGGTGCCGATCTGCTTGTAGACGATGCGCAGTTCGTCGGGGAAGCACACCCGCACGGACTCCGTCGTGTGCTCCGAGCCGTCGTTGGCGCGGGTGACCATGGTCATCACCTGCACGCCGTCGGACGGCTCGGTGAGGTCGAGCCGGGAGACGTGCGGCAGCCGGTCGGGCCACTTCCCGGCCTCCGCGAGGAACGCGTACACCGCCTCGGCGGGGGCGTGCACCGTCTCGGAGTCCTCGAACGAGAACAGCAGCTCCGCATCGGACCCCGCGGCCTCGGCCAGCGCCTTGATGTTCGCCAGCTCCGTACGGCTGTTGCGGTCGGTCGCGGTGGTGATCCACTCCACGTCCTCCGGGCGGTCGTCCACCGCGGCGAACGTGTGGTGCAGCGTCAGCTCGCAGCGCCCGCCCGGCCGCTCCTCCAGGACCCATTCACCGCTCATCGCGGCCACCGGAGGCGAGCTCACCTCCTGCCGGAACCGGACGCTCCGGCGGTCGGGGTCCAGGGTGCGCCGCGACGTCCAGTGCTTGACCTCGCCGTTGGCGGTGGCCCAGATCCGCAGCCGCTCGCTGCGGGCGTCGAGCTCCGCGCGCTCGACATGGACGGTCGGGGCGAAGTGCCGGGGCCACTCGGCGGCGTCCCGGATCAGGGCGTACACCCGGTCGGCCGGGGCATCGATCTCCGTGCGGTGCACGGCGCGGTGGGATGTGGGTGCGGGCATGCGTCGTCGGTTCCTCTCGGGTGTTCGGAGCAGCGGTGGCGGGGCGGTGGGGGGCGGGTCAGTAAATGCCCAGCCCGCCGCAGACGTTGAGGGCCTGCGCGGTGATGGACCCGGCCTCGTCGCCCGCCAGGTGGCCGACCAGGGCGGCCACCTCCTCGGGCGTGGAGTAGCGCCCCAGCGGGATCTTGTCGTTGAAGCGGGACAGCACGTCCTCCTCGGTGGTGTCCCAGGTGGCCGCGTACGCCTGCCGTACGCGGACGGCCATCGGCGTCTCCACGTAGCCCGGGCACACGGCGTTGACGGTGACCCCCGTGGGCGCCAGCTCCTTGGCCAGTGCCTTGGTGAAACCGATCAGGCCCGCCTTCGAGGCCGAGTAGGGGGCGCCCAGCGGAACGCCCTGCTTGCCGCCGGTGGAGGCGATGCTGATGATCCGCCCGTCGGCGCCCGCCCGCTCCAGCCCGCCGGTGGTCAGGGCCTCACGGGTGACCAGGAAGGCGCTGTTGAGGTTGGTGTCGATCACGTCGTACCAGAGCTCGTCGGGAATGCGCGCGGTCACTCCGCCGCCGCTGCGCCCCGCGTTGTTCACCAGGACGCTCAGCGGCCCGAACCGGTCGACCGCGGCGCGCACCACCCGCTCCACCGACTCCCGGGACCGCACGTCCCCCTCGCACCCGGCCACCTCCAGCCCCTGGTCGCGCAGTTCCTTGACCACGGCGTCGACGTTCTCGCGGCTGCGGGCGCACAGGAACACCCGCAGCCCGCGGGCGGCGAGCGTCTTCACCACGGCGAGCCCGATGCCGCTGGTGCCGCCCGTCACCAGGGCGGTCCTGGGCGTGGCACTGGTAGTCATGGCCTTGTCCTCCGGTGTTGTGGTCTGCGGTGGGCGCGCTCGCGCGGCGCCCTTCCGGCCGGGCGGACCCAGGCGCTGCCTCGCCCGTCCCGTACGCCCCAGCCTGCAAGGGCCCGTTCGAGGCTGGACCGACCGCGGTTGGGGCCGTCTCCGTGCGGCGCGGCGGGGCGAGCACGGACCGACCACGGCTCGAAGAACGGTCGAAGACCGGCTGCCACGCTCACGCCGAGCGGCCGCCCCCAGCCCGGCCGCCGGAGAGGAGAGTCGTATGACCGCCCCGGAACAGCCCTCGGGCGTCCCCGTGGACACCGCGCTCTACCAGGAGATCCAGCACTTCTACGGACGCCAGATGCGCTGCCTGGACGAGGCGCGGGTCGAGGAGTGGGCCGGCACCTTCACCGAGGACGGCGTCTTCGTCGCCAACGCCCACCCCGAGCCGTCCGTCGGGCGGGCCGCCATCGCGGCCGGGGCCCGCAAGGCCGCCGCCCTGCTGGCCGAACAGGGCGTCCAGCGCCGCCACTGGCTCGGCATGCTGGAGGCCGACGCCTGTGACGACGGCACCGTCCGCGCCCGCACCTACGCCCTGATCATCAGCACGCCGCGCGGCGGCCAGGCGGCGGTGCACCTGAGCACGAGCTGCGACGACGTGCTCGTACGGGAGGACGGCCACCTGCGCGTACGGCACCGCGAGGTGCGCCGGGACGACCTGCGGCCCGAGTAGTGCAGCCCCGACCCACGAGCGAGAGAGGAGCCGTGCCCATGACCGAGCGCCACCCCGACGGCCCGCAGGACAGTACCGCCGAGGGGCCGCCGCTCGACGTGCTGGCGCAGTTGACGGGCGGCCCGCGCATCGACGATGTGCTGTCGCGGGCGGCCCGCCGCGCCCCCGGACGGCTCGCGCTGAGCGGCCCGTCGGGGGACCTGACCTACGCGGCCCTGGAGGAGCGGGCGACGCGGTGCGCCGCCGCGCTGCGCGAACTGGACGGCGAACCCGGCGCGGTGGTGGGCATCGCCGCCGTGCTGGACACGTCGTTCGCCGTGGCGTACTTCGGCGCCTCCCGGGCCCAGCACGTCAGCGCGATGTTCAACCCGCTGCTGCGCGAGGAGCGCCTGACGCACGTACTGCGCTCCGCCGGGGCGCGGACCGTGATCGTCCCGCCGGAGATGTACGGGCGGATCCAGGCCGCACGGGGGGACCTGCCGGCGCTGCGGACCGTGGTGCTCACCCACCGCGAGGCGGGCTTCCAGGAGGCCACGGCGGACGTGCCCACGCTGGACGAACTGATCGACGCGGCCCCCGCCACGGCGCCGTTCGCCGGCCGCGACCCCGAGGCCGTGGCCAACCTCCAGTTCACCAGCGGCACCACCGGCGCCCCGAAGACCGTCATGCTCACCCACCGCAACCTGACGGTGAACGCGGCCCAGACCGCGTACACCCACCGGCTCACCCCCGAGTCGGTGCTGCTCAACACCCTGCCGTCGTTCCACTTGATGCACCTGAACATCGCGGTGACCGTCGGCGCCACCCACCTGCTGCGGCCCGGGGACGACACCGTGGCCGCGCTGCGCGAGGGTGCCCGCCACGGCGCGACGCACCTCTACAGCCTGCCGGTACGGCTGGCCCGGCTGGCGGCGGACGACCGGCTGCCGGAACTGTCCGTGCCCAGTCTGCGGGCCGTGCTCTCCGGCGGATCGGCCCTGCCCGCGCGGACCGCCGACGTCCTGGGCGAGCACTTCGGTGTCCCGGTCGTCCAGGGGTACGGACTGGCCGAGACCGCGCCGTCCACGCACTTCGACGACCTGGACCACCCGGTGGCCGGCTCGTCGGGCAGGCCCGTGCCCGGCACCGCCTGCCGGATCGTGGACCTGCGGACCCGCGCCGTCCTCCCGGTGGGCGGCCGTGGCGAGATCCAGGTCAAGGGTCCCCAGCTGATGAAGGGGTACCTCGGCCGGCCGCGGGAGGAGTCCGTGGACCCGGACGGCTGGTTCTCGACCGGCGACATCGGCGAGACCGACGCGGAGGGGCGGCTGTTCGTCGTCGACCGGGTCAAGGACGTCTTCAAGTGCGACAACTGGCTGGTCTCGCCCCTGGAGATCGAGAACGTGCTGGCCCGCTGCCCCGGGGTGACGGACTGCGCGGTCTTCGACCACCCGGACGAGTTGAGCGGCGCGGTCGCGCACGCGCTGGTGGTCCTGGCGGACGAGGCCACCGACCGCGACGCCGTCGTCCGCTTCGTCAACGACCAGCTGCCCTACTACCAGCACATCAAGTACCTCGACGTCGTACGGCACATCCCGCGCTCGCCCACCGGCAAGATCCAGCGCCGCGACCTGCGGGAACAGACCCTCGGCGGTACCCGCCGGCACGACACGGGCGCCACCCACCACACGAAGGGCACCTCCACCATGTTCACCTTCATCAACCGGTTCACGGTCCAGGGCGACGCCGCCGAGTTCGAGAAGCGGGTCGGTGAGATCACCGCCCATATGTCCCGGCAGCCCGGCTTCCGCTCGCACCGCCTGCTGCGCTCCGCCAAGGACCCGCAGGTCTACGTCGAGATCGCCGAGTGGGACGACGCCGAGTCGCACGGCCGTGCGCTGCGCACCGAGACGTTCCAGCAGGCCGTGAGCGAGGTCAAGAAGCTCGCGAGCGCCGACCCGGCCCCGTTCGTCCCGGTCACCGCGGCCGGCTGACGGCGGCTCCGCCGCGCCGACCCCACCCACAGAAACAGAAAGGCAGTCCACCGTGACCAGCACCTCTCCCACGGCGCTTCCCCCCGCCGTCATGCGGCTGCGCGAACTCGCCCTGAGCGCCGCCTGCGCCGCCGCCGTCCGCGCCGCGGCGAGCCTGGGCGTCGCGGACGCCCTCGGGGACGAACCCGCGGACGCCGGCACCCTCGCGAAGGCGGTACGGGCCGACGCGGACGCGCTGGAGCGCCTGCTGCGCGCCCTCGCCGCGTACGGCGTCTTCAGCGAACTCCCCGACGGCCGCTTCCAGCACACCGACGCCTCCCGGCTGCTGCGCGAGGACGCCCCGCGCGGCCTGCGCTACTCGGCGCTGTGGGCGACCGAGCCCTGGACCTGGGCGCTGTGGCCGCACCTGGCGGACGCCGTGCGCACCGGCCGGGAGGAGTTCACCGCGCTGTACGGCACCGAATTCTTCGACTGGCTGCACACCGCCGAGGCCCGCGAGTCGGCCGAGGTGTTCGACAAGGCCATGACCCAGTCCAGCGTGCTGTCGGCGAAGGCCATCGCCGAGGTGCTCGACCTGGACGGCGTCGGCGCCATGGTGGACATCGCCGGGGGCCAGGGCATGGTGCTCGCCACCCTGCTGGAGAAGTACCCGGCGCTGCGCGGCACCCTCTTCGACCTGCCGAAGGTCGTCGCCGACGCAGACCCGCGGCTGCGCGAGGGCGGCGCGCTCGCCGGTCGCGTGCAACTGGTGGGCGGCGACTGCCGGCAGTCGGTGCCGGAGGGCGCCGACCTGTACCTGCTGAAGAACATCCTGGAGTGGGACGACGAGAGCACGGTGCGGACCCTGCGCAACGTCGCCAAGTCGGCCCCCGCCGGAGCGCGCGTCGTGGTGGTGGAGAACCTGGTCGACGGCAGTCCCGAGACCCGGTTCACCACCGCCATGGACCTGATGCTGCTGCTCAACGTCGGCGGCAAGAAGCACACCAAGGCGGGGCTGAGCGCGCTGGTGGAGCAGGCGGGGCTCCAGCTGGAGGAGGTACGCGCGGTCAACTCCTACCTGCACATGTTCGTGAGCAAGGTGCCCGCGTAGCCGCCACCCATACGACGGGACCCCCGGCCGGAACACTCGGCCGGGGGTCCCGTCGTACGAGGATCAGACGGTCGCGGGCTCGCCCTTCTCGAACAGGTCGGAGCGGACCCGCAGGGCCTGGTCGCCGTAGGCGATGCGCCGCAGGACGGAGCGGTAGGCCGGGGTGCGCGAGACCAGCATCGCCGCCTTCGGGCGGACGGCCGCGGAAACGCGTCCGGTCGACAGCATCATCCGGCTCTGCATCACCTGGACGCGGGTCGCCCGCTCGGTCTCCGGACGGCGCCGCGCCGCGACCGCGGCGAGGAACCCCTCGCTCAGGTCCCGTCGCCGCAGGCCCTCGCACAGCACCGGGTGCGCGGCGACCGCGTCCTGGATGGCGAGGTTGATGCCCTGGGCCCCGATCGGGCTGTGGGTGTGCGCGCTGTCGCCGATGAGCAGCAGCCCGTCGCGCGCCCACCGCCGTGCGGAGCCGGCGAACACATCCAGCAGAGACACGTCCTTGAAGCTGTTCACCTGCTGGTCCACCGCGTCCGCGTACTCGGGCACGGCCGCCCGGATACGCTCCTTGACGTGCGCGAACCCCCGCTCGGCCAGCGCCTGGTAGCCCTTGTGCGGCAGCGTCCAGCCGAGCTGTACGCAGTCGGGGAAGGACGTGTAGGCCAGCACCGGGTTGCCGCCGGCCCGGAAGATCCGCACCGTACGGGTGGCGGGCGCGGTGAGCTTGCACCACAGCACATCCTGGTCGAACAGCTCGATGCGGTCGTACGGAATGCCGGCCAGCTTGCGGACCGTCGAATACCGCCCGTCCGCGCCGACCACGCAGTCCGCGCGCACCACCAGCCCGTCCGCCTTGCCGCCGCACACCACACCGCGCACCACGCCGCCCTCCTCCACCAGCCCGTTGACCTTGGTGCCGGTCAGGCAGGTGAAGCGCGGATGGGCCCGGCAGCGCTCCAGCAGATCGGTCAGCAGATGTTGCTGCGGCAGGCTGAGCAGGCAGTTGTACGGGCCGGGCAGCCGCCGGTAATCCCCGTTGATCAGGGTCCTGCCGCGCTCCTCCAGCCGGAAACCGTCGTGTTCGTGGCAGCCGCGCCGCCGGGCACCTTCCAGGACGCCGAGCGCGTCGAGCAGTGCCTGCCCGCCCGGCTGGAGGATCTCGCCCCGGTAGGCGCGGTCCAGTGAGCGGCTGCGCTCGACCAGCGTCACCCGCGCCCCCGAGCGCAGCATCAGCAGCGCCAGGGTCAGCCCGGCCGGGCCGCCGCCGACGACGCACACATCGGTGTGCGCGCCGTCGGCCGCCGGCCGCGCGGGGCCGGTCACAGCTCCAGGCTGACGCCGTACTCCGCCAGCCAGGTGTTCATCCACAGCACCAGCTCCAGACTGCCGCGGTCGTACGGCTGACTGACGGCGCCGACCGGCCGCCTCAGCAGGTCGCGCGCCCGCCCCAGGTCGAGCAGCTCGCGGACCGGCGCATTGCTGTCGGCCAGCAGCGCGGCCAGTTCGTCGCGCAACAGCCGCTCGTAGACCGGGTCCTGTGTGGCGGGGTAGGGCGTCTTGACCCGGGTGACCACCGACTCCGGCAGCAGGTCGCGCACCGCGGCCCGCAGCAGGCTCTTCTCCCTGCCGTCGAAGGACTTCATGGCCCACGGCACGTTGAAGACGTAGTCGACCAGCCGGTGGTCGCAGAACGGCACCCGCACCTCCAGACCGGTCGCCATGCTCATCCGGTCCTTGCGGTCCAGCAGGGTCTGCACGAAGCGGGTGAGATTGAGGTAGGTCACTCGGCGCAGCTCCGCCTCCCGCGCGTCCTCGCCGGGCAGTACGGGGACCTCCTCACGGGCCTCCGCGTACCGGTCGCGCTGGTAGCCCGGCAGGTCGAGCTTGTCCAGCAGCTTGCGGTCGAACAGGCCCCGGCCGCCGAAGTACCGGGCCGAGCCGGCGGTCAGCCAGGGGAACGTACCGGCGTCGATGGCCGCCGGCCGGTGGAACCACCGGTAGCCGCCGAAGAGTTCGTCCGCCGCCTCGCCCGACAGGGCCACCGTGCAGTGCTGCCGCACCTGCCGGAAGAACAGGTACAGCGACGGCCACATGTCGCCCCAGAACGCCGGGGGCAGGTCGGTGGCCCCCAGAACGGCGGCGCGCACCGCGGGGGCCGCGAGATCCGCGCTGTCCAGCACCACTTCCGTATGGTTCGCCGCCACGTGCCGCACCATCTCCTGGACGTACGGCGCGTCCGTGTTGCCCCGTACGGCATCCGGCTGGAACCGGGTGCCCGCGCCGGAGAAGTCCACCGAGAACGTACGGACCGGCCCGTCGCCCGCCCGCGCCGCCAGCGCCGTCACCGCCGAGGAGTCCAGCCCGCCGGAGAGCAGGGTGCACAGCGGCACGTCGGAGACCAGCTGCCGGCGCACCGTGTCCGTCAGCAGGCCGCGCACCGTGGCGATGGTGGTCTCCAGGTCGTCGGTGTGCTCCCGCGCCTGGAGCGTCCAGTACCGCCTGCGGGTCACGCCGGTGCGCCCGACGGTGACCACCTCGCCCGGCAGCACCTCGCGCATCCCCGAGAAGACGGTCCGGCCGGGAGTCTTGACCATGTCCAGCACTTCACACAGGCCCTCGGCCGTCACCCGCCGCCGGAGCGACGGGTGCGCGAGTACGGCCTTCGGCTCGGAGCCGAACAGCACACCGGTGGTGGTCGGGTGGTAGTAGAGCGGTTTGACCCCCATCCGGTCGCGGACCAGCAGCAGTTCCTGCCGGGCCTCGTCCCATACGGCGAAGGCGTACATGCCGTTGAGCCGGTCCACCAGCTCCCGGCCCCACCGCGTGTAGCCGTGCAGCACCACCTCCGTGTCGCAGTGGGTACGGAAGCGGTGCCCGTGGGACTCCAGCTCGGCCCGCAGTTCACGGAAGTTGTAGATCTCCCCGCTGAACGTGATGACGTGGCTCGTGCCGTCCGGCAGCGTGCTGTGCATCGGCTGCCGCCCGTGCGCGGGGTCGATGACGGCCAGCCTGCGGTGGCCGAGCGCCGCGTGGCCGCCGGTCCACAGGCCCGCGTCGTCCGGGCCCCGGCAGGCCATGGTGTCCGTCATGGCCCAGGCCGTCGCCCGCTCCTGCGCCAGATTGCGTTCGAAATCGATCCAGCCGGCGATTCCGCACATCGGCCGGTCCTCACTTGTCCCGCGCGGCGCCGCCCGCGGACGGGGACGCGCCGGTGAGCGACGCGTTGGTCATCTCGATCAGCGCGCGCGGGGTGGTCGCCTTCTCCACCGCGTCGTCCCCGAGCTGGACCCCGTAGTCGCGCTCGATGCGCCCCACGGTGTTCAGCAGCGCCAGCGAGTCGTAGCCGAGGGCGTCGAAGGCGACGTCCTCGACGTCCCCTCCCAGGTCGATCGATTCCTCCTCGCCCGCGCACTCGCGCAGCAGGGTGAGCAGGTCGGAAAGGGTGAGCAGGGTCATGACAGTCCTACCTTTCGGGGAGTTGCGGGGAATTCGGGGAAAGGGCCGGGCCGGAAGCGAGCAGGGGACGGCGGCTCAGTCCCGGCCGCTGACCACCATCGCGGAGTTGAACCCGCCGTGACCGCGGGCCAGCACCAGCGCGTGCCGCAGGCGCGCCGCCCGGGGAGCGCCGGTCACCAGGTCCAGCGTGTCCGGGATCTCGGTGCCGTCCACATGCACCGTCGGGGGTACGACCTGGTCGCGCAGCGACAGCAGCGCCGCCGCCAGGTCCAGGGACGCGCCGCCGGCCAGCAGCCGCCCCGTCATCGTCTTGGGCGCCGTCACCGGCACCCCGCGCGGGCCGAACTCGGCGGCCAGCACCTGTGTTTCCACCGCGTCGAGCGCCGGTACGCCCATCGCGTCGGCGAAGACCACGTCCACGTCCGCCGGTCCGATCCCGGCGTCGTCCAGCGCCAGCCGGAGCGCTCTGCGCAGGCCCGGTTCCCGGCCGGAGCCCGGACGGGGGTCGAAGGTGGCCGCGTACCCGGCGATCCGCCCGTAGACCTGCGGGGCACCCCGCTCCGCGGCGGCCCGCGGATCCTCCAGGACCAGCAGCGCCCCGCCCTCACCCGGCACGTATCCGGAGGCGTCGGGGGAGAAGGGCAGGTACGCGCGGCCCGGATCGGTCCGGGTGGTCAGCGCGCCGGAACGGGTCATGCACAGCCAGCCCCACGGGCACAGCGAACCGTCCACACCGCCGGTGAGCATCAGCGGCGTCCCGTCCCGTACGTGGCGGCGCGCCTTGGCCACCGCGTCCAGCCCGCCGGCCTGCTCGGCCACCAGCGCGCCGCCAGGGCCCCGCATAGCGTGCCGGATCGAGATCTGACCGGAGTTGACCGGATAGAACCAGGCGAAGGACTGGTACGCGCTGACGTGCGCGCCACCCTTGCTCCACAGGGCCTCCAGCTCCCGCTGGCCGAAGTCGAAGCCGCCCGCCGACGCGGCGGTGACCACCCCGGCGGCGAAGTCGGGCATCGTCCGCGGGTCAGCGCCCGCGTCGGCCAGCGCCTCCTCGGCCGCGACCAGCGCGAGCCGGGTCATCAGGTCGGTCTGCGGCAGCAGCCGGTTCGGCAGCCGCCGCGGGTCGAAGTCCGCGATCTCCCCGGCCAGCGAGGAGGTGTAGCCGGACGGGTCGAACCGGGTGATCCGGCCGATGCCGCTGTCGCCGCGCAGCGTCGCGGCCCAGTACCGCTCGGTGCCCAGGCCGTTGGGCGCGACCACGCCGAGGCCGGTGACCACCGGCCGGACGCTGCCGCCGGGGCGGCCGGTGCCGGTCTCGGGAGCGGGGGCGAGCTGACCGGTCACCGCTGCCTCCCCGGCTCGGTGAGCACGATCGCGCTCTGGAAGCCGCCGAACCCGCTGGCCACGGACACCACGGTGGACACCGCCGCCTCCCTGGCGACCAGCGGCACATAGTCCAGGTCGCAGTCGGGGTCCGGCTCCCGCAGGTTCGCGGTGGGCGGGATCACCCCGTGCTCGATGGTCAGCGCGCTGGCCGCGACCTCCAGCGCGCAGATGGCACCGAGCGAGTGGCCGATCATCGATTTGATGGAGCTGATCGGGACCGAGTACGCATGCGGGCCCAGACTCCGCTTGAACGCCGCCGTCTCGTGGAGATCGTTCTGCTTGGTCGCCGAGCCGTGGGCGTTGACGTAGTCCACCTCCGACGGGTCGACGCGCGCGATGTCGAGCGCGCGGCTCACCGCCTCGGCCAGCTCCCGCCCGTCCGAGCGCAGCCCCGTCATGCTGTACGCGTTGCACCGCCCGGCGTACCCGGCGATCTCCGCGTACGCGCGGGCCCCCCGCCGCCTGGCGTGCGCGTACTCCTCCAGGACGAAGAACGCCGCCCCCTCGCCCAGCACGAAGCCGTTGCGGGTGCGGTCGAACGGCCGGGACGCGGTCGCGGGCTCGTCGTTGCGCGGCGTGGTGGCCTTGATCGCGTCGAAGCACGCCACCGTGATGGGGGAGATGGCGGCGTCGGACGCCCCGGCCACCATCACCTCGGCCGCGCCGTCGCGTACCAGGTCCGCCGCGTGGGTGAGCACGTCGATGCCGGAGGTGCAGCCGGCCGAGACCACCCCGGCCGGGCCCTCCGCCTCGGCCAGCCAGGCGATCTCGGCCGCCATCGACGAGGGCACGAAGTAGTCGTACAGGTACGGCACCCCGTGGGCGTCGTCCACCTGCCACAGCCGGCCCTCGTCGCTGACCACCGCGTACTCGCGGTCCAGGCTCATCGTCATGCCGCAGGCGGTGCCGGCCATGACACCGGTGCGCAGCGGGTCCGCCTCGCCCGTCACACCGCTGTCCGCCAGCGCCTCCCGCGCGGCCACGTAGGCGAACTGCATGGTGCGGTCCCAGGCGCGGACCTGCCGCTGGCTCAGCCCCTCCGCCGCCGGGTCGAAGTCGCACTCCGCCGCCACCTGGGAGCGGAAGGGCGAGGCGTCGAAGGTCGAGATCGGGCGGGTGGCGGTGCGCCCCGCGGTGAGCATCTCCCAGAACGGTTTGGTGCCCACGTCTCCCGGAGCCACCACGCCGATCCCTGTGATTACGACGCGTCGCGCGTCATGGATCTTGGACACTGAGTCTCCTCTGCCGTCGTCGCGCCACCGGGGGCGGCACGAGCGCGTCGAGGCACAGAGTGACCTTCGGACCTCAAGGCGGTTTGGAGGCGGATTCGACGCCCGGGCCACTCCGGAGGGACGGCCGGGCGGGGCGGCGGTCGCTCAGGCGGACTGCCGCCCGGACCCGGCCCCGGCCCCGAACTCCGTCGCCGGACGGGCGTCCAGCTTCTCCCGCAGGCGGCTCAGCACCGCGATCGCTACGCGCAGGTCCTCGACCGGGATGTCCTCGGCCAGATACTCCAGCCACCGCCGCTCCAGGGGACGCAGGTCGTCCAGCGCCTGCTGGCCGCGTGCGGTGAGCTCGACCAGGGGGCTGCGCTGGTCCTGCGGATTGGGCCGGGTCGTGACGACGCCCTCGGCCTTCAGCCGCTCGACGGTCTGCTGGACCGCCTGCCGCCGCAGCCCCCGCTCGCGGGCCAGGCGGGCGACCGTCGAGGGGCCGCTCAGCAGCAGTCCGGCCACCTGCCAGCGCGCCGAGGTCAGCCCCGCGTGGGCGGTGAGGCTGTCGCCTTCGCGGAGCAGGCGGCCGTTGACCGCGAAGACCTCGGCGGTCACCTCGATCAGAGCGGCCAGGTCAGGGGCTGAGGAATCCATGGCCACAGCGTATGTCCTCGCCCGAGAACGACAAGACCTTGTCAAAAGCCGCACCGGTGATTACGCTCGGCACCCGGCCTCGGTGCCGATGGTGAACAACGTGTGTGTACGGGGCCGGAAGCGCCGGCCTGGAGAGTGAGGAACCGTGTCATCCGCAAATCCGGGCCCGGCGGGCGCGGCGGACCAGGCAGGCGGGGCGTTCACGCATCGGCAGATCCTGACGGCCATGTCGGGACTGCTGCTGGCCGTGTTCCTCGCGGCCCTGGACCAGACGGTCATCGCCACCGCGATGCGCACCATCGCGGACGACCTCCACGGCCAGACCGAGCAGGCATGGGCGACGACGGGCTACCTCATCGCCTCCGTCCTGGCGATGCCGTTCTACGGCAAGCTGTCCGACATCTACGGGCGCAAGCCCATGTACCTGATCTCCATCGTGGTGTTCATCGGCGGCTCGGTGCTGTGCGGCACGGCCGGCTCGATGTGGGAGCTGGCCCTCTTCCGGGCCGTCCAGGGACTGGGCGGCGGCGGGCTGATGTCCCTGCCCACCGCGGTGGTCGCCGACCTCGCCCCGGTGCGCGAACGCGGCCGCTACTTCGCCTTCCTCCAGATGGCGTGGGTGGTCGCCAGCGTCGCCGGCCCGCTGGCGGGCGGCTTCTTCGCGGAGGCGGGCCAGGTCTTCGGCATCGACGGCTGGCGCTGGGTGTTCCTGCTCAACGTACCGCTGGGCCTGCTGGCCCTGGTCACCGTGCGCAAGGCCCTGAACATCCCGCACGAGCGGCGCGAACACCGCATGGACGTACTGGGCGCGGCGGCGCTGGCGCTGTTCCTGGTGCCCCTGCTGATCGTCGCCGAACAGGGCCGGACCTGGGGCTGGGGCTCGCCGGCCGCCCTCGCCCTCTTCGCGCTGGGCGCGGCCGGGCTGGCGGTCTTCATCCCCGTCGAACTGCGGCGCGGCGACGAGGCCATCCTGCCGCTGGGGCTCTTCCGGCGCGGCAGCATCGCGCTGTGCTCCGCGGTCAACTTCACCATCGGCGTCGGCATCTTCGGCACGGTCACCACCCTGCCGCTGTTCCTCCAGATGGTGCAGGGGCGGACCCCGACCCAGGCCGGGCTGGTGGTCATCCCGTTCATGCTGGGCACCATCGCCTCCCAGATGGTCTCCGGCAAGCTCATCGCCTCCTCGGGCCGGTTCAAGAAACTGGCGATCGTGGGCCTGGGCTCGATGGCCGGAGCGCTGCTGTCCATGGCCACCACCGGTGCGGCGACCCCGATGTGGGGCATCGTCCTGATCGTCCTGTGGCTCGGCGTCGGCATCGGCCTGTCCCAGACCGTCATCACCCTCGCCATGCAGAACTCGGCCCCCAAGAGCCAGCTCGGCGTGGCGAACGGCGCCTCCGGCCTGTGCCGGCAGATCGGCGGCTCCACCGGCATCGCGGTCCTGTTCTCCGTGATGTTCGCGGTGGCGCTCGGCCGCCTCGCCGACCTGCTGCACACCCCGCGCTACGAGCGCCTCCTGACGGACCCGGCGATCACCGGCGACCCCGCCAACCACCGCTTCCTGGACATGGCCGAGTCCGGGCAGGGCGCGGGGATCAACCTCGACGACACGTCCCTGCTGAACGGCATCGACGCCCGGCTGATGCAGCCGGTGACGGAGTCCTTCGCCCACGGCTTCCACATCATGTTCCTCGCCGGCGGCGTGGTGCTGCTGGCCGGCTTCGTCATGACCTGGTTCCTGCGCGAACTCCAGGAGGAGACCGCGCCGGAGGAGGAGCGGCCGGCCGAGAGCGGCGCCGGGGCGAAGAACGGGCCGCTGCCCGCGTCGGACGCCTGACCGTACGAAGACGGGCTCCGGCGCCCGCAGACGCGCTCCGGCGCGGGGAACGTCCGATTCCCCGCGCCGGAACGGCCGGTTCCCGGCTCCCGGCCGCCCGCACCGGGGTGTTCTGCCACCAAGGTTGCAGTTTTCCCTTCCGGTTTCCGCTGCCGGGCCGCACTTCCGTTGCCTTTGCTTGGGCCCCCGTTCCGCCGCCATTAGCGTCTGGATCCGTTCGGCCGACGGTGTGACCACAGATTCAGCGGAGGCGGAAGAAATCATGGACTTCAAGGCACTCGGCCCCATCCGGGCCGTCAACGACCGACTGGCCTACACCCCGAGCGCTCCGAAAGTGAAGCAGGTGCTCGCCCTGCTCGTGATGCGGGCCAACCAGATCGTCAGCCTGGAGTCCATCCTCGACGAACTGTGGGGCGACGCGCTGCCGCGTACCGCGGTCACCACCGCGCAGACCTACATCTACCAGCTGCGCAAGGACTTCATCGAGGAACTGGGCGTGGACCCGCAGGAGCGCGCCATCGTCACCGCGCCACCCGGCTACCTGCTGCACACCCCCGAGGAGTCGCTCGACACCCACCACTTCGCGCGCCTGGCCGACCGGGCCCAGAGCTGCTACGCCGCCCGCGACGCCGCCGGCGCCGTCCGGTGGGCCGAGGAGGCGCTGGCCCTGTGGCGCGGCACCCCCCTCGCCGACGTGCCCTGCGGCCGGGCGCTGCGGGACTACGTCAGCAACCTCGACGAACGGCGCGTCTCCGTCCGCAAACTCCGCATCCAGGCCGCGATGGCCCTCGGCCGCTACGGCGAGCTGATCACCGACCTGCGCTCCCTGGTGATGGAGTACCCGTACGACGAGTGGTTCCACGCCCAGCTCATGCTGGCCCTCGGCAAGGCCGGCCGCCGCGGCGAAGCCCTCCACGTCTACCACAAGGTCCGCCGCCTCCTCCGCGACGAACTCGGCCTCGACCCCTCGCACGACCTGCAACGCGCACAGGAGGAGGTGCTGAAGTCGGCGTCCTGAGGGAACCGGTGGCCTCACTGGCCGATCTGGGAGATGCCGTTCGCGAGGCTGCCCACGACCTCCAGGATCCAGCGGCCGAACCCGGTCTGGGCGACCAGCACGCCCAGGGTGAGGGCGAGCGCCACGGTCACGCTCTGGTCGACCCGGCTTCTGGCCTGTACACGCCGGCGTATGAGCAGGAAGACGATGACAGCGAGCAACACCGCCACGTTGATCGTCAGCACCGGCCGCTCCTCCCGTCCGACGAGCACGTCCGCGCATTCCTGTGTAGCCCGAACGAAAAGGCGGGGTGGTGAGGTTGGCCAGGGTTGGCGGCAATATGTCCCTCTGGCCGAATCGTTCCGGCTGCGCGAAGTGAACGTGCTGCCGTCCGCGCCCGGGGCCGTGCCGGCGGCTCCCGCACCCGGCCCCCGCCGGCCGGGTGCGGAAAACGAACCGCGTCCCGTACTCCCCGGGCTCAGTCACCCACCGGCAGCCCGGGCAGCAGCTTCTCCAGCGTGATGGGGAAGTCGCGGACGCGGATGCCGGTGGCGTTGTGCACCGCGTTGGCGACCGCGGCGCCGGCGCCGCAGATGCCCAGTTCGCCGACGCCCTTGGCGCCCAGGGCGTTTGCCCGGGCGTCGTGGCCGTCGAGGAGGACGGCGTCGACGTCGGGGACGTCGGCGTGGACCGGGACCAGGTAGTGGGCCAGGTCCCGGGTGACGAAGGCGCCGGAGCGCGGGTCGACGACGGCCTCCTCCTCCAGGGCGGCGCCGACGCCCCAGATCATGCCGCCGATCAGCTGTGAGCGGGCCGTCTTGGGGTTCAGGGCGCGGCCCACCGAGAACACGCCGAGCATCCGGCGCAGCCGGATCTCGGCGGTGTCCGCGTCGACGCCCACTTCGGCGAAGTGGGCCCCGTAGGTGTGGATCGAATAGGCCGCGTAGTTCGGGTCGTCGCCCATGAAGCGGGTCTCGCCCACCGCCTCCAGTCCTTCGGGGTGGTGGCGCCGGACGAGTGCGTCCAGGGTCTCGGACGCGTCACCGATGCGTACGCGGCCGTCGCCGAACACGGCGTCCGCCGGGGGCAGACCGTACAGAGGCGAGTGCGGGTCGGAGCGTGCCGCGTCCAGCAGCCGGGTGCGCAGGGCCGCGCAGGCGCGGTCCGTCGCGGTGCCGGAGTTGGCGGCGCCCCACGAGCCGCCGGACCCCCAACTGCGGGGGTAGCCGGAACGCCCCAGCTCGATCCGCACCCGGTCGGGCGGCAGCCCGAGCCCGTCGGCGGCGACCTGGGTGAGGACGGTGTACGTGCCGGTGCCGATATCGGTCATATCCGTGCGGACGACGGCGGTGCCGTCCGTCTCCAGCCGCACCCGTACCGCTGTCGGCGCCTGGAAGTGCCCTCGGATGGCGGCCGCCATGCCGTAGCCGACCAGCCACCGCCCCTCGCGCACGCTCGCCGGAGCCGCGGGGCGGCGCTCCCAGCCGAACCGGCGCGCGCCTTCGCGCAGGCAGTCGACCAGGCGCCGGTCGCTGTAGGGCACGCCCCGCTCGGGATCGACGGTGGGCTCGTTGCGGATGCGCAGCTCGACCGGGTCCAGGCCGAGCGCGTCGGCCAGTTCGTCCATCGCCGACTCCACCGCCAGCAGGCCGGGCGCCTCGCCCGGGGCACGGACGTCCGCTCCGCGCGGCAGGTCGAGCGGCACCATGCGGTGGCTCGTCGCCCGGTGGGGCGCGGCGTACAGACTGCGGCTGGTCGCGGCGGTCTGCTCGGCGTACTCCACGTCGGGGCTGGTGTGCATGGTCACGTCGTGGGCGATCGCGGCCAGCCGTCCGTCGCGCCCCGCGCCCAGCCGGACCCGCTGGCTCGACGTGGGGCGCATGCCGACGAGCTGGAAGAGCTGCTGCCGGGTGAGCGCGGCCTTGACCGGCCGGCGCAGGGCCCGAGCGGCCAGCGCCGCGAGGATCGTTTCGGCGCGGACGCCCAGCTTGGAGCCGAATCCGCCGCCGACATAGGGCGTCACGATGTGGACCCGCTCGGGTTCGATGCCGAGCGTGGCGGCGACCGAGGTCCACGCCGCGTCGACGATCTGGCAGCTGACGTGCACGATCAGGTCCTCGCCCCGCGGTTCCACCAGGCACGCGTGCGGCTCCATCGGCATCGAGAACTCGTACGGCGTGGTGTAGCGCTGGTCGACGCGGACCGGCGCCCCGGCGAACCCGGCGGCGAAATCGCCCACCGCGGTGTCGGCGGGGAGACCGGCGTTGACCACTTTCGGTACGTACGCCTCGGATTGGTGCGCGGCGAAGTCGAAGCGTCCGCGTTCCTCGGCGTACTCGACGTGGATCAGGCCGGCCGCCCCGCGGGCCTCCTCGAAGGTGGTGGCCACGACGAACGCCACCGGCTCGCCGTGGTGGTGGACGTCCGGTCCGGTCAGCACCGGCTGGGCCCGCCAGTACTCGAACTGCACGGATTCGTCGCGGGGCCCCTGCGCCGGGGCGTTGCGATGGGTCATGACCATGTGTACGCCGGGGGCGCGTTCGGCCTCGGCGGTGTCGATGCGGGTGATGCGGCCCTTGCCGATCGTCGCGCCGACGACGACCCCGTAGAGCGGCTGTCCGGCTTCCCACTGCTCGTAGGCGTAGGTGGCCCGGCCGGTGACCTTCAGCGGGCCGTCGACGCGGTTCAACGCTCGTCCGGTGATCATCCCGCCTCCTCAGTCCGGTCCGGCCGCTCGGGCCAGCGTCCGGCACAGGGTGCGCCGGGCCAGCTCGATCTTGAAGTCGTTGTGCCCCTGCCCCACGGCGCCGCGCATCGCCGCTTCGGCGGCGGCGCGGTAGGTGGCCGTCGTGGCCGGACGGCCCCGTAGCGCGGCCTCCGCCTCGAAGGACCGCCACGGCTTGGGCGCCACGCCGCCGAGCGCCACCCGCGCCGTGTCGATCGTGCCCTGGCCGGCCGAGACGACAACCGCCACGGAGACCAGCGCGAATTCGTAGGACGCCCGGTCGCGCACCTTGCGGTAGAGCTGCCGGCCCGGTGGCGGAGGCGGCAGGACCACGCCCGTGATCATTTCGGCGGGCCGCAGCACGGTCTCGATGTGCGGGGTGTCGCCCGGCAGCCGGTAGAAGTCCGCGATGGCCACGCGGCGTACGGACGCGCCGGGGCCGAGCAGCTCGATCTCCGCCTCCAGCGCGGTCATCGCGACGGCCATGTCCGAGGGGTGGGTGGCGATGCAGGAGTCACTGGTGCCGAGGACCGCGTGGATACGGTTGAACCCGCCGATCGCCGAACACCCGCTCCCTGGCTGCCGTTTGTTGCAGCCCGCGGCCGTGTCGTAGAAGTACGGGCAGCGGGTGCGCTGCAGCAGGTTGCCGCCTGTGGACGCCTTGTTGCGCAGCTGGCCCGAGGCGCCGGAGACCAGCGCCTGCGTCAGCACCGGGTAGCGGGTACGGACGCGGGCGTCTGCGGCCACATCGGAGTTGGCCGCCTGGGCGCCGATCCGCAGGCCGCCGTCCGGCAGCTCCTCGATGTCGCGCAGCGGAAGGCGGCTGATGTCGACCAGGTGGGCGGGACGCTCGATGCCGAGCTTCATCAGGTCGAGCAGGTTGGTGCCGCCGCTGATGTACTTGGCGCCGTCCCTGGACACCGCGGCGACGGCGGCCTCCGCCCCGGCCGCCCGCTCGTACGTGAAGGACCTCAACCCGGGCCTCCTTCCGCCACGCCGCGGATGGCCGCGACGATGTTCGGGTACGCGGCGCACCGGCAGAGGTTGCCGCTCATCCGCTCGCGGATCTCCTCGTCGGTCAACGCGATCCGCGGGGCGGCCACATCGGCGGTGGCGTGGCTGGGCCAGCCCGCCGCCACCTCGCCGAGCATGCCGACGGCCGAGATGATCTGGCCGGGCGTGCAGTAGCCGCACTGGAAACCGTCGCACTCGACGAAGGCGGCCTGGAGGGGATGCAGGTCATCGGGGTCGCCCAGCCCCTCGATCGTCACCACGTCGTCGCCCTCGTGCATCACGGCGAGCGTCAGACAGGAGTTGACGCGCCGGCCGTTGACCGCCACCGTGCAGGCGCCGCACTGCCCGTGATCACATCCCTTCTTGGTCCCGCCCAGACGCAGCCGCTCGCGCAGCGCGTCGAGCAGCGAGGTCCGCGGGTCCACCGCGAACCGCCGCTCCTGATGGTTGACGTACAGCGTGACCGTCGGGAGCCGGTCCCCCTCGTCCTGGCTCCGCCCCACGGCCTCCCTGACCGAATCGCTCATGGCAGCCCTCGCGGGTGTCGTCCGGATGATGTGCGCCGCCGTGTCGGGCGCGGCATTCGTCCTCAGATTCCCGCAAAGACCCGGGTTTCGGGAGGGTTCCGTCGGAGACCGTTTCGCCGCCCGGGGACCGGTGCTGTCGCGGACCGCCGGTCGGGGACCCCCACTGCTACGGCCCGCCGGTCTCCACCGGGTACGGCACGTACGTACGCCGGTCCGGGTCGATGGCCAGCCGCCCGCCTGCCGGGGGCCGCGCCCGCTGGGCGCAGTCGCGCCGTTCGCAGATCCGGCAGCCCAGGCCGATCGGTGTCGCGGCCCGCGGATCGTCCAGGGCGACGCCCTCGGCGTACACGAGCCGGTGCGCGTGGCGCAGTTCGCAGCCGAGCGCGACGGCGAACTCGGCGCGCGGCGCGTGATGCCCGAACCCGCCGCGGGTGAGGGTCCGCGCGATCCAGAAGTACCGCTTGCCGTCCGGCATCTCGGCGACCTGGGTCAGGATGCGGCCGGGTGCGGAGAATGCCTCGTACACCGTCCACAGCGGGCAGGTGCCGCCGAGGCGGGAGAAGTGGAAGTCGGTGGCGGACTGGCGCTTGGAGATGTTGCCCGCCCGGTCGACCCGCAGGAAGGAGAAGGGCACGCCGCGGCGGCCGGTGCGCTGCAAGGTGCTCAGGCGGTGGCACACCGTCTCGAAGCCGACACCGAAGCGGGCGGACAGCATCTCGATGTCGTAGCGCACCTCTTCCGCGGACCGGTGGAAGGCGGCGTACGGCATGAGCAGCGCGCCCGCGAAGTAGTTGGCCAGGCCGATACGGGCGAGGGCCCGCGACTCCGGCGAGGTCAGGCCGGTCGCGCCGTCGGCCAACTGGCCGAGCAGCGGCCCGTGTTCCAGCAGGGCGAGCTGGGTGGCGAGCTGGAAGGCGCGCCGGCCGTCGCTGAGCCAGGGGGAGAGGAACAGCAGCCGGGCGCCGGGGTCGAAGCGCCGGGCGTCGGCGGAGCGGCCCGGGGCCGCCTCGACCGTCCGTACGCCGTGCCGTTCGGCGAGGCGTGCGACGAGCGCGTCGGCGGTCCGGCCCGGCCGCAGGCCCAGGGCTTCCGCCGTCCACTCGGCCTCGGTGTCCAGGGGCTCGAAGTGGTTGTGATGGGCGTAGAAGAAGTCCCGTACCTCGTCGTGGGGTTCGGCAGGGGGCAGCAGTGCGCCGCCCGAGCCGGGGGAGGCGAGGGCGGCGGCCTGTTCGGCGGCGTCCCGGTAGCGGCGGTGCAGCGCGACCAGGGCGCGGGCCACTTCCGGGTGGTCGCGGGCGGCCTCGGTGATCTCCTCGGGGGCGGGCAGCGGCACCCCGCACGCCTCGTCGGAGAGCGCGGCCCGCAGGTCGGTGGCGAGCCGGTCCTCGGCGGCCTCGGAGAAGAACGCGGTGTCGACGCCGAAGACCTCCGCGATGCGCAGCAGTACGGGCGCGGTCAGCGGGCGCTGACTCTGTTCGAGCTGGTTGGCGTAGCTCGTGGAGATGCCGAGGGCGCGGGCCATGTCGACCTGGTTCATGCCGTGCTCGCGGCGCAGCCGGCGCAGCCGGGCGTGGGCGTAGACCTTGCGGTCGGCCGGTCGTCGGGCCATGCCGCACCTCCCGTCGCGGGCCGCCGGCCTCGGTGCCGGAGCGGCGGTTCTTGCGAACATAGCATCCGCAGAATTCGCAGGATTCGCGGATTCGCCTGCCCGCGCTGTACGGATTCCACAGATTGGAGCGGTGGTCCGGCAGACGCCGGACGGGGCAGCCTCGGATACGTCAGCACCGACCGACAGCACGAGGAGTCCCGTGATCGAGCACCACGTCCGAGTCCACCCCAGCGCCGACCGGCTGCCGCGCGAGGACCAGCTCGCCTGGAAGCTCGCGGCGGTGGCGACCGCCACCGGGGAACTGGACGCCGACAGCGTCACCATGGCCGTCAACCGGGTGATCGACAACGCCTCGGTCGCCGTCGCCTCCCTGCTGCGCCGCCCGGTCGCGGTGGCCCGCGCACAGGCCGTCGCGCACCGCGGCGCCGCCCCGGGGGCCTCGGTCTTCGGCACCCGGATCCGCACTTACCCGGAGTGGGCCGCCTGGGCCAACGGCACCGCCGTACGGGAACTGGACTTCCACGACACCTACCTCGCCGCCGACTACTCCCACCCCGGCGACAACATCCCGCCCCTCCTCGCCGTCGCCCAGCACACCGGCCGCACCGGCGCCGACCTGCTGCGCGGCATCATCACCGCCTATGAGATCCACGTCGCCCTGGTCAAGAGCATCTGCCTGCACGAACACCGCATCGACCATGTGGCCCACCTCAGCGCCGCCACCGCCTGCGGCCTGGGCGCCCTGCTGCGCCTGCCGACGGAGGCCGTGTACCAGGCCGTACAGCAGGCGGTGCACACCACGACCGCGACCCGGCAGTCCCGCAAGGGCGAGATCTCCAGCTGGAAGGCGTACGCCCCCGCCTTCGCGGGCAAGGCGGCGATCGAGGCCGTCGACCGGGCGATGCGCGGCGAGAACTCCCCGTCGCCCATCTATGAGGGCGAGGACGGCTTCCTGGCCTGGATGCTCGACGGCCCGGCCGCCGACTACACCGTCCTGCTCCCGGAGCCGGACGAGCCCCGGCGCGCCATCCTCGACACGTACACCAAGGAGCACTCCGCCGAATACCAGGCCCAGGCGATCATCGACCTGGCGCGGCGGCTGCGCGAGAAGATCCCCGTTCCCGGGAACGTCCGCTCGGTGGTCCTGCACACCAGCCACCACACCCACCACGTCATCGGCTCCGGCGCCAACGACCCGCAGAAGTACGACCCCATGGCCAGCCGCGAAACCCTCGACCACTCGGTGCCGTACATCTTCGCCGTCGCCCTCCAGGACGGCACCTGGCACCACGAGCGCTCCTACGCGCCCGAGCGCGCCCGCCGCCCGGAGACCGTCGAGCTGTGGCAGAAGATCACGACGGTCGAGGACCCGGAGTGGACCCGCCGCTACCACGACCCCGACCCGGAGCGCCGTGCCTTCGGCGGCCGCGCGGTGATCACCCTGGCGGACGGTTCGGTGATCGAGGACCAGCTCGCGGTCGCCGACGCGCACCCGGCCGGTGCCCGCCCGTTCGACCGCCCCGCCTACGCGGACAAGTTCCGCACCCTCGCCGAGAACACCGTCGCCCCGGCCGACCAGGACCGCTTCCTGTCCGCCGCCGAGCACCTGGCCGAGCCGGCCGCCCCCGACCTGGACGGCCTGTTCCCGGCCGTCGACACCGAAGCCGTCGCCGCGTACGACGCGAGCCTGCCGAAGGGCCTGTTCTGATGCTGCACACCCGCACCACCCCCGCCGAACGCCGCCGCGCGCTGCGCGAACGGCTGGCCACCGGCCGCCTGCTGCCCATGCCGGGCGCCCTCAACCCGCTGTCCGCCCGCCTCATCCAGGACACCGGTTTCGAGGCCGCCTACCTCTCCGGCGCCGTCCTCGCCGCCGACCTGGGCCTGCCCGACATCGGCCTGACCACGTCCACCGAGATCGCCGCCCGCGCCCAGCAGACGACCCGGGCCACCGATCTGCCCGTCCTCATCGACGCCGACACCGGCTTCGGCGAACCGATGAACGCCGCCCGCACCGTCCAGCTCATGGAGGACGCCGGGCTGGCCGGGCTGCATCTGGAGGACCAGGTCAACCCCAAGCGCTGCGGCCACCTCGACGGCAAGACCGTCACCTCGCGCGAGGAGATGGTCCGCCGGATCAAGGGCGCCGTCGACGCCCGCCGCGACCCGGACTTCCTGCTGATGGCCCGTACCGACGCCCGCGCGGTGGAGGGCCTGGACGCGGCGGTCGACCGGGCGAAGGCATACGTCGACGCCGGCGCCGACGCGATCTTCCCCGAAGCCCTCGCCGGCGCAGCCGAGTTCGAGGCGTTCCGCAAGGCGGTCGACGTACCGCTGCTCGCGAACCTCACCGAGTTCGGCAAGACACCCCTGCTGGACACCCGCACCCTGGAAAACCTCGGCTACAACATCGCCCTCTACCCGGTCACCCTGCTGCGCCTGGCGATGGGCGCCGTCGAGGACGGGCTGCGCACACTCGCAGCCGAGGGCACCCAGGAGTCCCTGCTGCCGCGCATGCAGACCCGCTCCCGCCTGTACGGGCTCCTCGGCTACGAGGACTACGCGGCCTTCGACTCGGCCGTATACGACTTCACCCTCCCGCCCGGCACCTGACCCGCCCGGCATCTGACCGCCCGGCACCTGACCCACGAAGGCAGGCACCCCATGTCCACCACCGCGCCCGCGATCCACCGCGGCCTCGCCGGTGTCGTCGTCGACACCACCGAGATCTCCACCGTCATCCCGGAGACCAACTCCCTGACCTACCGCGGCTACCCGGTCCAGGACCTGGCCGCCCACCGCTCCTTCGAGGAGGTCGCCCACCTCCTGTGGTACGGCGAACTGCCCGACGCCGCCCAGCTGCGCGACTTCCGGGCCCGCGAACGCGCCCTGCGCCCCCTGGACCGCACCACCTCCGAACTGCTGGCCCGGCTGCCGGAGACCTGCCACCCGATGGACGTGCTCCGTACGGCCGTCAGTTTCTTCGGCGCCGAGGACCCCACCGAGGACGACGGCAGCCCCGCCGCCCACCGCGCCAAATCCCTGACCCTGCTGGCGAAGCTGCCCACCGTGGTCGCCGCCGACCAGCGCCGCCGCCGGGGACTCGCCCCCATACCGCCGGATCCCGGACTCGGCTATGCCGAGAACTTCTTCCACATGTGCTTCGGCAGCGTGCCCGCCCCCGAGGTGGTCCGCTGCTTCGAGATCTCCCTCGTGCTCTACGCGGAACACAGCTTCAACGCCTCGACGTTCACCGCCCGCGTCGTCACCTCCACCCTCTCCGACCTCTACAGCGCGGTCACCGCCGCGATCGGCGCGCTCAAGGGCCCGCTGCACGGCGGCGCCAACGAGGCCGTCATGCACATGCTGGAGGAGATCGGCGACCCGCGGCGCGCCGCGGAGTGGCTGGACGGGGCCCTGGCCGCCAAGCGAAAGATCATGGGCTTCGGCCACCGCGTGTACAAGCACGGCGACTCCCGCGTACCGGTCATGCAGGAAGCCCTGGACCGCCTGGTGGCCCGCGCCGCCGACCCGGAGACGACCCGGCTGGCCACGCTGCACACCGCCCTCCGGAACGCCATGATCGACCGCAAGGGCATCCACCCCAACCTGGACTACCCGGCCGGCCTCGCCTACCACCTGATGGGCTTCGACACCCCCATCTTCACCCCGGTCTTCGTGATGAGCCGTATCACCGGATGGACGGCCCACATCACCGAACAGCTCGCCCACAACGCGCTGATCCGGCCCCTCGCCTCGTACGCGGGGCCGGACCAGCGGGCGGTGCCGGCGATGGCCGGGTAGCGGGCCCGCCACCCGGCCACCCCCGTACCGCGGCGCGGGCCCCTCAGCCCGCGCCACCAGGCCCCTCAGCCCTGGTCGTAGGGGTGGAATCCCCGGCCGGTCTTCCGGCCGAGGAGCCCCGCCTCCACCATCCGGTGCAGCAGCGGCGGTGGCGCGTAGAGCGGTTCGCGGAACTCGTCGTAGAGGGACTCCGCGATCGAGGCGACGGTGTCCAGGCCGATCAGATCGGCGAGCTTCAGCGGCCCCATGGGGTGGGCGCAGCCCAGTTCCATGCCCGTGTCGATGTCCGCGGCGGTGGCGAAGCCGGACTCCGCCATCCGGATCGCGGCCAGCAGGTACGGGACGAGCAGCGCGTTGACGACGAAGCCCGCCCGGTCCTTGGAGCGGATCACGGTCCTGCCGAGCACCCGCGTCGCGAAGTCCTCGGCCGCGGCGGCCGTCGCGGCCGAGGTGTGCAGCGAGGTCACCACCTCCACCAGCGGCATGACGGGCACGGGGTTGAAGAAGTGCAGGCCCACCACCCGGTCCGCGCGGCCGGTCGCCATGCCGAGCCGCATCACCGGGAGGGAGGAGGTGTTGGTGGCCAGCACGGCGGCCGGATCTTCGACGATCTTGTCCAGCGCGGCGAAGACCTCGGCCTTGGCGCCCGGGTTCTCCACCACGGCCTCGATGACGCACTGCCGGTCGGCCAGCTCCTCCAGGCTGCCGGTGAACACCAGGCGGGCCAGCGCGTCCCCGGCCGCGGACTCCGTCAGCCTGCCGCGCCGCACCGCCCGGTCGAGCGACGCCGCCACCCGGTCCCGGGCGGCCCGCGCCGCCACTGCGTCCACCTCGCACACCACGGTGTCCAGCCCGGCCCGCGCGCACACCTCGGCGATGCCCGCGCCCATCTGCCCGCCGCCGACCACGCCGACCCGCCGGATGTCCGGGCTCATGCCGCGGCCTCCGTCCGCCGCACGAGGTGACGGGTGTACGCGTCCGGGGTGAAGAACAGCGGCAGCTCGCCCGCCAGCGCGGTCCGCTCGAACAGCGCCCGGATCTCGTCCACGGGCGCCCACGGATACTCCGTACCCAGCGCCGCGACCTCCTCGTCCAGCAACCGCAGCACCGTCTCCCGGCCGATCACCCGGTGCCGCAGCCACTGCCAGATCTGCGCCCGCGCGATCTCGGCTGTCGCCGCGTCCTCCATCAGGCCGTGCAGGGCGACGGCACCCTGGCCGCGCAGCCAGGCGGCGAAGTAGCGCAGCGCGACGGCGATGTTGGTGCGTACGCCCTCCGGAGTCGGCGGCCCGCTGATACGGCGTACCGACAGCAGGTCGGCGGGCGTCACGTCCACGTCGTCGCGGGTGCGGTCGAGCTGGTGGGGCCGGCCGATGAGAACGCCGTCGAAGACCTCGCGGCACACCGGCACCGGGCCGGGGTGGGCCACCCAGGACCCGTCGAAGCCGTCCTCGGCCTCCCGCTCCTTGTCCAGCCGGACCTTGGCGAGCGCGGCCTCGTTCGCGGCCGGGTCCCTGCCGGGTACGTGGGCGGCCATGCCGCCGATGGCGTGGGCGCCGCGGCGGTGGCAGGTGCGGACGAGCAGTTCGGTGTAGGCCCGCAGGAAAGGCGCGGTCATCGTCACCTTCGCCCGGTCCGGCAACAGGAAGTCGGCGCGGTGCCCGAACGTCTTGATCAGGCTGAAGAGGTAGTCCCAGCGGCCGGCGTTGAGCCCCGCGCTGTGCTCGCGCAGCTCGTGGAGAATCTCCTCCATCTCGAACGCGGCGGTGACCGTCTCGATGAGGACCGTGGCACGGACCGTGCCGCGCGGTATGCCGAGCAGGTCCTGGGCGAGGACGAAGATGTCGTTCCACAGCCGGGCCTCGTGCCGGTTCTCCAGCTTCGGCAGGTAGAAGTACGGGCCGCGGCCGGCGTCGATCTGCTTCTGGGCACAGTGGAAGAAGTACAGGCCGAAGTCGACGAGCGCGGCGGGGACGGTTCGGCCGTCGTACTCCAGGTGCTCTTCATTGAGGTGCCAGCCGCGCGGGCGGACCATGATGGTGGCGAGCCGCGCGGGGTCCCCGAGCCGGTACTCTCTGCCCTCCGGCGTCACGAAGTCGATCCGCCGCTCGATCGCGTCGAGCAGATTGAGCTGGCCACCGATCACGTTGTCCCAGGTGGGCGAGGTGGCGTCCTCGAAGTCCGCCATCCACACCCGGGCACCGGAGTTGAGCGCGTTGACGGCCATCCGGCGCTCGGGCGGGCCGGTGATCTCCACGCGCCGGTCGGTGAGGCCCGGAGCCGGCGGCGCGACACGCCAGGACGGATCGGCGCGCACCGCGGAGGTGACCAGCGGGAAGTCGAGCGGCGACCCCGACGCCAGACGCAGCGCCAGCCGACGGCGCTCCTTGAGAACGTCCCGGCGGCGGTCCCCGAAGGCGTCGGCCAGCCGGCCGACGAAGTCCAGGGCGGCGGGCGTCAGGATCTCGTCGTGCCGGTGTCCCGGAGCGGCGAGGACACGGACACGGTGGGTCAGTGCGCTGGTGAGCATCGGTTCTCCTGAGGAAGGGGGAGCGGAGGCGCGGGCGGGGGCGGGCGCCCGGCCCTCCGCTCGGGCGGCGAGGAGGGCCGCGCGGAGGCCCGGGTTGCGGGGAGGCCCGGGCCGCTGTGCGGCCTGGCCGGGGCGGCCGCGGGGAGCGCCCAGGTCCCGTCGTCACATTCCCGTCGTTCGCCCGGAGGGCCGGTCGCGCGGCGTCTGGTGCGCTGCGCTCCGCTCGGCTCTTCGGTCCACTTTCGGAAGCCGAGCCGATCGCAAGGCGGAGGGGGCCCGCGCCGTTGAGGCGTGGGGGAGGGGACACCTCCCTGCGTGCCCGGGGGCACCCCCCCAGCGGTGGCTGGGAGGAGTCGCGCGCGGCAGGCGGGAATTCGCCGACAACGCCTAGTGGAACTGCTCCTCCTCCGTGGAGCCGCTCAGCGCGGTGGTGGAGGAGGCGGGGTTGACGGCGCCGGCGACCAGGTCGAAGTAGCCGGTGCCGACCTCGCGCTGGTGCTTGACGGCGGTGAAGCCCTGCTCCTGGGCGGCGAACTCGCGTTCTTGGAGGTCGACATAGGCGGTCATGCCGTGCTCGGCGTAGCCGCGGGCGAGGTCGAACATGCCGTGGTTGAGGGAGTGGAAGCCGGCCAGGGTGATGAACTGGAAGCGGTATCCCATCGCGCCCAGCTCCCGCTGGAACTTGGCGATCTGGTCGTCGTCCAGCGCCGCCTTCCAGTTGAAGGACGGCGAGCAGTTGTAGGCCAGCAGCTGGTCGGGGTACTCGGCGTGGATCGCCTCGGCGAATTCCCGGGCCTGGGCCAGGTCGGGGGTGCCGGTCTCCATCCACAGCAGGTCCGCGTACGGGGCGTACGCCAGGCCGCGGGCGATCACCGGGGCCATGCCGTTCTCGACCCGGTAGAAGCCCTCGGCGGTGCGCTCGCCGGTGCAGAAGCGGGCGTCGGTCTCGTCCACGTCGCTGGTCAGCAGCGTGGCGGCCAGGGCGTCGGTGCGCGCGACGAGCACGGTCGGCACGTCCGCGATGTCGGCGGCGAGGCGGGCCGCGTTCAGGGTGCGGATGTGCTGGGAGGTGGGGACGAGGACCTTGCCGCCGAGGTGGCCGCACTTCTTCTCGGAGGCGAGCTGGTCCTCGTAGTGGATACCGGCGGCACCCGCCGCGATCATCGCCTTGGTCAGCTCGAAGGCGTTCAGCGGACCGCCGAAGCCGGCCTCGGCGTCCGCGACGATCGGCACCAGCCAGTCAAGGGCTTCCCCGTCCCCCTCCGCGGTGGCGATCTGGTCGGCGCGCAGCAGCGCGTTGTTGATGCGGCGCACGACCTGCGGCACGGAGTTGGCCGGGTACAGGCTCTGGTCCGGGTAGGTGTGACCGGCCTGGTTGGCGTCGGCGGCGACCTGCCAGCCGGACAGGTAGACGGCCTGCAGCCCGGCCTTGACCTGCTGCACCGCCTGACCGCCCGTCAGCGCGCCCAGCGCGTGGAGGTAGTCCTGCTCGTGCAGCTGACGCCACAGCCGTTCCGCGCCGCGCCGGGCCAGGGTGTGCTCCTCACGGACGCTGCCCGACAGCCGGACCACGTCCTGTGCGCCGAAGGTACGCTCGACACCCCGCCAGCGCGGGTCGGACGCCCACCACCGCGCCAGTTCCGCGGCCGCCTGCGTGCTCGCTTCTGCCATGACCGTCTCCTTGCGTGCTGTTTCGTCTGCCAACCCGTGTGTCGCACCACCACGGAATGGCACTGCGTGTCTCAACTGGGATGCGGCCCGCCGCTGTGCCGTGCGGCAAGGTGAGCAATGCTGCCGGTGCGGGCTGCCGTCCTGGCCGGGATCTCCGACGTCAGGGCGGGAATCGTGCCCCGGTTCCGGGCGGCTGCCGCCGGGCCCGACGGGCCGCGTGGACACCACCCTGGCACTGGCACTGAGTGCCAACAAGGGCGTACGCATGCCAACCTTTGCGAATCTTCCCGCCGCGTTCTGCCAAGGTTGCGAAGGCCAGGGCGGTGATCGTCGCGGTGCTGACGGTGGTGGCCGGGTGGGCGACGGCGTTGATTTTGGTGCTTCTGGCCGCCGGCGCGTGCTGGCACGTCCGGCACCGCGTAGCGCTGCGCTACGAACCGGCCTGGTGGTCGGCGGTCTTCCCGATCGGCATGTACGCGATGGCACCCGCGCCCATGGCGATCCAGTACACCGGGCTCAGGTCCGCCGGGGCGGCACCGTGCCACACCAGCGTGGTGATCGAGACGTACGCCAGGACGCCCGCCGGCCTCACGGCCCTGGCCGTAAGGAGTTCGCGCCGCGGCGCAAAGGGTGGAACCGGCGAGCGTCTTGGTGTCGGACACGGACGAACGGCCGCACCCGGTGCGGCCGTTCGCCGGTGGACGGAGGCGTCACACCCGGGTCTGTGTCCCGATGGTCGGCGCGGCGCCGTTCTTGTAGAGGGCGATGAGCTTGCTGAAGTCGAACGGCCGCTGGTCCACGCAGGTGCAGCGGTACGTGTCGCACGCGTCGCAGCCGACGGTGCACGGCGGCTGGACGTCGGGGTTGCCCTGGTTGTGGTCGCGGGTGGCGTCCCAGCCGGAGAGCGCGCCGAGCTGGTGCTCGTGGGCGAATTCGACCAGGCTGCGCTGGTTTTCGAGGGTGAAGACCCGCTTGTTGATGTTGCAGCCGAACATCGGGGTGGCGCCCGTACGGTGCCAGACCTTCCCGGCGTCCCAGGCGGTCCACAGCGAACCGATCTGGCCGTGCATGGCCTTCAGACCGATGACGCAGCACTCGTACATGTCCGGCGGCGCGCTCTGCCCGAACTCCATGAGCATGCCGTTGACCAGGCCGGGTTCGATACCGGCGGCGGCGACCTTCGCCAGGAACCTGACGCCGACCGGGCTGAAGCCCGCCGACCCCTCACCGGGCTGCGCGTCGGCGGGGAGGGTGTAGGAGACCTTCAGGCCGGGGTGCTTGACGAGGACCTGGGAGACCGCTGCCGTGTGCCGCAGGTGCGCCGCCTCGTCGGCCAGGAAGTCGCCCTCGAAGTCGAAGTCGATGCGCGCCACCCCGTAGTTGCGGATGAACGCCTCGTACTGCTCGACGATCCTGGTGACGTTGGTCTCGACGGCTTCCAGTGGCCGGCCGGAGGCGCCGCCGCAGGAGAAGGCGACCCTGCCGCCGGTCGCGGCCAGCTGCTCGATGTCCTTCTTGCCGTACGAGCTCTGGTCGACCTCCCAGTCGGGACCGTCCTGCCCGGCCCACGCCAGCTTCTTGTTGTTGTTGGCGACGATGAAGCCCAGCATGAAGCCGTCCACGCCGGATTCCTGGGCGTACTGCGGCAGGCTCGGGTTCGGCCAGGCCATGTAGTCCACGTACGGCGCGCGCGGCATGTCCCAGGGGCCGCCGTCGGGGAGCTTGTCGGTCGTGGTGAACTCCAGCGGCTGTGACGGCTCGGAGCGGTTGCCCGCGAGGTCCACGGCCGTGACCCGGACCGTGTACTTGGTCGTCGGGGTCAGCCCGGAGATCACCGCGGTCTCGTCCTTGACCCGCAGGGGCTGCGGGCCGCCGTACGCCACCTCGTAACCCATCACGCCGACGTTGTCGGTGGACGGGTTCCAGGACAGCGTGACCTGCGTCGGGCCGAGCGTGTCCGTGTGCACGTTGCCCGGCGTGCCCGGCGGCGTGCGGTCGTCCGGCACATCCGCAGGCTGACCGTTGATCTTGAAGTCGGTCGGCAGCGGGCCGGGGCCCGGCATCGACCGGGAGAAGCCGAGCCGGAACTCCTGGGTGCCGCGGTGCGGCGGTACGGTCTGCCGCTCGGGCACCAGGCGCCCGGTGATGATGTTGCCCTGCCGCTGCCAGACGAGCCCGTAGACGTTGGTGACGTTCTGGTCCGACTGCACGCGGAAGGAGATCTCGGCGTTGACGAGTGGTTCGCTTTCGAAATTCCAGACCGTGGCCTTCATGGTGCCGTACCACTCACCAGGGGATTCCCATTCCGGCGTGACGTACTGCTTTGGCATGTCCACCCCTTGCTTTCGGCGTCCGGTTCCGGTGTGTTCCTCCCCCCGTTGCGACAGGGAACCTAGGCACCGCGAATTCCGGCGTCAATCACGGAATCCGGCCAGTGGCGGACCGGCCGGAAGAATCCGCGAGGGCGGCGGAATTACGCCGCCGCCGGGCCGCCGGGACGGGTACGGAGGGTGTCCGGCCGCCCGGCGGTCACCCTCCTGCCTGGGGCGAAGGGCGGCGTGCCGCGCTGCCGCCGATGACGCTCCGCCTTCGGCGCAGGCCCGTACGCGGCCCGGGCCGGCTCCGGAATTCGATGACACCGCCGGGCCGTGACGGCTTTGAGGTGAGGGGGCGGAGGGTGGTGCGCATGAATACGTCCGAATGAGCCCGCCAATTGCTGGGAGGGGCCGTGCTGGTAAGGACCAAGCAGCCGGGGGAGGCGGAAGCAAGGGAATTCAACTACCGCGAGGCGCGGCATTCTTGGCGGTCCGCCCCCCCAAGGCGGTCTGCGGGGACCGGCGTCGGCGGTCCGGCCCCCGCACGGCGAGGCCGAGCAGCCTCCCTTACGCGGACTTCCGGTAGGCCCGGAACGCCCGCGTCGCCAGGAACCCCATCACCACAACCGCCGCCGCGAGCAGGGCCAGATGTCCCTGCACCGCGATCCGGCCGGCCCCGCCGAGCAACGCCTGCCGGGCCGCGGCGACCGCCCACTCCACGGGGTTGTACGCGGCGACCTCCCGGACCCAGCCCGGCGCGAGCCCGAGATCCATGACGGCCGAGCTGAGGAACATCAGCGGCAGCGTGGTGAACTGGGAGATCGCGATCAGCGTGGCCTGCTGCCGGGTCAGCAGGGCGACGGCGTCGGACAGGGCCGAGAAGACCAGCGTCAGCAGGACCGCGGCGAGCAAGGTGGCGCCCACGCCGGCGACGCCGCCGGGGAAGCGGGCCCCGGCGAGCAGCGCGATGCCCACGATGACCAGGCTCTGGACGACGGTCTGGACCGCCTGGTGGACGAGGGTGGCGCACACCATGGCGCCGCGGCCGACGGGCGAGGTGAGCAGCCGGTCCATCACTCCGCGGTCGATGTCCTGGAGGTACGTCGTCCCCGCCCAGGCACTGGTGAACAGCGCGGTCATCATCACCACGCCCGGCGTGAGGAACTCCAGGAACCCACCGCTGCCGGAGGCGAAACCGGGCAGGTCCGCGACCGCGCGGAAGAGCTGCCCGAACAGCAGCAGCCAGATCACCGGCTGGACGAGCCCGATGACCAGGAAGGCGGGCATCCGCCACAGCGCGCGCTGCAGACGGCCGGTGAGCAGTGCGGTGTGGGTGAGGAACGCCAGCGGACGCGCGCCGGCACAGGTCGCGTACGAGGTGCTCACTTCGCCGCCTCCAGGGTCCGTGCCGCCGCCGTGCCTTCCGCGCCCTCGCCGGCGGCGTCGAAGCTGCGCCCGGCGTGCCGGAGATACACGTCGTCGAGCGAGGGGCGGGCGAGCGTCGCGGAGGTCACGGCGAACCCCGCTTCTTCGAGTGCGGCCAGTACGGCCGGGAGCGCCCTGGCACCGTCGTCGGTGCGGCCCCGTACCGTAGCCCCGTCCATGGCGATGTCGCGCAGCACCGGCACCCGTTCCAGCACCGCCCGCGCCCTGTGGTCCGCCTCGGCGAGCTCGACCAGCACCGCGTCGCCGCGCAGCTCGCTCTTCAGCTCATCGGGCGTGCCCGCGGCGACGACGCTGCCGTGGTCGACGATCGCGATGTGGTCGGCGAGCCGGTCGGTCTCGTCCAGGTAGTGGGTGGTGAGCAGTACCGTCATCCGCTCGTCGGCGGCCAGCGTGGCGATCTCGTACCACATCTCGCTCCGGGCCTGCGGGTCCAGCCCCGTCGTCGGCTCGTCCAGGAAGAGCACCTGCGGGCGGTGCATCAGCCCGAGGGCCACATCCAGCTTGCGGGCCATGCCTCCGGAGTACGTACGGACGGGCCGGTGCGCGGCGTCCGTCAGCCCGAACCGGTCGACGAGTTCTCCGGCGCGCGCCGTGGCGTCGCGGCGGGACATGCCGTGGATGCGGCCCGCGAGCAGCAGGTTCTCGGCCGCGGTCGCCATCGGGTCGGTGCCGGGCCGCTGGGCCACGACCCCGATCGCCCGGCGCACCTGGTCCGGCTCCGCCGCCACGTCGATCCCGGCGACGCGTGCCGAGCCGGAATCGGCGGCCGACAGCGTGGAGAGAATGTTCACCGCGGTCGATTTACCTGCACCGTTCGGCCCGAGGAGCCCGAATACGGTCCCCGGAGCCGCACGGAAGCTGAGCCCCCGCAACGCCCTGACCGGGGGTTTGTTCCTGCCTGCCGAGTAGGTCTTGATCAGATCGACGGCTTCCAGAGCCGTTTCCGCGTGCCGAAGCGCAACCATCGCCGCACACCTTTGTCAGAAATCCGGTGTGACTCCCACCTTCCTGGTGTCACCGGACACGAGGAGGCTGATCGGCGAGGGCGGAACCCTACGGTGAGATGTCGCGGCAGAAATTAACAGGACGTTCGAACAGCTGCAAGCGAGGCGTTCGGGCGGCCGGTGGTCATGCCGCGCGTGCGACGGGGTACTGGTGTGGCGTCCGAACGCCTACGGAACGGACGAGGGCCGCGGTGCGGCCCCGGCCGTGCGCACCAGACGAAAGACGCAGATGGAAGACCTGCTCTCCGCGGCCGTGCCCGCCCCCGCCGTCCTGCGCGACTACGCGTTCCTCGGCGACGGCGAACGGGGCGCGGTCGTCGGCCCGCAGGGCGAGGTGGTGTGGCTGTGCGCGCCGCGCTGGCACGACGACGCGGTCTTCTCCGCGCTGATCGGCGGGCCGGGTCACTACACCGTACGGCCGCAGAACGCCTGGCGGGTGCGCGGCGGCCACTACGAGGACGGCACGCTCATCCACGTCAGCCGCTGGGTCACCGACGAGGCGGTCATCGAGAGCCGGGAGGCCCTGGCCCTGCCCGCCGCCCGCGACGGCCTGGTGCTGCTGCGCCGGGTGCGTGCCGTACGGGGCGACGCCCGCGTCCACCTCGTGCTCGACCCGCGGCCGGAGTTCGGCGCCGGGGCCATGGGGGAGGGCCGCGACACGCCGGACGGCCACACCGCTGAGGGCGGCGGCCTGCATCTTCGGTTCGGCGGGATGGCCCTGAAACGCAGGCCCGGCGGTGGCCGGCAGGCTGCCTTCACCGTCCCCGAGGGGCAGGAGCGCGACCTCGTCCTGTACATCGGGCGGCGGCCACCGGACACCGCGCCGGAGCCGCGGCGGCTGTGGCGGGAGACGGAAGCGGCGTGGCGCGAGGCCGTACCCCGCTGCCTCGACACCGCGGCGCCCCGCGACGCCCGCCACGCCTATGCCGTACTGCACGGCCTGACCAGCAGCTCCGGCGGCATGGTCGCCGCAGCCACCACCTCCCTGCCCGAGCGCGCCGAGGCCGGACGCAACTACGACTACCGCTACACCTGGATCCGCGACCAGTGCTACGCCGGGCTCGCGGTGGCCGCCCACGGCCCGTACCCGCTGCTGGACCAGGCCGTACGGTTCGTGAGCGCACGTCTGCTGGAGGACGGCGACCGGCTCCGCCCCGCCTACACCGTGGACGGCGCCCCGGTCGTCGAGGAACGCCCGCTGCCCCTGGTCGGCTATCCGGGTGGCAGCGACTTCGTCGGCAACCGCGCGGGCCGGCAGTTCCAGCTCGACACGTACGGAGAAGCGCTGCAACTGTTCGCCGCGGCGGCCCGGCACGACCGGCTGGACCGGGACGGGCAGCGGGCGGCGGAGGTGGCGGTGCGGTGCGTCGAGCAGCACTGGCGGCAGGCCGACGCCGGGATCTGGGAGCTGGAGAAGCGCTGGTGGACGCATTCGCGGCTGAGCATCGTGGCGGGGCTGCGCGCCCTGGCCGACAGCGTTCCGGGCCCGGCGGCGCGCAGCCGGAGCGCGCTGGCCGACGCCGTCGAGGCGGAGACACGGCGGCGCTGCCTGCGGCCCGACGGCGTATGGCGGCGCGCGGAGGACGACGCGGGCGCCGAGGGCGCCCTGCTGCTGCCGCTGGCCCGCGGCTGCCTGCGCCCGGACGACCCCAGTACGCACCGCACCCGGCATTTCATCGAGGAGCGGCTCGCCCACGACGGCTACCTCTACCGGTTCCGCCACGACGACCGGCCGCTGGGCGAGGCCGAGGGCGCGTTCCTGCTCTGCGGGTTCATGATGGCGCTGGCCGCGCACGCAGGGGGCGACCGGATCGGCGCCTTCCGCTGGTTCGAACGGACCCGCAGCGCCTGCGGCACACCGGGCCTGTTCGCCGAGGAGTACGACGTGGAGCAGCGCCAGCTGCGCGGCAACCTGCCCCAGGCGTTCGTGCACGCCCTGCTCCTCGAAGCGGGCGCCCGCCTGAACGGGCCGGAACCCGCCTGAGCGCAACCCCGGCCCGGGCGCGCCCGTCCACCGGACGGCGTAACGACTGCCGGTCGAACGGAACAGATGCGGCAAAGAGGGTAGAGCTCGCGTGGCGCGGTACCCGGTGGGAAGCGGAATCCGGCGGGGAACCGTCGTCGTACGTCAGGAAGCAGGAGGACGCCTCGTGGACAAGGGACCGGACGCAGGCCGCCGCACGCTCGCGCCGGGAGGAGCGAAGGACCAGGACGACGGCGCGGACCCGGCCGGGCTGGCGGACGCGCTGCGCCGGCGCGTGGACGGCGAGGTCCGTTTCGACGCCGGCAGCCGCGGCGCGTACGCAACCGACGGGTCGAACTACCGCCAGGTGCCCATCGGCGTGGTCGTGCCGCGCACCGTGGACGCGGCCGTCGCCGCCGTCGCGGTCTGCGCCGAACACGGCGTGCCGGTGCTCTCCCGCGGCGGCGGTACGAGCCTGGCCGGGCAGTGCACCAACGCCGCCGTGGTGATCGACTGGACCAAGTACTGCCACGGCCTGGTCTCGGTCGACCCGGATGCCCGTACCTGCGTCGTCGAACCCGGCATCGTCCTGGACGAGTTGAACCGCCAACTGGGCGAGTACGGCCTGCAGTTCGGCCCGAAGCCCTCCACGCACAGCCACTGCGCCCTGGGCGGCATGATCGGCAACAACTCCTGCGGCGCGTCGGCGCAGGCGTACGGCAAGACGGTCGACAACGTGCGGCGGCTGGAGGTCCTCACCTACGACGGCGCCCGCTTCTGGGCCGGCCCCACCTCGGACGAGGAGTACGAGCGGATCGTCGCCGAGGGCGGGCGCCGCGCCGAGATCTACCGGGGACTGCGCGACCTGGCCGACCGCAACCTCGCCGAGATCCGCCGCGGCTATCCGCGCATCCCGCGCCGCGTCTCCGGATACAACCTCGACTCGCTCCTGCCGGAGAACGGCTTCGACCTCGCCCGCGCCCTCGTCGGCAGCGAAGGCACCCTCGTCACCGTGCTGCACGCCGAACTGGAACTGGTGCCGGTTCCCGAGTACGAGGCGCTGCTCGTGCTCGGCTACCCGGACATCGCCTCCGCCGCCGACGACGTACCGAAGGCCCTGAAGCACTGCGAGCCCAGCCAGCTCGAAGCGCTGGACGGCCGGATGGCCCAGCTCATGCGCGAGGAGAACGCCTACACCGAATCCCTCGACAACCTGCCGGCCGGGGAGAGCTGGCTGCTGATCCAGTTCGCCGGGGACTCCCGCGAGCAGGTCGACCAGCAGGCGCACGGCCTGATGAAGGCCATGGGACGCGGCGAGGACGACGACAGCGTGGCCTTCTCCGACGACCCCAAGCGCGAGCAGCGGATGCTCCGGGCCCGCGAGGCGGGGCTCGGCGTCACCGCCCGCCCGCCGGACGGACGCGACACCTGGGAGGGCTGGGAGGACTCCGCCGCACCGCCCGAGCGGCTGGGCGACTACCTGCGCGACCTCACCTCCCTCCTGCGCGAGTACGGCTACGAACACGCCACCCTCTACGGCCACTTCGGCCAGGGCTGCGTCCACACCCGTATCCCCTTCGGCCTGACCTCCGCCGACGGCGTCCGGGACTTCCGCGAGTTCCTTTTCCGGGCCGCCGAACTCGTCACCTCCTACGGCGGGTCCCTCTCCGGCGAGCACGGCGACGGGCAGTCGCGCGCCGAGCTGCTGCCGATCATGTTCGGCGACCGGCTGGTGCGGGCCTTCGGCGAGCTGAAGGCCCTCTTCGACCCCGGCCACCGGATGAACCCCGGCAAGGTGACCAGCCCTTACCGCGTCGACGAGAACCTCCGCCTGGGCTCGCACTGGCGCCCCGCGTACGACGAGACCCACTTCGGCTACCCGGAGGACGACCACGACTTCACCCGCGCCGTCCTGCGCTGCGTCGGCATCGGCAACTGCCGCAGCCACCGCGGCGGTGTGATGTGCCCCTCCTACCGCGCCACCGGCGAGGAGGAGCACTCCACCCGCGGCCGTGCCCGGCTGCTGTTCGAGATGCTCGGCGGCCACGCGGACTCGGCGGTGACCGACGGCTGGCGCAGCACCGAGGTCAAGGACGCCCTGGATCTGTGCCTGGCCTGCAAGGGCTGCAAGTCCGACTGCCCGACCGGCGTGGACATGGCCACCTACAAGGCCGAATTCCTCGCCCACCACTACAAGGGGCGGCTGCGCCCGGCCGCGCACTACGCGCTGGGCTGGCTGCCGCTGTGGGCCCTGGCCTCCCGCGCCGCGCCCCGGCTGGTCAACGCGGCCCTGCACGCCCCCGTGCTCGGCAACCTCGGCAAGCGCCTGGCGGGTGTCGCCACACGGCGCGAGGCGCCGGTCTTCGCCGAGCAGTCCTTCCTCCAGTGGTGGCGCGCCCAGGACCGGCCCGAGCCCGACCCCGCCGACCCCCGCACCGTCGTCCTGTGGCCGGACACCTTCAGCACGTACTTCCACCCGAACATCGCCCGGTCGGCCGTCCGCGTCCTGGAGGACGCCGGGTTCCGGGTGACGGTGCCCACCGAAGCCGTGTGCTGCGGGCTGACCTGGATCTCCACCGGCCAACTCGACACCGCCAAACGCACCCTGCGCCGCACCACCCGCATCCTGCGGCCGTGGCTCGAAGCCGGTACGCCCATCGTCGGCCTGGAACCGTCGTGCACCGCCGTCTTCCGCGCCGACGCCCCCGACCTGCTGCCGCACGACACCGACGTGCAGCGCCTGGCCGACCAGTTCCACACCCTCGCGGAACTGCTGGTGCGCCGCGCCCCCGACTGGCAGCCGCCCCAACTGGCCCGCGCCGCCACCGTACAGACGCACTGCCACCAGCACGCCGTCATGAAGACCGACCCCGACCGGGAGCTGATGCGCCGCGCCGGGATCGACGCCGACGTGCTGGACGAGGGCTGCTGCGGCCTGGCCGGCAACTTCGGCTTCGAGAAGGACCACTACGACGTGTCCATGGCCGTCGCCGAACAGGGCGTGCTGCCCGCCGTACGCGACACCGCCCCCAGCGCCCTGGTCATCTCCGACGGCTTCAGCTGCCGCACCCAGATCGAGCAGTCCGGCACCGGACGGCGGGCCCTGCACCTGGCCGAGGCGCTCGCCCTCGGCCTGGACGGCGCCGCGCCCGCCCACCATCCCGAACGCAAGGTTCCGCGGCCCGGTGTGCGCACCCGCGACGCCCGGATGATCACCGCGGCGGCCGTGACCGCGGCGGCGGCGCTCGGCTGCGGGGCGGTGGCTCTCGCCCGGCGCCGCGCCTGAGCGACGGCCGCCCCGGGCGGTCAGTCGGTGCGGTGTACGAACACGTCGGCAGCCGCGTTGGTGTCACCCGGCACGAGGTCGGCGGCTTCGGAGGTGAAGGCCACCGCCTCGCCGCCCCCGGTGACCGAACCCGGGATGGCCCGTGCGGCCGGGCCGACGGCGGTACGTACGCCGGTACGCACGTCCAGCAGCGTCAGCCGGTCCTCCTCGGACAGCAGCACCTTCTGCCCGTCCCCGCTGACCGCCACCGCCGAGACTCCGGCCGGCGCGAGCCGTACGGTGGTGCCGGTCCGCAGGTCGCGGAGGTAGGCGTGCCGGCCCGGTTCGGTGGTACCGGGGACCAGGTTGCCGGACGCGGAATCGAAGAGCACGTAACGGCCGTCCCGGCTCATCCCCGCCAGCCGGCTCCGCCGGTCGTCCTGCACCCCGTCCAGCGGTACGTCCACCTGCCGCACGGTCCCGTCGGCCCGGTCCTTGACGAAGATGTCGTACGCGCCGCTGCGCGGGCCGGTGGCGAAGGCCAGCAGCCGCCCGTCACCGCTGAGCAGGCCCGTGCTGACGGACGGCCGGCCCGTCGGTGTCTGCTGCGGGTCGATCTGCTCGTCGGTGCCGTTCGTCAGATCCCGGACGAACAGCCGGGCGGGCCGGCTCGGGTTGCGGCTGCCGACCGTGACGGCGGCGAAGCGGCCGTCCGCGCTCAGCGAGTCGACGCTGCTCAGCTCGGAGCCGTTGGCCTGGGTGATCCGGCCGGTGACCCGGTCGTAGACGTAGGCCGAGGCATAGCGGCTGCCCGACCCGTAGCCGACGTACCGGCCGTCGTCGCTGATTGCCGTGTAGCTGCCGCCGTACGTCCTGGCGCCGGGCACCCGGGTGACCTGCCCGGATGCCAAATCCTTGACCAACAGGGCGCGGTAGGCGTCGGCGCCCAGATTGGGCGCGGCCGACCAGAAGGCGACATACCGTCCGTCCGCACTGATCGACGCCCCGTCGGACAGGCCGTCGGCCTGGGCCCCGTCCGAGGTGGTGCTCACCCGCTCCGTGCTTGCGGCACCGGCCGCGCCCGCCGTGTCCACCACGGGACGGGCCTGTGCCGCGCCCGGCAGCAGGACGGCGGCACAGGCCGAGGTCACGACCGCGGCAGCGGCCACCCGCGTCAGGCGGGACGTACGCCCCGCGCGTAAGAGCCGTCTCATGGTCACCCTTCGAAGAGGAGGTCACGTCCGCCCGCGCACACGGGACCCGCCCATCAAAGAGGCGCCGGACGCCCCGGGCAATCAGCCGATTTCCGTACAACCAAGAGATGCCGTGAAGCGTCCGGCGGCGCCGGCGCGGACCATGCGCTCAGCCCGCGCGCTGCCGCTGCCGCTCGTCGTCGGGGTGCGTGGTGCGGTGCTCTTCGTCCTGGACGAGCAGGGAGAGCAGCGACGCGACGGTCAGGCCGGCTTCGGCGGGGTGGCGCAGCACCTTGCTGGGGTCGATCTCGTAGATGTTGCTGCGGCCCTCGCGGGTGTGCGACAGATAGCCGTCGCGCTCCAGATCGGAAATGATCTTCTGAACGGCGCGTTCGGTCAGCCTGCAGCGTGCGGCGATGTCGCGGATACGGGCGTTGTGGTTGTCCGCGATGACCGCCAGCACCCGGGCGTGGTTGGTCACGAACGTCCACCCCGTGTGCGGCTCGGGAACCCCGTTCTGCGACTCGGACAGTCCATCCATGCCGTCAGTCTAGCGACCTCTTGTTCACGTGTCCCGATGCACGTACAGCGTTTCGTGTATTAGTTGACGTGTGTCTCTCGATCGGCAAGCCTGGAGGGACACGGTCCAGCCGATGACGGGAAGGGAAGGCCATGCCGGAAGCTGCGCCCTGGGCGTCTCCTCCCCCCGAGGCCGCCACCGGGGCCGACGGGAACAGCGGCCCGTCGGTCCCGTACCCGCCTCGCTTGTCGCGGCTCGACGCCTTCCCGGACAGTGGCCGGACCGGGGTGGCCGTACAAGGTGAACTGGACCTGAACGCCTGCGAGGAGATCGAACACGACCTGCGCGAGGCCCTGAGCCGGTCGGCCCGGGGCCTCGACCTCCACCTCGGCGCGGTCCCGTTCTTCGACTGCGGCGGCCTGAACATGCTGCTGCGTCTGCGTGTGCGGGCCCTCGCGCAGGGCAAGGCCGTGGTCATCCGCTCCAGCAGCCGCGCGGTCGAAAGGCTGCTGGACCTGACCGGAACCCGGAAGTTCTTCATCTCCTCGGAGCCGTACGGGCGGCCCGCGCCGCCTTCCGCCACCGACGGCGCGGTCCCGCACCAGGAGCTCCGAAGGGACGTGCACGAGGGCTCCCGGCAGGACGCGCACGAGGACTCTCACCAGGACGTGCAGCAGGACGTGCAGCAGGACTCCCACCAGGAGTCGCCCACGGAAGTCGCCCAGCTGCGCCGCGCCATGCGGACCCGCCCGGTCATCGACCTGGCCCGCGGAATACTGATGGCCACCTTCACCCTGAGCCCCGACGCGGCCTGGGCCGTGCTGGTCACCGCCTCCCAGAACACCAACACCAAGCTGCACTTCCTGGCCCGGGAACTGGTGGACAGTGTGCATGGGGGCGCGCTGCCGGAGGCGGTACAGGAGCAGTTGGCGGCCGCGGTGGCCAAGGCCAGGGCGACTCCCTCACGCGCGGCCACCGGCGAATAGCCGCGGCCGGCGGACGGCCGGAAAAAGCCGGGCCGCCCCTGTCACGTTTCGCCGCCGCGAAGTGTCCCGATGGGCAGGCGAAGAGAAAGGCGGGGCGATGTCGGTTCGTCACGATGGGGCGGGGGCGGGGCATGGCTGGGGACGCTGAGGGTCCTGCGCATGCCGGTGACGTGTTCACCGGGCACCGCGGACTCCTGTTCACCATCGCCTACGAGATGCTGGGCAGCGCCACCGACGCCGAGGACGTGCTGCAGGAGAGCTACCTGCGGTGGAGCGCGGTCGACCCGGCCACGGTCCGGCACCCGCGCGCCTACCTGGTGCGTACCGTGACCCGCCAGGCCCTCAACCACCTGCGCGCGGCCCGGGCGCGGCGCGAGGACTACGTGGGCGCCTGGCTGCCCGAGCCGATCCGTACCGCTCCCGAGGCGAGCGACGACGTGCTCCTGGCCGAGTCGGTGTCGATGGCCATGCTGCTCGTCCTGGAAACGCTGAATCCGACCGAACGCGCCGTGTTCGTCCTGCACGACGTGTTCGGCTACCCCCACGGCGAGATCGCCGAGTCGGTCGGCAAGAGCGAGGCCACCGTCCGGCAGACCGCCCACCGCGCCCGCCGCCACGTCCACGCGCGGCGCCGCCGTTTCGAACCGGATTCCGGCGCCGCCCGGGAGATCGTACGGCGATTCCTGGACGCGGCGGCGACCGGCGACGTACAGGTGCTGATGGACCTGCTGGCGCCCGATGTCGTGCAGATCTCCGACGGCGGCGGAAAGGTGATCGCCGCGCGCCGCCCGGTCGTCGGCCGCGACGAGGTCGCCCGGTTCGTCCTCCGCGTCGCCCGTACGAGCCTCACGGCGACCCGCATCGAGCCTGCCACCTACAACGGCATGCCCGGGGCCCGGTTCCTGACCGACGGTGCGCTCGACTGGCTGCTGACGGTCGAGATCCACGACGGCCGGATCACCGGCCTCTACGTCATCCGCAACCCCGACAAACTGCACCGCGCCGACACGGTGCGCCCTCTCGACAGGAAAGGACCCCGGCCGTGGAAACCGTGACCGTGGAACGCGTCATCCCCGCCCCGGTGGACGAGGTGTTCGCCTGGCTCACCACAACCACCCACTACACACGTTCACCCCTGGCGCTCCGCTGCCGCCTGACCCGCCACGGCGAGGGCGCGCCCTACGGGGTCGGCGCCGTGCGCAGCCACCTCTGGCTGATCGGCTGGTTCCGCGAGCGGATCACCCGGTACGACCCGCCGTACGCCACCGAGTACGTCGTCGAACGCAGCCTGCCGCCGTCCCGTCACGAACTCGGCCGGATGACGTTCACCGCAACCGGCGACGGAACCCACGTCCGCTGGACCACCCGAGCCGAAGTGCGTCTCCCCCTGCTCGGCGCCCCATTGACCCGCCTCCTCATGAGGCCGGTCCTCATCCGCACTTTCGGCAACATCCTCGCCACGGCCGAGGCTGCGCTGACCCGGGATCAGTCGGGCAGCGCGGTGAACTCGTAGCCGTTGCGCAGCAGCGGACCCTCGGATTCGTCGGAGGCGCTCATGGTGTCGTGGGTGACCGAGTAGGTGAATGTCTGCGGGTTCCGCTTCATGGAGAGCAGATACCCCTCTCCCTTCATGATGTCCGGGGAACAGGTGCGTTGGCTGAGACGGGTGGGCTCCCACATGGTCAGTGTGTCGCCCTCGAAGACGGCCTTGCTGGTGAAGTCGTTGCAGCCCAGGTTCCCGATGACCGTCCCGTCCTCGTGGAAAATGAAATACGCGCTCTTCGGCAGGTCCGGACCGTAGCTGTCGCCCACGCTCAGCCTGGGCACCTGCCAGCGCCGGCCGTAGAACCCCTCGGGCTGCTGGAGTTTGATCGCCACGTAGTCGCCCTGCTGGTTCTTCAGGTCCAGCGTGAGGTTGTCCACCCGATAGGCGATCGTCAGCGGACCGTTGAAGACTTTCCGCAACCGCTCCGCGAAGGCGCGGTTCTTCGCCGGGCACCCGCCGTCCTCCGTCGCCTGCGTCCACTCCCCACCCAGGGTCAGCGCACTGTCGGTCACGGTCGTGGACCTGCGGAAGGGCGCACAGCCGTCGTTGCCCTTGACCGTGTTGTCGTAGTCGAACGCCATCCAGGAGGCGGCGTGTGGCGGCGCGCTGATCTCCCGGCCGTCGACGGTGACCCACTGGACCATCCAGCGTGCCCCCATCAGCACCCCGCCTTGTCCGCCCGGCCCCTTCTTGGTGGGCGAGGCCGAAGCCGGCTTGCCCTCGGCGGCCTTCCCGCCGTCGCTTCCCGTCTGTGACGGGCCGCATCCGGTGACGGTGAGCAGGGCGGCGAGCAGGGCGCCGGCGGCGGCGCCGGCTCGTTGTATGCGCATGGTCGTACAAACGTCCGAGGCCGCTGCCCGGTTCCGATGATCTCAAGAAGTCACGTGTGCAACCTTTTCGCCGCATCGATGGTCTCGTATGAGGCGCAAGTATGTGCGAGTACACGCGTGTGCACGCACGGACGCCTGCGTCCCGCGCCTCGGCGTACGAGCCGAAGCGTGAGCCACCGCACGACAATCGACGAGCGTGCCGTCCCGACGGAACGGCACGTGGGACCCGAAAGGTCTGCTGGATGAAGATTCGCCGCGCCCTGACGGCCGCCGCAGCGGCTGCCGTGATAGCGCCCGCCGCCGTACTGACCGCGCCCACCGCCGCGTTCGCGACCGGAGCGGCCGCAATGGAGACCGGTTCCGGTACGACGGGTTCCGGTACCACGGGTTCCGCCGGGACCGCGGGTGGCGGAGCGGAGGGTTCCGGGGAGAGCGGCGGCAAGGGCGGCACCTCGGACGAGGCGCAGCGCCCCGGTCAGGCCGGTGACACCGGCGGGACGTCCCAGAACGGCGGCGGAACGGCGTCGTCCGGAGGCACCGGGAAGGGCGGCACGGGTGGTACGGGGTCGGCCGGCTCCGCCGGTTCGACGGGCACGGGCGGCTCGACTGCCGGTAATGGCGGTACGACCGCCGGTACGGGCGGTTCCGCCGGTACGGGAGGTACGGACAACGGCGCGGGCACGGCCACCGGCGGGGGCAGCACCTCCGGTGACACCGAAGGCCGGACCTGCGACTTCGAGTCCGACCAGCTGCGGGTGACGGTCAACGGCCTGCCGTCCCAGCTGGTGGCGGGCGGCTCCTGGACCACGTTCACCATGCGGCTCACCAACACCACCGGCAAGACGCTGACCGAGGTGCAGCCGTACCTGTACGTGTCCTCGGCCGAGGATGTCGACCGGCCGTACTGGGAGCTGGACACCGAGTACCGCGACCGTAGGACGGGGGAGTGGAAGACGTTCCATGACGCCTCGCCCCAGAGCCTGTTCGGCTCCTTCCCGGTCGGCCCGCACAGTGTCGTCACGCTGACGCTGCGCACCCGCGTGGTCAAGGACGCCAAGCCCGGCACCGGGTACGTGCTCGCGGCGGGCGACTTCCGCAACCGCGACGGCTCCTGTGGTTCGGCCAAGGAGGAGTGGTACGACTTCACCATCCTGCCCGTCGGCGGGAAGCCGACGCCGACGGACAAGCCGGGCAAGCCCGGTAAGCCGGGCGAGGGTACGGCCGAGCCGACCGCCTCGGCCGAGCCCAGCGCGAGTGCCACGCCCGGTGGCGCCGCGGGTGGTTCGGGGTCGGGCGGCGGTCTCGCGGCGCAGGGCGGCGGCCACCTCGCCGCGACCGGTTCGTCCTCCGCGCTGCCGACGATCGCCCTGGCCGGTGCCGCCGCGGTCGCCGTGGGCGCGGGCGCGGTCTTCGCCGTACGCCGCCGCAAGCCCGCGACGGGCACCGGTCGGACGGACGCCACCGCATAAGCGATTGCCGCCGATCACCTCATTCCTCCCCGCCGGCCGAGCTGCGAGCCGGGTTCCGAGTGGAGCCCCGGGGCACGCTCCGAGCCGGATTTCGAGCCGGGCTTCGAGAAAGAAGTTTTCATGAAACTGCGTCGCACCCTGTCCGTCTCGGCCGTGACGGCCGCCCTGATCCCGCTGGCGGTGGCCGCCGCCCCGGCCTCCCAGGCGGCTCCCGCCCCCGCGATGCCGACGTGTTACGACGTCGACACCGCCTACGGGCAATACCACAACAACTTCTTCGCCGGGCGGTCCTTCGGCGCGCCCGACACCGTTCGCCTCGGAAACACGTGGCACGCCTTCACCGCCACACTTACCAACGTCTCGAAGAAGGAGCTGAACTCCTTCAGCCTGCGGGCCAGGGTGGACAGCAACGTCTACAACGAGGGCGAGCACGGCCTGAGCCCTTATGCCGACCTCCAGTACTGGGATACCGCGAAGCGCGAGTGGAAGACCCTGCGCCAGGGCGACGCCGCCACGGGCAGCATCCCCGGGCCCGCCACGCTCAAGCCGCGCGAGTCCGTGCACGTACAGCTGCGGTTCCGGGTGCGCGAGGGACTTTCGCACGACCAGACGTACGACTCCTTCGTCTACCTCTACGGAACGTTCGTCGACCGGTACCGGGGCATCGACTGCACGACGACCGGTCTCACCGGGGCCAACTTCAACCTCCGCTGGAAGTAAGGCCGCACACCGCGGGAAGCGAGGCCGACCGCCGGCCATGCCGGACGTTACATGTCCGGTATGACCGGCCGTCCGGTCAGTCCCACCGGAATTCCCAGTGCCCGGCGCCGACGATGCTTTCGGCGTAGGCGGACAGGGTGCCGGAGCCCTGCCACACGAGATCCGGGCAGAAGGCGAAATGTTCCGCGGCGACGAGGAGCGCTTCCTCCGCGGATATCGGCGGTGCGGCAACGCTGAGGTAAAGGGTGGCGAACCCGACCGCCACCACGCGCGCGCCGAACCGCCGCTCCCAGTCCCGTACGACCGCGGAATACTTGGCGGTGTCGTTGTCGTAATTGGCGGGGCCGCTCCAGCCGACGGCGGTGAGAGCGTCGGCGCCCCGGCCCGCGGCGACGAGCCCCAGACGTATGTACGGCCTGCGGGCGGCGAAGCCCCCGGCGAACTCGGCGGCCACTTCGTCGGGATGCCGTACGGGCTCCCGGCCCGGCGCGAGACCGGGCCACTCCTCCTCCGCGTACTTGTCCCACCAGGCGCAGAGGAGTGCGGCCGGATCATGGGCCTGGGGCGAGGACATGTCTTCCGGATACAGCTCGCCCGTTGCCCAGGGCCGGAACTCGCCCTCGTCGTCCGGACGGAGCGGTTCGAGCAGCAGAGGCCACAGCCCGGAGCCGGCGTGCTCCTCGCGCAGGCGCGTCCACAGCTCGGCGGCCCCGGACACGGCGTCGTCGCTCAGCCACAGGGCCGGTATGTCACCGCCGCCCTCGGCGGTGACCGTCCGGCCAGGTGGGAGCACGACATCACGGGGCAAGCACAGTTCAACGTTCACGCTGTGCATGCTAGGGCCGGGGTCTGACAACGCCCGGGGAGCGGCTTCCCGTACGAACAGCGGCCCGCCCATCGCACGCCAGAGGCGGGCGATTGCCTGCCCGTCCCACTCGCCGCGCATCACGGAATCCGTGCGTTCAAACCGGCCCGTGCCACAACTCGGGAGCGTGTGCATCACACCGCGCTTTCGCCACAGGAATTCACGCCCCCGGCGTACCACACGCCACCGCGAGCACATCATTGTGATGATGCGTTCAGCACTCTTACGGTTGCGGCGCGGCATCAACCGCTCGCGGGAGCGAAGGCGCAAATGCTTTCGCATGGCGTCGGTCCGGTCCCGCGGTCCGCGTTATCCCTTCAGGGAAAAGGAGTGCGACCATGACGTACGAGCGCCCCACACTCACCAGGGCCGGCGGCTTCCGCAAGGTGACGGGTGTCAAGAACACCGGCCCCAAGGACGTTCTCGGCGGCAAGCAGCTCCTCTGACGCGATCGGTGCGGAGCCGCTGAGCGGACCCGCACAGAGCCGCGGGCCGGGCCGGCCTCCGCGCCGGCCCGGCCCGCGGCCGACCGGGCCCGCCCGCCGATGCCCCTCCCGCTACCGACGTCACTTCGACCGAAGGCCGTAGCCGTGGAAGAGTCCCTGTCATTGTCGGCCCTGACCAGCTGGTTCGTCGTCCTGCCCGACACCGGCGCGGCCACCGCGGTTGCCGCGAAGGCACTTTCCCACGCGACGCACAGCCTGCGTCATGCTTCCGGCAGGCCCTGGCTGGTGGGCCGGTGGACCGACGGGTCGGCCGTCGTGGGGGTGCACGGCAGGACCCGCGTCGCCGTGATCGGGGAGCATTCCGTCACCCCCCGGGAAGCCCGGCGCGCCGCCGCGGCGGCAGCCACCGCGTCGCTGACGGCCCTGGACCGGCACAGCAGCACATGGGCGGGCAGCTTCCACCTCGTGGCCAGTTCAGGCGGGCAGGTCCGGGTGCAGGGCGGAGTCGTCGATCTGCGGCGGGTGTTCCACGCCGAGGCCACGCCTGCGGTGTCCGCCCGGGTGAGCGTCGCGGCCGACCGGGCCGACGTGCTGGCCGAACTGGTCGGTGCGGGGCTGGACGAACGCCGTATCGCCCTGGAACTGCTCACCTTGGGCGTACCGCACCCGCTGTCGGGAGCACCGCAGTGGCGCGGCGTCCACGCGCTGCGCGGCGGCCACTGCCTGACGCTCGATGCCGGCGGACGAGCACGGCCACGCCGGTGGTGGTCACCGCCCGATCCCGACGTCCCGCTGACGGAAGGGGCCGTGCGCCTGAGCGAGGCGCTGACCGCCGCCGTCGACGTACGCACGCGGGGACGTGATCTGGTGACGACGGATCTGGGCGGCCTGGACTCGACCGCCGTGTGCTGCGCCGCGGCACGCGGGGAGGCGAAGGTCGTCGCGTACACCGCCGCCCTCCACGACGAACTCGGTGACGATGTGCACTGGGCGCGGCAGACCGTCCGGGCCCTGGGGTCGGTCGAGCATCACGTCGTACCCGCCCGGGACACGGCCCTGACCTTCGACGGTATCGATACGCTCCAGGACATTCTGGATACGCCCAGCATGCTCACGGTCGACCGCAACCGCCGCATGCACCTCCTGGGCCGTGCGGCCGGCCGGGGGTCCGGACTGCACCTGACCGGGCTGGGCGGCGACGAACTCCTGGCCGGAACGCCTGCCCGGCTGCACGCCTCGATATCCGCCCACCCCTTCCACACCCTGCGGGACCTGCGCGGATACGCCGCCAAGTACCAGTGGCCCCGGCGCAAGGTGCTGGGCCAGCTCCTGGACCGCCGCTCCTACCGGTCCTGGATCGCCCGGGTCGCCCGTGACCTGACGGAGCCGGCGGCCGCCGCGGACGAACCGCTGCTCGACTGGTCCGTACCGCCCCGGATGCCGCCCTGGGCCACGCCCGAGGCCGTCGCGGCGGCGCGCGAGCTGCTGTCCGCCTGCCTGCCGGACGCCGAGCCGCGGGGCAGGGGCCACGGCGAACACCGGGAACTGGCCGCGATGGACGGTATCTCGCAGTGGACCCGGCACATCGGGCAGATGGCGGCACCCCTGGGGATCACCGTGGCGGCTCCGTACTACGACGATCGGGTCATCGAAGCCTGCCTCGCGGTCCGGACACCGGAGCGGATCACCCCTTGGCGGTACAAACCGCTGATCGTCGAGGCCATGCGCGGCATCGTGCCCGAAGCCGTCCGCACGCGCGACACCAAGGCCAACGCCACCTTCGAGGAAGAGACCGGGCTGCGGCGCCACCGCGCCCGGCTGCTGGCGCTCTGCGAGGAATCCCGGCTGGGCCGGCTCGGCCTGGTCGACGTGGACGTCCTGCGGGAATGGTGCCGCCGCTCGCTGTCCGCGGAGACGGAGAGCTACCTGCTGCACCCGACCGTGGCCTGTGAAGTGTGGCTGCGCTCCCGCGAGATGACCCCGGCACCGCCCGGCCCCTGACCGAACAGGAGAGGTGACGGCGATGTACGCACTGAAACCCGGTGTTCTGCTCACCGAGACCGAGTACGGCATGGCGCTGCTCGACCAGAAGAGCGCCGAGTACTGGACCCTCAACCCCACGGCGGCAGTCGTCCTCCAGACCTTGCTGGACGGCCGCGGCATCGACCAGGCGGTGGAGGAACTGACCGGACACTACGAGGGCGTCGACACCGACGTGGCCACTCAGGACGTCACCCGCATCATCGACGACCTGCGCTCCGCGGGCCTCATCGCACCGTAGCCACCGCACCGGGCACTCACCTGGCCCCAGGGAAGAGGTACGCAATGTCGACGCCGGAAGCGGTCCCCTACCGCCCTCGCTCCATCCCCTTGGCCCGCCGCCTCACGGCCCGGGCGGCGGTGGGCTGCGCCCATGTACTGGCCACGCTGCCGCCCGGCCGTATCCGCGTCGTCCTGGGCTGGTTGCGGCGCGGGGCGGAGCCCGCCACACTCGCCGAGGCCGCCCGCGCCCGGCAGACGGTCCTCGCGGTGAGCCTGGCCGCCGGAGGGAGCAAGGGATGCCTGCCCCGGTCCCTGGCCACGGTGCTGCTGTGCCGTCTTCACGGGCAGTGGCCCGCCTGGTGCGTAGGAGTCCGCGCCCGCCCGCCGTTCGCCGCGCACGCCTGGGTGGAAGCGGAGGGGGAACTCGTCGGCGAGAACGTACCGGCCTCCTACTTCCAGCGCTTCTTCACCGTGGAGTGAGGCCGTGACCTCGGCGCCCCCGACCGAAGCCCGCCGCACCGACGGCCCGGCGCACCCGGCGGAACAGCCGGCCGGCCTCGCCGGCCGCGGCTCCGCGTGGTCCGGCCTCCGGGCCCTCGCCGGCCACCTCCGGCCACAGCGCGGACGCATGCTCGCCGGTGTCGCGCTCGGCCTGCTGGGCAGCGTCCTGGGGCTGGCCCAGCCGCTGGCGGCCAAGCACGTTATGGACATCATCGGCCACGGGCAGCCGACCGTCGGCCCCGTGGTCGTCCTCAGCACGCTGGTGGTGGCCGGCGGACTGCTCGCGGGCCTCGGCCACTATGTGCTCGACCGCTCCGCCGAATCCGTCGTCTGCACTGTCCGGCGCAGGCTGACCCACCTGCTTCCGCGCCTGCGCGTACCGGTGATCGAACACACCGAGCCGGGCGATCTGATCGCCCGCGTCACCTCCGACACCGTACTGCTGCGACGCACCGCCCCCCAGGCCGTGTCGGCCGCGGTCACCGGCACTCTGATCACGGTGGCTACCGTCGTGATGATGGGGCTGCTGGACGCCGTCCTGCTCGGCGTCACCCTCACCGTGATCGCGTTCGTCGGCCTCGTCGTCACCGTGGTGACGCCGCACATCGGCCGGGCCACCCGGCACACGCAGGAAGCCGTCGGCCGCATGGGAGCCGGGCTCGAACGGACGCTGGGCGCGCTGCGCACCGTCAAGGCGGCGGGCGCCGAACAGCACGAGACCGCGGCACTGCACCGTGCGGCCGAACACGCCCGCCGTACGGGCGTCCGCGCCGCCGCGTGGGAGGCGGTGTCCGCGACCCTGTCGGCCGTCGTCCTCCAGATCTGCTTCCTGGTCGTGCTCGGAGTGGGCGGTGCGCGCGTGACCTCCGGCTCCATCGGCGTCTCCACGCTCGTCGCCTTCCTGCTCTACCTCTTCGCCCTCACCCCCAGGATCGGTCAACTGGTCGAAGGAGTCGGCCAGTTGCAGATCGGGGCAGCCGCGGCCGTACGTATCCGGGGGGCCGAGACGCTGGAGATCGAGGCGCTGGGGGGCGGGGAAGCGGAGGGCGGGGCAGCGGGGTTCGAGGGAGAGGGGTTCGAGGGAGCGGAGGGTGCGCAGGGGCGTGGCGACGAGGCCGCCGCGGCCCCGGAGCGGCCTCCCGGCTCTCATGAAGGGCGCCGGCACCCCGCCACCGTGGCCTTCCAGCAGGTGCGCTTCGCCTACCGGCCGGGTCTCCCCGCGGTGCACCGCCATGTCTCCTTCGCCGTTCCCGCCGGAGGCGTGACGGCGATCGTCGGGCCGTCCGGCGCGGGCAAGACCACCGTCTTCGCCCTCATCGAGCGTTTCTACGAGCCGGACGCCGGCCGCGTACTGCTCGACGGCAGGGACATCCGCCGATGGCCGCTCGCCGAGCTCCGGGCCGCCATCGGCTACGTCGAACAGGACCCGACCGTCCTCGCCGGAACCTTGCGCGACAACCTGACGCTGGGCGCGGCCGACGCCACCGACGAGCAGATCGCCCACGTCCTGCGCCTGGCCCGGCTCGACACCGTGACGGGCTGTCTGCCGCACGGTCTGGACACCCAGGTCGGCCACCGCGGCAGCCGGCTGTCCGGCGGCGAACGGCAGCGGGTGGCGATCGCCCGGGCCCTGCTCCGGCGGCCCCGGCTGCTCCTCCTCGACGAGGCCACCTCTCAGCTCGACGCGGCCAACGAGGCCGCCCTGCGCGAGACCGTCACCGACACCGCACGCCGTACCACCGTCCTGGTCGTCGCGCACCGCCTGTCCACCGTGACCACCGCCGACCGCATCCTGGTCATGGAAGCCGGCCGGGTACGGGCACGGGGAACCCACGCCGAACTGATGGCACAGGACTCCCTGTACGCCGAGTTGGCGAGTACGCAGCTGATCGCCGTCCGCCGGTGCCGCGGACCTTCGGCTCCGGTCCCGGAGGGCTGATCCCCGCTCCGGAGAGGCGGGAAGCCGTGGGGGAGGCAACGCCACCGCATGCCGGTGCCGGCCCTAAAGCCGCTCGGCCCCCACCTCCACGATCATTTTCCCGCTGTTCGCACCGCCCAGCATGCCGAGGAACGCGTCCACCACGTTGTCGAAACCCTGCACCACCGTCTGCGCGTCCATGACGCGGCCCGCCTGGAGGTGGGGGACGAGAAAGTCCTCCAGTTCGCGCTGGGCGTCGCGGTGGTTGCGTACGAGGACGCCCTCCAGACGCAGGCTCTTCTCGACGATGTCGAAGAGGTTGCGGGGCGCGGCGGGCGGCCGGGCGCTGTTGTACTGCGCGATCGCGCCGATCCAGGCGATACGGCCGAATTCGCGCAGGCCCTGGATGGCGCCCTCCAGGTGGTCGCCGCCGACGTTGTCCAGGTAGACGTCGATGCCGTCCGGAGCGGCCTTGGCCAGCAGGTCGCCGACCGGGCCGTCGTGGTAGTCGAAGGCCGCGTCGAAACCCCACTCCTCGGTCAGCCGCCGGACCTTGGCCGGTGACCCTGCGCTGCCCACGACACGGCCCGCGCCCAGCAGCCGGGCGAACTGGCCCGCCGCGCTGCCCACGCCGCCCGCCGCCGCGGAGACGAAGACGCTCTCGCCGGGCTTCAGACGTGCCGTACGGGTGAGCGCGACGTAGGCGGTCAGGCCCGTGCCGCCGAGAACGCCCAGGTAGGAGCGGGCCGGTACGCCCCGGTGGTCGGGCAGGACACGTACCTCGTCCGGCGTCACCAGGGCGTGGGTGCGCCACCCCTTGCGGTGGAAGACGAGGTCGCCCTCCGCCAGGCCCGGCGCGCGGGACGCGGTGACGCGCCCGATGGAGCGCCCCTCCAGCGGGGCGTGCAGGTCCCAGCCACCGTCCATCAGCTCCCGCATGTACGGGTCGACGGAGAGGTGGACGTTCTCCACCAGCGCCTGGCCCGGGGCAGGAGCGGGGACGGTCTCCTCGATGAAGGCGAAGTTCCCGGCGGTCGGGAAGCCGTCGGGGCGCGAGACCTGGTGGACGAAGCGGGCGGCCGTGGCGGTCATAGGGGCTCCTGGGAGAGTAGGCGGATATGTGGGGCGGCGGTACTTGGGTGATCTTCGGCCGCGCTCCGCCCACCGTAAGAAGCCGTCGCCGCCGTGGGCAGGGGCCCGCGTCGATGGAAACGGGCTTTCCATGAATGCCGCTCATGGAATACTTGCGGCATGAGCGACCTCGCGCCGCACGAGCTGCGCATCCTGATCGCCGTCGAGCGGGAGCGAGGCTTCACCGCGGCGGCCACGAGCCTGGGCATGACCCAGTCCGCCGTCTCCCATGCCGTACGGACCTGTGAACGCAAACTCGGGGCCGTGCTCTTCGACCGCGGCCGGCACGGCGCCCGCCCGACCGCCGCGGGCACCCGGGCGGTCGCCTACGCGCGCCGGATCGTGCGGCTGCTGGAGACGATGGGGCAGGAGGTGCGCGGCACGGGCGACGGGGCGGTCACCGGCCCGCTGCGCATCGCGGCGTTCCGCAGCGCCGCCGCCCAACTGCTGCCCGCCGTACTGGAGCGGCTGACCGGCCGCCACCCGGGCCTGTCGCCCGAGGTGCGGATCGTACGGGAGATCGGCCGGGGCACCGCGGGGGAAGTCGCCGACGGGCGGGCCGACCTGGGCATCGCCACCCTGGACGGGGCGGGCCCGCCGCCGGGCCTGGTCGGCGCCCGGCTCTTCGAGGAGCCGTACGCGCTGGCGCACCCGGCGGGCGGCGCGCACGTCGATCCGCGGACCCTGCCGCTGATCGACTGGGACGAGAACTGCGGTTCGTACACCCGCGCATGGTGGGCCGGCCAGGACTGGATCCCGCCGGCCACGATCCGGGCCGAGGACGACACCGTGGTGCTGTCGATGATCGCCCGCGGCATGGGCATGTCGATCATGCCCATGATGACCCTGGCGGGCGCGCCCGCCGACGTCACCGTCACCTCTCTGGCGCCGCGGCCGCCCCGGCGGGAAGTCGGTTACGTGACCACGCCCGAGGCGGCCGAGTCGGCGGCGGTACGGGCACTGATCCGCGAACTCCGGTCGGCCGGGGCGGCCCCGGCGTGGGCCGACGCCGGGCAGACCGCCGTGCGCTGAGCCGTGCCGGCACTCAGGCGCGCCGGAAAGCCCCCGGCGTGATGCCGTACACGCGCTGGAACCACCGGCCAAAGTGCGCCTGATCGGCGAAGCCGCTGACCGACGCCGCGTCGGCGGGCGTGGCACCGGCCCGGAGCAGCGTGCGCGCGTGACGCAGACGCAGCTGCCGCTGATAGTCGCTGGGCGCCAGACCGTACTCCGCGCGGAAAGCACGGTAGAGAGCGAACCGGCTGCACCCGGCGGCCTCCGCAAGGCGCTCGGCGGTCAGCGGTTCCAGGTAGGCGTCGTCCAGGAGCGCACGGGCCCGCCGGGCGGCCTGGCGGCGCGCGCGGTCGGCCGGGGTCCGGACACGCAGGGGAGCGGCGACCGCGGACGCGCCACGCCGCGCCATGGCGGTGACGGCAGCGGCCAGCCGCTCGTCGCGCACCAACGGATCCGCGGGACCGGCCAGCGCGGCGTGCAGCCGGGCGAGGGCCCCGGCGAGCGCATGGTCGGTCAGCACAGGATCAGGGAACAGCGGCAGGGCGCCGGTACGCCCGTCCGTGGCGTCGCTGATCATGTCGCGGACCACGGAAGGCCCGATGTGCACAATGCGGTACTGATACCCCAACTCGGCCGCGGCCCGCCCGTCGTGCACCTCGTCCGGGTTGAAGGCCATCACCATCCCGGCACCACTGGTGTGATCGCCACCCCGGCAACGGAAGCGCTGCGCGCCCGCATCGGTGATGCCGAAGGAGTAGGTGTCGTGGCTGTGCGGCGGATAGACATGATCGAAGAAGTGCGCATGCATGGCCTCCACGGGACGGTCCCCGTCCCGCCAGTAGCGCACCCAGCCGTCGGCCCTGGTCATGCGGGCATTATGGAAGACGTTGCGGGGGTGGAGATGCGTGGGGGCGCGAACCCGGCACCGTCCGCGCGTCCGGGCCGCCAGGAGGGAGCGCCCGCCGTGCCGGTCCCCCACACGCGCAGTTCTTGCCGGCTGCGCCGGTGCGGCGATCCTCAGGGGCTGACGGTTGAGGTGCACGACGACAGTCCCGAGTGGCCCTGCCTGCGTCCGGCGCAGATGAGCGAGGAGGGCGGGCTCGGCTTGGTGATCGTCCGCGCCCTGGCCCAGGAGCTGGATGTCCGTGCTGCCCCGGCGGCGGCTGCTGCGCCGGCGTTCAGCCCTGCCTTCCGTCACCGGCCTGCGGCCGGTCCGGCTGCCGGTGCCGGGTCGGCAACCAGCGGAACGTCATTCGGAGGGCGTGTTTTGGGTGGGTTTTCCGGGGTGCTGGTTGTTCGGTGGGGTGTTGGGGGGCTGGGGCAGTCGGCCGGTGGTGATGACGTTGTGGGCGACGGTGGTGAGCCTGAAGCAGTGCTGGCGGGCGTGGCGGCGCATGGTCTCGAAGGCGGTGTTGAGGGGGATGCGGCGTTGGGAGGCCAGGAAGCCTTTGGCCTGTTCGATGACGATGCGGCTGTGCAGGGCGGTGTGCAGCTGTTCGTTGACGGACTCGGCGTATTCGAGGGTGCGGGCGTTGAGCAGGCCGATGGTGGCGGCGTCGGCGAAGCCGCGGGCCACGAGCAGGTCGTCGGCTGGCATCGGGGCGGAAGTGGTGCTCAGCAGCAGGAGGCTGCCCAGGGTCTGCCGCCGCAGCCGCAGGGGCACGGCGCAGGCGTGGGTGTAGCCGGCGTTGCGGGCCTGGGTGGTGAAGTCGTTCCAGTCGGCCGGGGCGCGGGCCAGGTCGCCGGGGGCGACGGTGGTGCCGGTGCGGTAGGCGTCGCGGCCGGGGCCTTCGCGCAGGGCCAGGTCCAGCACCTTGGACAGGGCGGGGCTGGGGTCGCACGGGGCGGGGCTGTGCAGATCCGGGCCGGGGTAGGCCAGCAGGACGGCGGCGTCGGCGAGGGTGAAGATCTCGCAGCAGCGGGTGGTCAGGTGCTGCAGGAAGTCGATGACGTCGAAGTCGTCCACCAGGGTGTCGGCGAGTTCCACGAACGTCCGGGTGATGGCTTCTTCCCTGCTCATGCTGTGTCTCCTCGTACGGTAAGCAACCCCGTGGCCGGGCGGGGCGTCACGGTGGCAGCTCGCGCAGGATGTCGTGGGCGACGTCGGTGACGGGCCGGTCGGCGGCGTACGCCTGGGCGCGCAGCCGCACCAGTGCCTCGTCGACCGCCACGCCCAGCCGGTGGCTGAGGACGCCGGCGGCCTGATAGACCTCGATGCGGTGCACCTCCACCGCACCCGCGGCCCCCCGGCCTCCGTGGGCGGCTTCGGCGCCCGGGCGCCAGGCCAGCAACTGCCCGGCCAGCACATCGGCCACCCGCAGCCCGTCGTGCGCCTGCCGCCCGGTCAGCGGACCGGGCCGGCTGCGGTAGCCGGTCAGGGTGCCGAAGCGGGCCGCGCCGGCCCGCAGCGGCCAGACGAACACGGCCCGCACGCCGAGCCTGCGGGCTTCGGCGGCGAACTGCGGCCACCGCTCGTCCAACTCCTGGCCCAGGTCGGCCACCTGGTAGGGCACCTGATCGAAGTCCGGGGCCAGGCCCGGACCCTGGCCCAGGGTGAACTGCGCATCCTCCAGCCGGGCACTGGTGTCGTCGCTGAACCACACCAGCTCCGAGTTCAGCGAAGCCGCTATGCCTTCCAGCTCCAGCGCCCGGGCACACCGCTGCGCCCACCGGCGGCGCTCCTCGGCTTCGGCGGCCTGCGCCAGGCCGTCCAGCAGCTGGGGCAGAACACCCGCGTCCTCCATCGCGGCCTCCCTGCGACGATGGCGCGCCGACTCCGACAGGCGGTCACACGCCGTACTCGCAGGTTAGTGGCGCCACGGCGCCGCGGAGCCCTGGACGCGGAAAGCACCGTTCAGCTTGGTAGCGGACCTGCTGCAGTGGTATTGCCCGTGTCACCTTTGTGACGGATGCGGTGTGGCGGGCGGCGCCGGACAAGCCGTGCGCGCGGAAGGGGATATGGGGCCGCGTTCGGTGGGCTCGGGGGGAACGCGGCGATCGCATTGCAGGGAAAGCGGGGCTGTACGACGAAGGACCGCACAGCGCCGGTCGGCCGAGGCAGCCCGGCCGTTCCCTGCGACGCCGGTCCGGCGCCGCGGACGGGGTGCGGCACGCATCGGCGGTGCCGGCGCGCGAAACGGGCAGGTAACCACCCGAACGGATGGCGCGACGACTGCACGGACGTTCGCGTGTTCCGGGCCCAGACTGGTGCCACTACGGTGCTCGTGTGCTGCCCGCGGTGTCCTGCCGACCGCAGACGCCGCGAGCTGACCGGCTGTCTCACGGTGGAGAGCGCATGTCCGAGCAGCAGCACCGCCGTTCGGCAGCCGTACCACCCGGCCCGGCGGGCTTGACCGGCCGCTGGTGGCTGTGCGGCTACCTGTTCTGTGATGTCACCGTGGTCGACCTGCACGGTGAGTTCAACCCGCTCGGCACGCGGCCGCCTCACCGCGGCCATGGACGCTGCGGAGTCGGCCGTGCTGCTCGACCTGCGTCCGGCCACGTTCTTCGACTGCTCCGGACCATGGTTACTGCTGTGCGCGCATCAACGCCTGAGCGCACGGCGCGGATGGCTGAGGGTGGTGGGCGACCACGTACCGACACTGCGCCTGCTGCACGTCACCGGTATCGCGGCAGTGGTGCGGCCCGCCCTGTGTACGGGCTTGCCTGCGCACGGCACCACTACGGCCGGGTGATCCGTGACTACCGGGTCGCGGAGATCGGCAGCCTTCGCAACAGCGGTTTCGTCCGCCAACTGCTGCTCGGTGCCCGGCAGGGCTTCCAGCGGATCGGTGTCATGCACGGCGAGGCTTGGTCATTGATCGAGCTTGCGGTCATCGCCGCAGGCAGCGGGCTGCCATCCCAGGCGCTGGCGCTGTGCGAGGAGGCAGCCGCCCTCTTCGCCTCGTACGACAACCGGCGCGGTGAGGACTGGGCTCGCTTTCTGCGCTGCACGCTGCTGCCGTATGCATCAACGGGCGGCGCGGAAACCGGCAGACAGGTGGCTCTGGAAGACTTCTCACAATTGATCCGAGCTGCACATCCGCTGCGCGACAGCAAACTGGCAGACTGCATGCCCGCATTCGCGCTGCTGCTACAGAGCGAGGCGGAACTGGAAGCGGGCTTGCCGGCGTGGCGCCCGGGCATGATCCCCAGCCGTCGCCCGCGAGAGGTCAAAGGCGCAGCGGTGACAGATCCGTAACCGTGCCCCCGGCCTGGTAAGAGAACTGCAAAGTCACGGGCCGGGCGATCGGTGCCTCTCGGGCCGCTCGGACGCTGGCCCGATCCCGGCGGGGACGGACCGGGCGGTGCCCGGCAGGCACAGCGGACGGCGGGCGCTCTTGGTCTTGTGCCGCTTGTGCCGACGCCATGGGCGGCGGCCGAGCATCCGGTGGCCCTCCGTGGCGGGCCGCTGGGGGTACGTCATCGTCTTCTCCGCCCGACGAGATCACGACCAGGGCGATGCGGGCCGGCGGTCTGCTCGCCTTGGTGGCCTGAGTGGTGCGAGGAGGCGACCGGTGCGGCGCGCCGGAATGGGCACGCCGCGAAAATCCGGTGCTCGTGCTGATTCCGTGTTCGGGGAGAATCAGGCAGTGGAGGGCCTGTTCAGCACTGGGGGATGCAGGGCCACGGGCTCGTTGTTCTTGCCGCCCCGGATGAAGACGCTATCGGTCCGTCCCCCGCCGTGGGCGGTGATGTACGTCCACCAATGGTTGGTGGACCGGCCCTACGCCACCTGCTCGCCGATGTTCCGGAAGACGGCGGTGACGTTGCCGGTGCCCACCTGGCCGAGGGTCCGCTCCGACCCCGCAGTACGGTCTTCAGGTGTGGAGGCCGGTGGTGTGGCGGGTGATCCAACTAAGGGCGCTGCTCGTCCAGGTACTGGCCGTGGATCCAGACATTGCGTGGACCGCCCCACAAATTCCCCTTGAACCAGGGGCCCGCCCAACTGGTCACGTCGAAACCCTGCCCCCTGTGCACCTGGCCCAGCGAGGGGTAGTTCGTTCCCGGGCCGGTGCGGAAGTTGACGTTGTTCTCCTGCACCCAGCAGGTGTGCGGCACGTGGCAGAGGCCGCGTGCTCCGCTGAGTGGTACGGAGACGCTGGCTGCGCTCGGCGCGATAGCCGGGGCGGGGGCATTGGGAGAGTGGTTGCCTCGTTCTTCTGTCGGGGTCTGCGCGCACCCTCCGGCGCACTGGGGTTTGCCGCCCGGCTCCTCGACGAACGCCCCACTGCTTACCTCCGTCGGCGGCTTGTTGGGGACATGGTTGCCGGCTGCGGCGGGGGAAGCTCCGAAGAGGGGCATGACACTGAGAGCTGCGGCGATCAGGGTGCCGCTGGTGTACCGACGGTTCTTCTTCATCGTTTCTCCTGTCTTGTGGCCCGGCCTTTGGGGCGGGTGTTGCCCCGAGCAGGGGTGCGCGGCGGTGACGGTCCCCGCGAGCGCGCCGGCCCGCTGGATGACATCTGGCCGTTCTGCTGTGGGGTGCGGAATCGTGAGTCCACCTGGTTCCTCATCGATTGGGGCACCCCCGGGGACCGGTAGGTCGATCAGGACACTCTGCTGGCATGCACATCCGACAGGTGGCGGCCAGACACTTGCTTGGCCAGGGAGTGGGGCTGTACTGCCCAGCGGTTCGGGGAGTGGCCCGCGGTGCCCCTGGTGCTCGGGCCACGGCGCCCTGGGCAGAGCTGGGCCGTGACCTCAGCAGACGGGAATTCCGGGGACGGGTTCGTTGTTGTTGCCGCCCCGGACGAAGACATCGGAGATGTAGCCCATTTCTCCGCTGCCGGGAATGGTGATCAGCGTCCACCAGTAGTTGGTGTAGCGGCCGTAGGTCACCTGATCACCGGGGGTCTGGCATCGGGCGGACACGTTGCCGGGGCCGACCTGCCCTAAGGCGGGCTGCCATACGTTCGGTCCCCAGCGGACATTGACCTTGCTGGCCCATACGTACGCGGTCACGTCCCTGGGGCCTAGGACGGCAGGTGCGGCCGCCTGGGCTGTCGGGACAGCGGTGAGTGCCGCTGCCGCTGCCACCGTCGCCAGCAGGCCGGCGCGGCGTCTTGCGCTGTATGCGCTGGGCATGTGCGTGGCTCCTTCAGGGACAGATGCCGATGCCGGGAACGGGTTCGTTGTTGTTGCCGCCCCGGATGAAGACGTTGTTGATCCAACCGCCACCGTGGGCGGTGATGTACGTCCACCAGTGGTTGGTGTAGCGGCCGTAGGTCACCTGCTCGCCGGTGTTCTGGCAGTGGGCGCTGACGTTGCCCGGACCTACTTTCCCGAGGACCCGTTCCGAGAGGTACGGGGCGTAGCGGACGTTGACGTTGCTGGCCCATACGTATGCGGTGACATTACGGGTGTCGGCGCCGGCGGAGGGAACTGCGCCAGCTGCCGGGGCGAGGGCGATCCCGCCTGCGCCCACGGCGGTCAGTGCCGCCGCTACCAGGTGCCTTCTTTTGGCCTTGGTCATCGATGGCCCTCCTCTTCGGTCGCTTGATGACCGCGTTCTAGCAGTGATGCGTTGTTCAGTGTCTGGGCCCTGGCGGTGAACAAACGGTTCGTGAACAATGCGGGCCTCGGGGGAGCACGTAGGCGAATGGGTCTCGGGGCGCCGTAGGAGACCAAACCCTGTGCCGCCGGGCACGAATGTGCGAGGGGTGGGGTGATGCCTCGTAAAGAGCGTCCGCTTGACCAGGAGGACAGTGCGCTGCTGCGGTTCGCCGCGCAGCTGCGCGAGCTGCGGCATGCGGCCGGCAGTCCTACGTACCGGGAGTTGTCCGCCCGCGCGCACTACTCGGCTGCTGCGCTGTCCGGTGCTGCGGCGGGACGGCAGCTGCCCTCCCTGGCGGTGACCTTGGCGTATGTCCAGGCTTGCGGGGGTGACGTCCGGCAGTGGGAGCGGCGCTGGCACGAGGTAGCCGCTGAACGGGCTGTCGAGGCGGCTGAGGTGGTGCCGGCCGCAGGGGAAGCGGAGGCGCCGTATGTGGGACTGGCGGCCTTCCGAGCCGAGGACACGGACCGGTTCTTCGGCCGGGAGAGCCTGGTCGACGAGCTGGTGCAACGGCTGGCCCGGCAACGGTTCGTGGCCGTCTTCGGTGCTTCGGGCTCGGGCAAGTCTTCGCTGCTGCGCGCGGGTCTGCTTCCCCGCATACGGGCCGCCGACAGCAGGCCACTGATCAGCGTCCTATGTACGCCAGGCGCTCACCCGCTGGAAGAATGCGCGGTCCACCTGGCACCGCACGCCGGCATCGCGCCGGGCCGACTCCACGAGGATTTCGTGTCCGACCGCGCCAACCTGCACCGGGTGCTGCGCCAGATCGCCCTGCACCACCACGACGACGCGGAGGTCGTCATGGTGGTGGACCAGTTCGAGGAGATCTTCACCCTGTGCCACAGCGACCTGGAGCGCGCCGCCTTCATCACCGCGCTGGTCACCGCGGCACGCGCCCCGAACAGCCGTTGCCGGGTGGTGCTAGGTGTACGTGCCCATTTCTACCCGCACTGCACACGCCACGCGGAGCTGGTCGAGGCGCTGCGTGATGCCCAGGTCACCCTGGGGCCGATGAGCAGCTGTGAGCTGCACCGGGCCATCGTCCAGCCGGCCACCCGCGCCGGATGCCGGGTGGAGGGGACGCTGCTGGCGGCGCTGACCGCGCAGGTTCACGGGCAGACGGGCATGCTGCCGCTGCTCTCCCACGCCCTGCTGGAGACCTGGCGGCGCCGGCACGGCACCACGCTGACGCTGGCCGGCTTCCAGGCGGCCGGCGGCCTCGACGGCGCGTTGACCCAAAGCGCGGAAGCCGTCTACACCGCCCTCACCGCTGCCCAGCAACGCCTGGCCCGGCAACTCTTCCTACGGCTGACCGCCCTGGGCGAGGGCACCGAGGACACCAAACGCCGCATCCCGCGCAGCGAACTCGACGAAACCGCGGACCTCACGGCCGTTCTGGACCGTGCCGCCCGCGCCCGCCTCCTGACCCTGGACCGTGGCCATGTGGAGATCACCCACGAGGCATTGATCCGTAACTGGCCCCGGCTGCGTCGGTGGCTGGCCGAAGACCGCGACCGGCTGCGCCTGCACTGCCAGCTCACCGAGGCCGCCCGGGAATGGGAGGCGCTCGGCCGCGATCCCGGCGCACTGTACCGAGGTACCCGACTCGCCCTGGCCAAGGACCTCCTCCACCACGACGAGACCACCCTGACCGTACGCGAGCGGGCGTTCTTGGACGCCGGCCTGGCCGCCGAAGCCGCAGAGAGCGCCACGGCCCGCCATCGCGCCCGCCGACTGCGCCAACTCGTAGTGCTGCTCGCGACGTTCGCCGTGCTGTCCGCCGCGACCACCCTGTTCACCGTCGGTGCCGAACGTCGGGCGACCGAGGAGCGCAACAGCGCCCTGGCCCGCAAGGCGGTGGCGCAGGCCGCCGCCCTGCAGGTGCAGGATCCGGCGCTGGCGGCGCAGCTGCGGCTGGCCGCCCACCGGCTCGCACCGCAGGACGAGACGCGCGACAGCGTACTCAGCACCTCATCGCAGCCGTACACGACACGGCTGGCCGGGCACCACCGCGGCACCACCGACGTGGCCTTCAGCCCCGACGGCACCGTACTCGCGACCACCAGCATGGACAGGACCATCAAGCTGTGGGACATCAAGAACCGGCACCGCCCCCGGGAACTGTCCACCTTGAGGGGGCACACCGCCACCGTCCAGGCTGCCGCGTTCCGCTCCGACGGCCGTGTACTGGCCACCGTAGGCTGGGACCGGACGGTGCGCCTGTGGGATGTCGCCGACCCGGCACGGCCCCGCCGGCTGTCTGTAGCCACGGGCCACTTCGGGGATATCAGCACGCTGGCCTTCCACCCCGCTGGTTCGCTCCTGGCCACAGCGGGCCAGGACGGTACGGCACGGCTCTGGGACGTGACCGATCCACGCAGGCCGCGCGCGCTGGCCGTGCTGAGGAACCATCGCGACAACGTCAGTTCCGTGGCCTTCAGCCCTGACGGCAAGACCCTTGCCTCGGCCGACTACGACGCCACGACCCACCTGTGGGACGTCACCCGATCCGCTCGCCCCCGCCACCTCACCACCCTGACCTCGGCGGGCTACGCGGCGGCCTTCAGCCCCGACGGCAAGACGCTCGCCACCGCCGGGACCGGCCGGACCGTCCAACTGTGGGACATCACCGCGGCTTCGCGGCCCCGCCTGCGCTCGGCGCCGCTCAGCGGCCACACCGACCTCGTCAACGCTCTCGCGTTCAGCCCCGACGGCGATACGTTGGCCAGTGCCAGTACCGACGACACCACACGGATCTGGCAAACCGCCGATCCGCCCCGGGCAACGCTGCTGACCGTCCTCACCGGTCACACCGACATGGTCTCGTCAGCCGCGTTCAGCCCGGACGGCACCACATTGGCCACCGCCAGTGACGACTACAGCGTCCGCCTGGAGGACCTGCGTGCCCTGACCGCACGTCACACCGGGATCGCCTACAGCGCGGCCTTCAGCCCCGACGGCCGGATACTGGCGACCGGGAGCGCCGACCGCACGGTCCGGCTCTGGGACGTGACCGACCCCGCCGCGCCCTACCGCATCGCCACCCTCACCGGTCATCGTGCGGCTGTCCATACGGTGGCTTTCAGCCCCGACGGCCGGGTGCTCGCCACAGGCAGTGCGGATCACACCACCCGGTTGTGGAACGTCAGCAACCCCCATCGCCCCGAACACCTCACCACTCTCCCCGAGCCCGCCGGTACTCCTGGCGGTGGGCCCGGGAGCGGTGTCATGTCGGTCGATTTCCACCCCCGCGGCCACCTCCTGGCCAGCGCCGGCGCGGACCGGGTCATCCGCCTGTGGGACCTCACCCGCCCGTCTCAGGCCCGGCGCCTGGCCGCCATCCCCATCCGCACCGGTGCCCTCATGTCGGTGAGCTTCCACCCCGGCGGCACCCTCCTGGCCGCCAGCGGCATCGACCCCACCGTCCGGCTCTGGAACATCACCGACCCCCGAAACCCCAAGCGGCTACGCGGCATGGGCGGCCACACGGACGTCACCGGTCTGTCCTTTGCCGCACGCGGCGACCTCCTGGCGAGCTACAGCGCGGACCGCACCATCAGACTGCGCACCGTGACGCTGACAGGGGCCACCCGCGAACTGTCGGTCCTGCGCACCCACACCGCCACCCTCCAGGACGCGGCCTTCAGCCCCGACGGCACCAGTCTCGCCAGCGTCGGCAACGACCAGATCGTCCGCCTGTGGAACACCGCCGACCCCCAGCGACCCGTGGAGACAGCACGGCTCACCGGACACACCGCCAAGATCTACTCAGTGGCCTTCCACCCGCGCGGGACCACCCTCGCCACCACGGACGCAGACGGCTCCGTCAAGCTGTGGGACACCGATCTCGACCGCGTCACCGCCCGCATCTGCCGCACCGTCCACCCGGACATCACCCGCGCCCAATGGAAGCAGTACTTCCCCGGCATCGCCTACAGGCCGCCCTGTCCAAGTACGCCGACACACCGCGAATGACCTGGCTTTCCGTACGAGCGGCTCGGCGGCCGCGTTCGCTCAGCGGTCGGGTGGCTTCTTGGATCTGTCGGTGGCCTGCCCTGGCAAGAACCGAACCCGCCGCCCCGAAAAGCCACATCAGCCGGACCGATTTCCTCGCCCCAGGCGTGCTCCTGGCCGACATGGGCGGCAACGTGTCGGCGGTAGTCCGTCTGCATGCCAAGCCCCGACAGGCGCACCAGCGTTCAAGACCCGCGGAGGCCATGACCGCCACAGTCCCCCCATGACCAGAACGAAGACCCCAGCCAGCCCCTACCTCCTCCTGTCGATCACCATGATGCTGTGGGGCAGCGCCTTCTCCAGCTCCAAGTCGGTGGTGGAGCACCTGCCGCACTCCGTGGCCGCCCTCCTGCGCTTCGGCGGCGCCGCCCTGGTGCTGCTGATGGTGCTGGCGCTCTTCGGAAAGCGGTTCGGCGACGGGCAGAAAAAGACACTGCCCCGGGCCGCCGGCCGCCCGGCCCTGGCAGGCATAGTCGGCGTCTTTGCCTACAACGGGTTCTTCTTCTGGGGGCTGTCGCTCGCTCCCTCCCTGGACGCCGGCATCCTCATCCCGGTCATGAGCCCCGTCCTGACCAGCCTCTTCCTTCTGCTGACCCGGAGGGAACGGGCATCGACGGTCCGTCTGGCGGGGCTCGGTCTCGGACTGGCCGGTGCTGCGATCTTCTTTCTGGGCGCAGGGGGCAGTGCGCACGGGAGTCCGACGCGGCTTGCCGGGGACGCGTTGTTTCTGCTCAGTGCGGTGTGCTGGGCGGTCTACACCCTCGCCGGTCCCCGCGTCCTTGCCGGCGTCGACCCGCTGCGTGCCACTACGTATGCCACCTGCGCCGGAGCCCTGCTGCTGGGCGTGGTCGCCGCCCCCGATCTTCCGGATGTGGACTGGAGCGGTCTGCCGTCCGCTGTTTGGTTGAACGCCGCCTATTTGGCGCTGGGTGCTGCCGCCGTCGCCAATCTCCTGTACTACCGGGGCGTCGCGGCCGTGGGGCCCGCCTCGGCCTCGCTGATGATGTTCACCGTGCCGGTGGTGAATACGGTGTGCGGCACGCTGTTCCTCGGCGAGACCTTCGGACCCGTACAGGCAGTGGGTGCCCTGGTGCTGCTGGCGGGTGCGGTGCTCGCGGCGCTGCATGGACGGCTCGCGCGGCGGAAGGGTGCACTGTTTGTTTCCGAGGAGGAGGGCAGGGGGCGGCGGGTCGCCGAGCGCTGCTAGGGACTCAGTTCCCGTACTGCTTGGTGTCCGGGTGCTCGATGAGCAGGACGTGGGCGGCCTTCTCGGCCACGGGGCGGTGCCGTACTCCCGCGGGGACGACGAAGAGTTCGCCGGGCTTCAGCACCACGGGGCCGTGGCCCTCCAGCTCGACCCGGAAGGTGCCGTCCCAGCACAGGAACAGTTCGTCCTCGTCGTGGTAGTGCCAGGGGAAGGAGCCTTCCAGTCGTGCGAGTCGGACGGCCGTGGTGTCGTTCACCCTCGCCAACTCGTGCTGCTGGAAGGGGCCGGGGAGTGCGGTGATGGCTTCTGGTACCGAGACGGTGGTGAGGTGGCCCGGGATCTCGTGTCGTGTCGTCATGCCATGATCCTCGCCGCCGTCCGGGGTGCGGCACAGAGCCAATGGGCGAGGATTGGTCCGCTCGTTGGGACGGCCCCATGGCCGACCAGCCCGGCGCGTTCATGCGAGGGCCTGCCTCCCCGCGCGAGCGCGCACCCCCTACAAGGACGTGACTGTCCTCTCCGCATCCACCACCACCGCATCGAAAGACGACGCCCATGACCATGGCCCCCACCGCACTCGCCGACCGCCTGGGCCGGTGGTCGGCCGGCCGCGGTCCCCTGTACCTCCTGCTCGCCGCGCGGCTGCGGCGCCTCGTCGATCAGGGGGAACTCGCCCCGGGGACCGTGCTGCCGCCCGACCGGTCGCTGGCCGCCGCGCTCGCGGTGGGGCGCGGGACCGTTGTCGCCGCGTACGAGCAGCTGCGTACGGAAGGCCGGATCGTGCGGCGCCAGGGGAGTGGCACCCGGGTGGCCGGTCCGGCGCGCGACCGGAACCGCGAGACGACTGGGGCGCCGGTTTTCCTTCATCTGCTGGAGCGGCAGGACGCCGACGTGATCCTGCTGGCGTGTGCCGCGCCCGCCGCGCCTCCGCCGGTTCTCCTGTCCGCGTACGAGCGGGCCGTGGCCCAACTGGCCACGCTCACGGGCGACATCGGCTACCACCCGTCGGGCCACCCGCGGCTGCGCCGCGCTGTCGCCGACCACTACACGCGCCGTGGGGTGCCGACCGCCCCCGAGCAGATCCTCGTCACCAACGGTGGCCAGCAGGCTCTGTCCCTGCTCGCCCGCGCCTTTGTCGGGCCCGGCGGCGAGGTGCTGGTCGAGGCGCCCACGTATCCGGGCGCGCTGGAGGCGTTCCGTGAGCGGTCCGCCTCGCTGCGGACGCTGCCCGTCGGCCTGGACGGCTTCGAGACGGCGGTCCGCTCGCCGGCCCACCGCCCCGATCTGGCCTACGTCGTCTCCACGCACCACAACCCGACCGGCGCGGTACTGCCGCCGCTGGCACGCCGTCGGCTCGCCGTCGCCGCCGCGGCGGCCGGTGTGCCGCTGATAGACGACGAGGTCCTCGCTCAGCTGTCCTTTCCCGGTCATGACACGCCGCCTCCGCTGGCGGCGTACGGCGCGACGGTCATCACCGTCGGGTCGCTCAGCAAGAGTGTCTGGGGCGGGCTGCGTATCGGCTGGATACGGGCCACGGAAGCGGTCGTGGACCGCCTCGCGCGGCTGCGCGCGGTGCATGACCTGGGCGGCAACCTTCCCGCGCAGCTCGCCGCCGCGGAACTGCTGCCCGGTCTGGAGCGGTGGTGCCGGGACACGGCGGCGGACCGCCGGGCACGTCACGATCACCTGCTCGCGGAGCTGGCGCGGCGGCTGCCGCAGTGGCAGGCCCGGCCGGTCGGCGGCGGCCAGACCCTATGGGTACGGCTGCCCCACGGCGACGGGGACACCTTCGCGCAGACGGCCCTGCGGCACGGAGTCGCCGTACTGCCCGGCAGCGGACTGGACGCCTCCGGAGCGAGCACGGAGCACGTCCGTCTTCACTTCCTCGCCGCGCCGGACGACCTGACCGAGGCGGTACGCCGCCTGGCGGTGGCCTGGCACGCGTACGGGGGCGGCCGGGGCAGCGGCGCTCCGGCCGGTGCCGGTGTGACGGCCCGGGCGGACGAGCGCTCGGCCGATAGGCGGAACCCGGTGCGGCGTACAGGATAAGAAGCGCGTGGCGCGGTACGTGACGAAGGCAGGTGGGCGTTTGTTTGCCCGGCGGGCCGTGAGGAACCCTCAGGGCCGAGGAGGAACGGTCCGGCCCGGGTGTGCGCGCGTGCGGCCGGTGCCGTCCGGAGTCAGTGCCGGAAGGAGGATGCAGTGACAACGCAGGAAACCGTGTCCGCACCCGGCGGGGTGGTGCTCGACGGCGATCTGGAGCTGCCGGACTCACCGCGCGCCGTGGTGCTGTTCGTCCACGGCAGCGGCAGCTCGCGGCGCAGTCCGCGCAACCGCGCGGTCGCCCTCGCGCTGCGCCACTCCGGCCTGGCCTCGCTGCTGCCTGATCTGCTGACCCCGCAGGAGGCCGAGGAGGACGCCGTCTCCCGCAAGCACCGCTTCGACATCCCCCTGCTGGCCGAGCGGGTGGTCGCGGCGGTCGACTGGCTGAGCGAGCACCCGGCGACCCGGGAGCTGCCCCTGCACCTGTTCGGCGCGAGTACGGGCGCGGCGGCGGCTCTGGTGGCGGCGGAGCGGCGGCCCGCGCGGGTCCGGTCCGTGGTGAGCCGCGGCGGCCGGCCCGACCTGGCGGAGGAGTCGCTGGAGCACGTACGGGCGCCCGTGCTGCTGCTCGTCGGCGAGCTGGACACCGACGTACTGCGGCTGAACCGCGAGGCGGCGGCCCGGCTCCAGGCGCCCTGCGAGGTGGAGATCGTGCCGGGCGCGAGCCACCTCTTCGAGGAGCCCGGGACCCTGGAGCAGGTGACCGAGTCCGCCCGGAACTGGTTCCTGCACCCGCCGGCGCCCGCGGGCAATCACGGGAGCGGCGGCGATGTCCGCTGAACCGGCGGCGTCGGACCTGGAGCTGATCCGCGGGACGGCCGTACCGCTGCCGGACCCCGGCGCGCTGGACCCGCTGCTGGACCGGATCGGCGACGCCCGCTACGTCCTCCTGGGCGAGGCGTCGCACGGCACCGCCGAGTACTACTGGTGGCGGGCGCGGCTGACCGAGCGGCTGATCGCGGAGAAGGGGTTCTCCTTCGTCGCCGTCGAGGGGGACTGGCCCGACTGCCTCGACCTGCACTGCTCGGTCACCGCCGAGCCCGGCGCGCCCGCGGACCCGCAGGCGGCCCTGGAGGGCTTCCGCCGCTGGCCGCGCTGGATGTGGGCCAACACCGACGTGGCCCGCTTCGCCCGGTGGCTGCGCGAGCACAACACCGGCCTTCCGCCGCGGGAGCGGGTCGGCTTCTACGGCCTGGACGTCTACAGCATGTGGGAGTCGCTGGACGCGGTGCTGGCCTACCTGCGCGAACACCACCCGGACCACGTCGAGCAGGCGGTGGAGGCGTACCGCTGCCTGGAACCGTACGAGCAGGACCCGCAGTCCTACGCCCTGGCGACCCGGATGCTGCCCTCCGGGTGCGAACCCGAAGTGGTCCGCCTCCTGGTGTCGCTGCGCGAACGGGCCCGGCGCCCGGAGGACACCTCGTCCGTCGCGGAACTCGCCGCCCTCCAGAACGCCGAGACCCTCGCCGGGGCGGAGCGGTACTACCGGTCGGTGGTCCACGGCGGGCCCGAGTCGTGGAACATCCGCGACCACCACATGGCCGACACCCTCGACCGGCTGACGGCCCACCACGGCCCGGACGCCAAAGCGGTGGTGTGGGCCCACAACACCCATGTCGGCGACGCGCGGGCCACCGACATGGCCGGCGCCGGACTGGTGAACATCGGGCAGCTCGTACGGGAACGGCACTCCGCGGACGGTGTCGTGCTCGTCGGCTTCGGCTCGTACCAGGGGTCGGTCGTCGCCGGGAGCGAATGGGGAGCCACACCCCGGGCCCTGACCGTGCCCGAGGCCCGTCCCGGCAGCGTGGAGGAACTGCTCCACCAGGTCTTTCCCGAGAAGCGGGCCCTGTTCGTCTTCCCGCCGCGGGACGCCGCCACCGGCCTGCACCCGGAGGTGCCGCGCCCGGCCTCCTGGTCCGGTGTACGGCGCGACCACCGGGCCATCGGCGTCGTCTACCGGCCGGAACGCGAGGCGTTCGCCAACTACGTGTCCACCACGCTCGACCAGCGATACGACGCTTTCCTGTACCTGGACCGCACCCACGCCCTGACTCCGCTGCACGCCGAGCCGTCCGCCACCGGTGAGGCCGAGACCTGGCCCACCGGCCAGTGACCCGCGGCCCACCGCCACCGACCCCGAGCGCCCCTCCCGACCGAGGGCAAGGAGCAACACCATGCGCTTCACCGACCGCCGGCACGCAGGCCGGTCCCTCGCCCAGTGGCTGCGATCACCGGACGACGACACGGCCGGTGCCACCGAGGCCGGTACGTGGCCGTACGGGGCGGCCGACCCGCTGGTCCTCGCCCTGCCGCGCGGCGGCGTCCCGGTGGCCGCCGAGGTCGCCCGGGAGTTCCGGGCGCCCCTCGACGTCCTGGTGGCGCGCAAGATCGGCGTACCCGGCTCGCCCGAGACCGGCATCGGCGCCATCGTCGCCGAGGAGCCGCCCGTCTTCGACCGGCGGGCCCTGCAGTTCCTGGGCCTGGCCGAGGACGAACTCGCCCCCTCCGTGGCCCGGGAACGCACCGAGCTGCACCGCCGCGAGGACCTGTACCGCCGCGGCCGCCCGGAGCCCGGCATCACCGGCCGGACCGTGCTCCTCGTCGACGACGGCCTCGCCACCGGCCTCACCGCCCTCGCCGCACTGCGCCATCTGCGCCGCCGGCAGCCCGCCCACCTGGCGCTGGCCGCACCTGTCGGCTCCCGCAACGCCGTCGGCGAACTGTCCGAGGAGGCCGACCGCGTACTCGTCCTGCACCAGCCGGACCACTTCCGGGCGGTCGGCGAGTGGTACGACGACTTCGGGCAGGTGAGCGATGACGAGGTGATCGCGCTGTTGGGGACGTCGTCTTCCGTGGCGTGACGGGCGGTACAGCCGGTTCCGGCCGACGTCATTCCCGTACGGGGACCGGATCACCCCGCTCCGCGCCCCGCGTCAGGCGCCGTACGGCCAGCATGCCGCCGACGCCGGGCAGCAGGGACAGGCCGACGGCCGTGGCGGTACGGCGTGGATCGCGGGCGGTGGCGACCACGGTGAAGAGGTAGGCGCAGCCGTGCAGCGGGCCGGCCAGGGAGGAGATGGCGGGCAGGTGCGCGGTCGCGAGGTTGCCCAGCAGGACGACGAGCGAGGCGAGTTCTACGGCCGCGGCGATACGCAGGGCCCGGCGGTCGCGGCGCACGGTCACGCTCCCGTGGTGGAGCCGGGGCGGATGATCATGAGTACCGTCACCACGGCCCAGAGCAGGTTGAACGTGCCGGTGAGCATGGCCAGCCGCGCGGTGGCGCCGCGGTCCACGGGCGGCCCGGAACCGTCGAGCCGGCCGAGCAGCCGCTCCTGGCCCGGCAGGACCAGCAGCGCCAGCACGCCGGCCGCGGCGGCGGTGAGCACGATCGACGTGATCAGCCAGGCGTCGCCGAGGACCCCGAGGCTGCTGGCGGTGGCGAAGCCGAACACCGGCACGGCCATGCCGAGGGCGGCGTAGACGCGGCAGACGCGGTGCAGCAGCCGTACGCCGGACCGGCCCGCGGCGTCCGGCCCGGCCGCCTGCGCGCGGCGGACGGCCGCGGGGAACATGCTGGCCGCCACGGTCACCGGCCCGACCGCGATGATCGCGGCCAGCACGTGGACGGCGAGGAGGAACTTGGTCACCGCACGGCTCCGGACCGCTCAGTGGCTTTGTCGGCAGACACGGGCATGGCGGGATGCTCCTTCTCGTCGCTCAGGGGCGGGCGGTGCGCTTTTGCGCGACCACCCGGGAATGTGCCGCGCCAGGCTAGGCCGGGCCTCGACCGGCACCCCAGGGGCTGAAATGACAATTTCCAACGGGTTCCCGCCACCGGGCCCTGCCTGCGGCAACCGCCGGCCCAGCCCTGACACCTGGGCATTTGTGAACGGCGGTTTCTCGCTTACCGTGTCCGGCATGCATACGGTGGCGGTCCTGGTGCTGGACCAGGTGGTGGCGGCCGACATGGCCTGCCCGATCGACTCGTTCGGGCGCGCCCGGCTGGCGGACGGGCGCAACCCGTACCGGGTCCGGGTCTGCGCACCGGAACCCCAGGTGGCCTCCGAGGCTTTCACGATCATCGCGCCGCACGGCCTGGAGGCGCTGCGGGACGCGGACACCGTGGTCGTGCCCGGCTGCTCGGAGGCCGCCGCGCCGCCCGCCCCGGAGGTGCTCGACGCGCTGCGCGCGGCCGCCGCCGCGGGCACCCGTATCGCCTCCATCTGCACGGGCGCGTTCATCCTCGCCGAGGCCGGGCTGCTGGACGGGCTGCGTGCGACCACGCACTGGGTGGCGGCCGACCTGCTGGCCGAACGGTTCCCGCGCGTCGACGTACAGCCGGACGTGCTCTACGTCGACAACGGCCAGATCCTCACCTCGGCCGGGGCCGCCGCCGGGATGGACCTGTGCCTGCACCTCATCCGGCGGGACTTCGGCTCGGCGGTCGCGGCCGACTCGGCGCGGCTGGCGGTCGTGCCGCTCGAACGGGAGGGCGGACAGGCGCAGTTCATCGTGCACGCCCGGCCGCCGGTGCCGCGGGGCTCGCTGCTGGAGCCGGTGCTCAAGTGGATCGAGGACCACCTCGCCCAGGAGGTGACCCTCGCCGAACTGGCCGCGCGCAGCGGGCTCAGCGAGCGGACGTTCAGCCGACGCTTCCGGGAGCAGACGGGTACCACACCGTTGCAGTGGCTGCTGCGCGCCCGGGTGCGGCGGGCGCAGTTCCTGCTGGAGACCACCGACCACGGCGTCGAACGCATCGCCGCCCAGGCCGGTTTCGGCTCGCCCACCGCGTTCCGCGAACGGTTCAAGCGCGTCGTCGGGGTGACGCCGCAGTCGTACCGGTCGGCGTTCCGGGCCAACGGGTCCTGAGGGCGGCCGGACGTCCGGTGCATTTCTTCGAGCCGTGTACGGGGTGATGCCGGCGGGCCGGGAGCAGATGGCACGATCACCTGTCATGGACTTGCCTGCCATGGACATGGACGCGCCTGCGTACGACGCGGTGCTGTGCGACTTCGACGGGGTCGTGAACCTGTGGGACCCGGACGGGATGACCGCGCTGGACCGCTCCTGGGGGCTGGCCGAAGGCACCCTGGCCGCGGTGGCGTTCGAGGCCGGGCTGCTGGAGGCGGCCGTCACCGGACACCTCAGCGACGAGCAGTGGCGGCGCCGGGTCGCGGACGGCCTGGCACCGGCCTGCGGCTCGGTAGGGCGGGCCCGCGATCTGGTCGCCGCGTGGAGCGCGCTGACCGGGCGGGTGGACACCGAGGTCGTGGCCCTGCTGGCCGCGCTGCGCGGCACGGTGCCGGTGGTCCTGGTCTCCAACGCCACCACCCGGCTGGAGACATACCTCGCCGCCGTGGGGCTGGCGGAGGCGTTCGACGCGGTGGTCAGCAGTGCCCGTATCGGCGTGGCCAAGCCGGACCCGCGCGTCTTCACGACGGCCGCCGGCCGGGCCGGGGCCGAACCGCGCCGCTGTCTGTTCGTCGACGACAGCCCCGGCAACGTCACCGCGGCCCGGGCGGTGGGCATGGCGGGCCTGCACTACCGGCACATCGGTCAGCTGCGGGAGGCGGTGGCGCCGCTGCTGGGGTGAGCGGCAGCGGCCCACGTACTGACCGGCTCAGCTGATCTCGTTCCGCCTCGCGGCGACCGCCAGCGTGCTGTACCGCATCGTGAAGCTGCCGCCCGCCGCGTCGATGGCCGCGCCGATGCCCGCGAGCACCTTTTCCAGTTCGGCGGGGGAGAGCCGGGTGTGGCTGCCGGTGGTGGGGACCTGGTCGAGCCATGCGTCGCGGGTGTACGTGTGCTCCCAGTCGAAGCGCCACTGTTCCGGAGCGCCGTACGCGTTCGCCGCCCGTATGCCGTCGGCCGCCTTCGCGCACAGCGCTGCGTACCCGTCCACGGCCGAGGCCGACCACTGGCGGGCGGCGAGCGAGTCGGGCAGGAGACGGCGGTAGACGTCGGCGAAGGACGCCGCCAGTCGGGGCGGGGGACTGCCCGCGTTCCAGAACACGGTCAGCAGACCGCCGGGCCGCAGCGCCTGTGCCGCCTTGGCGGGCCCGGCCACCGGGTCCACCCAGTGCCAGGTCTGCCCGGAGACGACGGCGTCGAAGGTCCGGCCGGCCGGGTCCCACGCCTCGAACGCGGCGACCTCGGCTTCGAGCCCGTACTGCCGTGCCAGTCCGGCCATCCGCGCGTCCGCGTCGACCCCGAGCACCCGGCACCCGGCCGCCGCGAACTGCCGGGCCACAATGCCCGTGCCGCAGCCGACGTCGAGCACGCCGGCGCCGGGCGCGGCGGCGAGAATCCGGTCGATCAGGGCCCGGGGGTAGCGGGGGCGGGCCCGGTCGTAGCGTTCGGCGTCCGTGCCGAACGATTCGGCCACTTCGCGGTGCCGGTACGGCTCCGGAGCGGGGCGGGGGGACGGTTCCCGGGCAGGAGGGAGCGAGCCCTCCGACGGTATAGTGGGCATGTGCCCACTATGAGTGGGCGAGTGCCCACTCGTCAACGGGTATGCGGGGCAAGCGGAGATACACGAGGTGCGTGGGGTACGCCCCGGCGCACGGAAACGGAGACTCACGGTGCCGACAGGGGTGGCCATCCGCGACGCACGCGAGCAGCTCTTCGACGCGGCCGAACGCGTCCTGCTCCGCGACGGGCCCAGCGCGCTCAGCAGCCGCGCCGTCACCACGGAAGCGGGCTGCGCCAAGGGCGTGCTGCACCGGCACTTCGACGACTTCGACGCCTTCCTCGCCGAACTCGTACGGGACCGCATCGCCCGGATGGACGGCCGTGCCGCCGCGCTGCGCGATGCCGCCGGGGCCGGGACCGTCGTCGGCCACCTGACCGAGGCGCTGACGGAGCTGTTCGGGCCGGTCGCGGTGGCGATCGTCGGCCTCGTCACCTCGCGGGACGAACTGCGCGCACGGCTGCGCCGTACCACGCCGACCGGCATCCCCCTGCTCACCGAAGCCGCCGCCGCCCTGGCCTGCTACCTCGCCGCCGAACGCGAACGGGGCCGCATCGCGCCGGACACCGACATCGACAGCCTCGCCCCCACGCTGATCGGGAGCGGACATCTGCTCTTCGCCGACCGGATGGGGGAGCGGCCGGAGGAGGAGGCGGTGCGCAAGGTGGTGGCTGCGGTGATGGGCGGGGTTGTACGGGGGTAGGCGGGGGCTTCCTGGAGTGATGCGCGGTGGCCGCCGGGGAGCCTTCCGGGCGGCCGGGCACCGGCCCCGCTCACCCGGTCGGCGGATTCCCGCGAGCGGGTCGGCGGAACTCGCTCCGTAGCGCAGAGCCTCGGGAAGCCGTGTGCAGCACACTGGCGGCATGGACCACATCAGTCAGCCGGAGGAGGCGTCCTCGCGGAGTTTTCCGCCGCGGCCGGAGAGCGTGGCGTCGGCCCGGCACTTCGTGCGGGCCGCGCTCGCCGGGGCTGACCCGAACGCAGTGGAAACCGCCGAGTTGCTGGTCAGCGAGCTGGTGACCAACGCGGTGCTGCACGCGCGCACGGAGGTCGACGTGTCGGCCCGGGGTCTCGACGGCGAGGTACGGGTGCGGATCGGCGACCGGCGGCCGTGCCGCGCGCTGGTGCCGCAGCGGTCCCTTCCGTACCCCGGACCGGGGCAGGGGCTGGCGTTGGTCGAGCAACTGGCGTCCGCCTACGGGGTCGACTCCGGCGACGAGGGCAAGGCGGTGTGGTTCGCGCTGCGGCGCGACGGGCGACCGCCCCCGCCGTCCGGATGGCAGACCGCCGCCCCGGACTGCGGCCCCACCCGTACGGCGTCCCTCGTCGACCTGCCGGGCGCGCTCTACCTGGCGGCCCAGAGGCACCAGCACGCGTTGCTGCGGGAGCTGACCCTCGCCGCCTTCGCCGGGACGGACACCGGTGTACGCCCGGAAGACCTCGCCATCGCCCATGACATGAACAACGTACTCGTCGCCGGTATGACGGCCGCGCTGGAGGAACAGCCGTCGGTCACCCACGGCCACTCCCTGAACGTGACCCTTCCGGCGGACGTCGCGCAGGCCCTGCCGACGCTCCGTCAGGTCCTCGACACCGCCGAGAGGCTGGCCCGGGACGAACGTCTGCTGGTCTGGCCGTCGCTGCCCCAGAACCGCGTCTTCCGGCAGTGGCTGTTCGACCAGATCACCGGCCAGTTCGCGGGCGGGCCGCCCACCGCGTGGACCGTGATCCCCCGCGAGCCGAGCGCCAGCACCTCGGACCTGGTGCCCTGGGACGCCAGTCATGCCTGGGCCAGCCGGGTCCCCACCATCGCCGCCGACGACGAGAACCGCATCATCGTGGCGAACGGGCCCGCAGCGGACATGCTCGGCTGGCAGACGGGCGAACTGGTGGGGCAGCGGCTGACCGTGCTCGTCCCGGAGCACCTGAGGGAGCGCCACATGGCGGCGTTCACCCGGCTCCTGCGCAGCGGGCGGCCGCACATCCTGGGCCGCTCCGTACCGCTTCCGGCGCTGCACCGGGACGGCCGGCTGGTTCCCGTACGGCTGTTCATCCAGGCCCAGGGCACCGCGGACGGCCGTACGGTCTTCGTCGCGCAACTCGCCCCCAGAACGGCCCCGCCCGTCCCCGCGCCGTTGTCACCGGGGGAGAGCCGGGCCGCGTCGCCGGAGCGGCCCGGCGGGCCGGACCTGCTGGAGGGCGGCCCCGAGCGCATCGCGACGAGTGCGGCGGGCGAGGCGGACGGCGGAGCGGCGCGGGAGCGCAGACTGCTGGCCGACATCGGGGAGTCGCTGAGCAGCACCCCGAACCTGGACGAGGGACTGCAACGGGTCTGCCAGATCCTCACACGGCGGCTGGCCGACTGGTGCGTGGTGGACCTGCTCAACGACTGCGACCAGCTGGAGCGGTTCTGCGTCGCGCACCACAGCCCCACGCCCCTGCCGGCCGAGGCGTACGCCGGCCGGCTCCCGCCGGTGACGGGGGCCGCGCGGGGGCCGCTGGCCCGGGTGCTGCGCGGCGCCGGGCCGCTGCTGCTCACCGGGCCGCCGGAGCCGAGCGACGTCAGGAGCCCGCTCGACACGCACTATGTCGAGCTGTTCGAGCGGGTGGGCGCGAACAGCGCCGTCGTCGCGCCGCTGCGGACCCGCGGAGCGGTCTTCGGCGCCCTGACCCTCGTCCGTACCGGCCGGAACCGGCCCTTCACCGAGGACTCCCTGCTCCTGATCGGCGACCTGGTCCGCAGTCTCGCCCTCGGGGTGGAACACGCGCGCCTCTACCAGGAGACCCGGCACATCGCCGAGCGCCTCCAGCGCTCCCTGCTGCCCGTACTGCCCGAGATCGAGCACCTCCAGATGGCCGCCCGTTACGCGCCGTCCTCCACGACCGCCCAGATCGGCGGCGACTGGTACGACAGCTTCGTGGTCCCCGGCGGGAAGACCGCCGTGGTCATCGGTGACGTCGCCGGGCACGACCTGGAGGCGGCCGTCGCCATGAGCCAGCTGCGCAGCATGCTGCGCGGCATCGCCATCGACCGGGAGGAGCCGCCCGACGAGGTGCTGCGCCGACTGGACATCGCGAACCACAGCCTCTCCCAAGAGGCCACCGCCACCTGCATCTACGCCCTCGTCACGGGCCCCGCGAGCGGCCCATGGGAACTGAAGCACTCCTCCGCCGGGCACCTGCCGCCGCTGCTGACCACACACGAAGGCGACACGCGCTATCTCGACGGAGGCTCGGGCCTCCTGCTCGGCATGGAACCGGACATGCCCCGCCCCTGCGCCACCGACGCCCTCCCGGCCCACTCGACCGTCCTGCTGTACACGGACGGTCTCATCGAACGCCGCGACGAATCCCTCGACCACGCCATGGACCGGCTCCGCCGCCACACCGCAGCCCTGGCCCGCGAACCCCTCGACGTCTTCTGCGACGAACTCCTCATCGGGCTGAGCGCCGACAGCGCCGACGACATCGCGCTGCTGGCTCTGCGGCCGGTGCCGCGGGGGTGAGGGGGTGGGTGGGGGCCGTGGGTGTGCTGCGCCCACGTTGTCGCCGCCCCGCCCGGGACGGGCTGAGCCGGGGCACGGTGCTGTTGCCGGCCTGCACGCACCGGCCCAAACCACGCACCTGGACTGGGAAGTGCTCCTCGACCACGACCCGCAGGAAGCCGAACGCTCACGCGAGGTGAGGACTTGTCGGGGCCCGCGCCTGGCCGGGCACTCGGGCGCGGGACCCCGCCGTCCGACCGCGTGGCGCATTCGCTGATCGGCCAGCGCTGTTGTCAGTGGCTGGTGCCACACTCCCGGGATGCACGACGACTCTCTTGAACTGCGCCAGTTCGTATCGCCCCATATGGTCGACGACCGGCTCCGCCAGGCCCTGATCGACTGCTGGGTCGATGTCACCAACGCCGGCGGGGCGGCCGGCTTCCCGTTCCCGCCCATCGACGACCGGCAGGCGGCGCCCGCCCTCGACGCCATCCTCACCAGCCTCGCCCCGGACACCTGCCGCCTGCTCGTGGCCCTGTCCGAGGGGGAGGTGGCGGGCTGGCTGAACCTACGCCGCGACCCTTTCGCCCTCATCGCACACTGGGGGACCCTGCACCACGTCCAGACCCACCCCCGCGTCCGCGGCCGCGGCATCGGTGTCGCGCTGATGGAACTGGCCCAGCAGGTCGCCCGGGACGAGATGGACCTGGAACACCTGCACCTGGCCGCACGCGGCGGAGTGGGGCTGGAACGCTTCTACGGACGGCTCGGCTGGAAGGAAATAGGCCGCTGGCCCGACGCACTGCGCCTGGCTCCCGGGGACGACCGCGACGAGATCCTCATGATCCTCGCGCCTCTCTGATGGCGCCGCATCAGGAATACGTGGCGTGGCGGGGTCGGTACACGTACGGAGTCGTGGTGGTCAGGGCGGTGAAGCCCAGGCGCTGCAGGATGGGGCGGCTCTGGGTGGACGCGTCGACCTGGAGGTAGTGGTAGCCGCGTTCGGCGGCGATGCGGGCGCGGAAGCCGATCAGGGCGCGGTAGATGCCCCGGCCGCGCCAGGCGGGCACCGTTCCGCCGCCCCAGAGCCCGGCGAAGCCGGTGCCCGGCACCAGTTCCATCCGGGCCGCGCTCACCGGGACGTCACCGGCCATGGCGACGACGGCGACGACCGTGTCCGGCCGCTCGGTGAGCTGTGCCAGGAGTTGCTGCCGGTGCCGGGTGCTGTCCCTGCCGAACGCCTCCTCCTGGGCCTGCGCCATCAGCTCCACGCCGGCGGCGTCCGTCACCGGGCGCAGTTCGATGCCCGCGGGGAGTGCGCTGTCGGTGGGGAGGTCGGCGATGCGCGCGACCATGAGGGTTTCCGGTTCCTCGGGGACGAATCCGGCGGCCTCCAGCCGGTCGGCGAGGTCGTCCGGCTGGTCGTGACCGTACAGTTTCCACTCGAATTCCCGCCCGAGCGCCGTGTAGTGGCCTATCTGCTCCGCGATGGCCTCGTCCGCGCGGGACCGGTCCAGCGCGGACCACAGCACTCCGTTCCAGGCGGTGTCCGGGCCCGTCTGGCGCACCACGTCCCCTACCCGTTCGACGTACGCGCCGGGGGCGTCCGGCGGTGCGTTCTTCCTCATCCGGTCGTCGAACACCGCAAGCATCGCGTCGTGATCCATGCGCGAATGAGACCACCGGGGTGCGCGTTCGGCAATCGGTTATGGCGCGGGCCTCGCGAGGACTCGCCGCGTCGTCGGCCGGTCGCTGCCGTCAACATCGCCAACGCCGGACCGAGATGCCGGACGCGATGCCGAGCCGCGATGCCGGCCTACGGGCGTCCGGCCTCCGGGGACGCCGCGCGGACCGTCCATACGCCATGGACGGGATTCGGTTCCGGGACGAGCGCTTTGGTGACGATGGCCGCGAGAGCGGCCGGGGGAGGGCCGGAATGGAGGGCGGTCGTGTAGGTGGCCGCTTGGGTGGGGCTGAGGGCGGGGACTCGGGTGCGTAGCAGGCGCATGGCGGGGATACGGCCGTGTGCCGCCAGGATTGCGCGCAGTTCCTCGTGCAATGCGTCCACCGCCGTCCGTACCGGAAGTCCCCGGATGCGGGTGCGGTAGTCATGCTCCCATTCCCTGTTCAACGCGGCTGCCGATCCGACGGCATGCACGCTGCCGTCGACGCGGTCGACCAAATAGGGGCCGTGCCCCACGAAGAAGTCCCGGTAGTCGCCGGAGCGGACGAATTCCGCGGACTGGAAGCCGACGATCCACACCAGTTCGTGTTCCTCGGCGCCGGTCACCAGCAGCCGTCCCGGGTCTTCGAGGTCCAGGATTTCCTGGACGGTACGCATGGCGGATTCGCGTTCGATCATGTTGTGAGTTTCTCGCACGCCCACCCGCCCCCACTCCGCGGCGGCGGCCGCCGGTTGGCCGAATCCGGGCCGGTGCCGGGTCGCGGTCGCCGGGGAGCGGGACCAGGCTGGGGGTATGACTGCGCCGATCACCGTGCACCGGCCGTCCGCGAGCGGCGGCCGGCGGGTTTCCGTGCGTACGGCCGGGCTCGACACCGACCTGGGCGTGGCGTACTCGGACGCCGATGTGGAGGAGTTTCTGCGGCGTGCCGGGCTGCCGGAAGGGGTGTCGCTGCTCGATGACCCGACGTGGGTGGACTGGTCGGGCGACCGCGGGTGGGATGCCGGGCAGCACTGACGCCGCCCCCCCCAGACGTGACGGGCATCAGGCCTGGCGATATGACCCGGCGATCAGACCCGGCGGAAGCCCGCACCGAAAAGCGCCGCCCGAAACGCCGCCCGAAACGCCGCCCGAAGCGCCGCTCGAAGCACCACCCGAAGTGACGCCCGACACAACGCCCCACGAAATGCCCGACGAAGGCTTGTTATGTGGTGACAGGGCGAGCGTGGCATTCGGCGGAAGCGCATGTCACAGTCGGGCCATGAAGAAGATCACGGCGTTTCTGTCACCCGTCGCAGCTGCAACGATCCTCCTCGCCGGGGCCGCCGCGCCCGCGAACGCGGCACCGTGGTGGAACAAGAAGGAGAGGTGCAGCGCGGTCGACCCCGACGGCCGGGAGATACCGACGCGCATCGGCAACGCCGAACTGGGCTGGAACCACTTCACCGGACGGCACAACATCCGCAAGTGCGATCTGCTGAACATTCCGATCGGCGGCAAGGTCGACAAGAAGAACGGGGCCAACCTGCAGTACGAGGGCATTGCCTCGAACCGCCAGTACGGTCGGGTGACCATCATCGTCAAGGCCCGCTACGCGCGGAAGACGGACGACAAGCGTTACGACGCCGGGAAGGGGAATACGATCGGCGTGATCACCGCCTATTGCAAGGGCATGCAGAAGTGTCCGAACTGGGTGAATCAGTGACGTACGAGCGGGAAGAGATCGTGGAGCAGCAGGCCGACATCGCGGGCCTGCTGATCCACCACGTGGACGCGCCCCTCGTCGAGGACCAGTACGTACGCGGCGTCCTCCCGGCGCCTTCCGCGACGGACGCCGTGCGCGTCGTGCTCGGCGACAAGGGCGAGTACGCCCCGGACCGGCTCACCGCATACGAGATCCCCCTGCGTACGGGCGACGCGCTGCGCACACCGCACGACATCGCCGCCCTCCTGCGTACCGTTCACACGGGCACCCACATCTACCCCCGCGACAGGGTCGGCACCGTCATGGGAATGACCCTGTTCACCGTGGACCCCGCGACCGTGACACCGGCCCCCTTCACCAACGACGACTGGAGCCTCACGCTCCTGCGCTGTCTCGCCTCCCCCTCCACCGAGGAACCCCCGGAGGCGCGTTTGTGCGGCTTCCTGTTCCTGGCCCCGGACCGGCTGCGTCTCTATCTCGACGCCGAGGAGGCTCCCCCCGGGGTGACGGCCGCCGATGTACGTCCCGGCGGCGCTCTGACGGCGCTGCTGGCGGCCCTGCCGTCGCTGCTCGACGAACAGCGCCTCACGACGACCGGCGCCGACGATCCGCACTGTGCACGCGTGGTCGACCTCACCGACTGGTAGGCAGCCGGTAAAACCGCAGGCCACTGGAAGGGCGCTGATCGGCCGCAGCCTAGACTCCCCCTGGCACCGGACCGTCGTGGTGCCGTATGACCGTAAGGAGCAAGGGTGTTGGACCAGGGATACCCGGCGGACCGTATCGACACCGGTACGGCGCACTCGGCGCGTGTGTACGACTACATCCTCGGCGGCAAGGACCACTACGCCGTGGACCGCGAGGCCGGCGACGCGATGTGCCGGGAGTGGCCGGCGCTGCCCGTGCACATGCGGGCCAACCGCAAGTTCATGCACCGCGCCGCCCGTTACCTCGCCCAGGAGGAGGGCATCGGGCAGTTCCTGGACATCGGCACCGGGCTGCCCACCTCGCCCAACCTGCACGAGGTGGTCCAGGAGATACGGCCCGACGCGCGGGCGGTGTACGTCGACAACGACCCGATCGTGCTGACCCACGCGCGGACGCTGCTGACCGGCTCCGCCGAGGGCCGGACCGCGTACGTCGACGCGGACATGCGCGACCCCGAGGCCATCATCGGCTCCGCGCAGTTCCAGGAGCTGCTGGACCTGCGGAAGCCGGTCGGCCTGATGATCATCGGCATTCTGCACTTCATGCTCCCGCCCGAGGACCACAGCCTGGTGCGGCGCCTTCTGGAGCCGCTGCCCGCGGGCAGTTTCGTGGCCATGACGATCGGCACCGCCGACTTCGCGCCGCGCGAGGTCAACCGGGTCGCCGACGAGTACGCCGGCCGGGGCATGCCGATGAAGCTGCGGACGCGGGCCGAGGCGGAAGCGTTCTTCGCAGGGATGGACCTCGTCGCCCCGGGGCTGACGCAGGTGCACCACTGGCGCCCGGACGCCGACCAGGAAGCGGTCGACGACCGGGACATCGCCATGTACGGGGCGGTCGCCCGCAAGACCGCCTGACGCGCATGTTCCATAGCCCGTACGGCTCGTAGGCCCCTACGGGCCGTCCGCGCCTCCGGCCCCGCACCGGCCCCCGCGCCGGTCAGCCGGAGGCGCTCCAGATCTCCGGCTCCCACACGCCGGAGCGCCGCAGCGACGCGGGGCAGTGCAGGTACACGCAGGTATATCTCGTCGATGTCGAGGAGCAGGGCGAGCGTGGGCCGCTGCCCCCCGGACCGTCATGGCGTCGAAGAACGGCGCGTCGGTGAGGACGCGTGCCCTGCCGTTGATGCGGAGTACGTCCTTGCCGCCCGGTATCAGATAGAGCAGCCCGGCGTGCGGGTTCTCCAGGACGTTGTGGAAGGTGTCGGCCCGCCGGTTTCCCGGCCGGTCCGGCAGGGCCGGTGTGGTGGCGTCCAGGACCTGGGTGAAACCGGGCAGGTCGCCGTGTGGGGAGACGTCGCAGTTGCCCTGTGCGTCGGACGTGGAGACCAGGCAGAACGGCGACCGGCAGCGGTCGGCGGGGCCGGGGGGCAGTATGTCGCCGGCGGGGGTGGGGGAGGGTTACCTTGCTTGAGGGCTCGGAAAGGGGCGGCCGGTGCGGCGGTTGGGCCGCTGACCTGCGGCGAAGCGCTTGCCGAGCACCGTCCGGCCGTCCTTGGACACCGCCATCCGGGGGATCACCCCCGGGCCACCCGGCTGCCTCCGCCGGCATGCGGCGGCCGGCGGGAGCGGGTGTGCTGAAGACGTACGTAGCTGGTTCACGACTTAGGAGCGATCTGCATGCGTATACGTCTCACCCTGGCCGGCGCGGCGCTGGCCGCGGTTACCGTCGTCGCCGGAGCCCCCGTCGCGGGAGCGACCGACGACCCCGGGACACCGCCGAAGACGAACGGCCAGGCCGGTAAGACGAACGGCCAGACCGGCACCAAGAAGGACACGGCGACCACCGGCACCAAGAAGGACACGGCGACCACCGGCACCAAGAAGGACACGGCTGCCGCGGACACGAACACCAACACTCCCGACCTGGGCATGGCCGCGATTCCCGCGGGCAACCGGGAGCTCGTCGGGCGCATCATGACCGGCCTCGGCTGAGAGGGTTTTCCCCCGGTTCCGGGACGCCGGCGTCAGCTCCTTGGCGCCGGCGTCCTGTGATGTGCGGTGCGGGCCGCGGTGCCCGGTGCGGACGGGAACAGAAAGCCGGGCCCGTCGGTTCCCTGGGCAACAGCTTTCAGGTCTGCACCACTTGAGGGGAAACTGATCATGAGCAGCGAGGGGCGCTTCGCCGGCAAGGTCGTGATCGTCACCGGCGCCGGGTCCGGGATCGGTGCCGCCACGGCGCACCGTTTCGCACGCGAGGGCGCCACCGTCGTCGCGGTCGGGCGTACGGAGGAGAAGCTGCGCCGGACGGTCACCGGGGCGCCCGACGGTTCGACCGTCGTCGCGCACGTGGCGGACATCTCCGACGAAGCGGCGGTCACCGCTCTGGTCGAAGCGGTGACCGGCGACCACGGCCGGCTGGACGTGCTGGTCAACAACGCGGCGGTCGCCACCGGCGGCACCGTCGAGCACACCGACACGGCCGGTTGGCGTCGGATCATGAGCGTCGACGTGGACGGCACCTTCTACATGTCCAGGGCCGCCGTACCGCATCTGCGTGCCGTCGGCGGCAGCATCGTCAACGTCGGGTCGGTCTCCGGCCTCGGCGGGGACTGGGGCCTGGCCGCCTACAACGCGGCGAAGGGCGCGGTGGTCAACCTCACCAACGCCATGGCGCTCGACCACGGGGCCGAGGGCATACGGGTCAACGCCGTACACCCGAGCCTCACCGCCACGGAGATGGCCGGGCCCCTGCTCGCCGACGAGTCCCTGGTGGCCGCGTTCCGGCAGCGCATCCCGATGCGGCGCCCCGCCGAGCCCGAGGAGGTCGCCGATGTCATCGCGTTCCTGGCGAGCGACGACGCCCGGTTCGTCAACGGCGTGCACATCCCGGTCGACGGCGGCCTGAGCGCGTCGTCCGGCCAGCCCCGTATCTTCTGAGGGGGCGGACGCGGTGGTACGGCGCCCGACGGGCGGAAACCCGGTGCGGGTGCCTTCTCCTGTACGCGGAAACCCAGTGGTCTCATCTCATATTAGTAATTGCCCGATAGAGCGAATGTAGGAATATCGCTCACCGTGCGTGGGCATCGCGCCAGACGAAGAGTGCTCCCTGCATCCGCCTGGTCAGAAGGCGTCGCACGACTGCCACGCGTGCCGCCGCCGAGTCCCCGCTGACCGGTGCCTGCGCACCGGCGGGACGGCTTGCGAAGTCCTCCCGGCCGGACACGGAGGTGCGGGACACCTGCCAAGACGACGGGCGTTCAGCTGTATGACGCTGCCCGGGTCGCGGCGCAACCCTGGTGCGGTTCCACGCGTTGGAGGAGGGGGATGGCCGCCGACCGTCGCGCAGCCAACGATGCCCTGCGGGCGCTGCTCTCGGCAGCCGGCTGGACCTATGAAGCCCTGGCGAGGAACGTCAACGCGCTCGGTGCCGAGAACGGTATACGGCTGCGCTACGACCGCACCTCGGTGGCGCACTGGCTGGCCGGGTCGGTTCCCCGCCCGCGTACCAGGGAATTGATCGCCGAGGCGTTCACCCGCAAACTCCGCCGTCCCGTTCCCCTCGGAGCATTGGGCATGGGGAAATCCGCCGCCCCTGATGTCCTCGACAGCCTCGACGCGTACGTGCGGAAGGGTGCCGACGGGGAAAGGCGCGCGGTGCCGCTGCTGGCCACGCTGTGCGGAATGGACGCCGACCCCGCGCGGCGGCGTCTGGTGCAGCAGTCCGTCTACAACGCCGTGGAAATCGATGCGCCGGTGTGGCCGGGAAGGAGCGCCGAAAGCGCCGTTACGGAGCGGCCGTTGTCGCGGAAAGACACCGGCCGCCCGGGAGGCGCCGCGGGACTGCGCAGCGCCACGGATTTCTTCCGCCGTGCCGGTGACTTCGGCGGCCGCCACGCCCGTTCGGCCCTGGTGTCCTATCTCCACGACGATGTGGTGCCCCGGCTGCATGCGGGAGGCCCCGAGAGTATGTACCTCCCGCTGCTGGCCGAGGCGGCGCGGCTGGTCCATGTGCTCGCCGGCATGTACGTCGACGACGTGTGCAACGGCGCGGCCCAGCACTATCACCGTGCCGCTCTCCTCCTGGCCGCCGAGGCCGGTGACCGTACGACGTACGCCGTCGTGCTGCGGAGCATGAGCGGCCACGCCCTTGACCTCGGCCACCGCCGCACGGCCCTGCGCCTGGCCGTGGCGGCCCTCGGCATCGCCACGGCCGACGCGCCCCCCGAGGTGCGGGCGCCGCTGCTGGCCCAACTCGCGCTCGCCCAGGCCGCGGTCGGGGACCGCCGCCGCGCGCTGGCCTCCCTGTCGGAGGTGGCGCGGCAGCAGTACGAGATGTCCGATCGGCGCACGTCAGGGCGCTGCGTACCCGGTTCCTCCGGGGCCGCGCTCGCCTGCCGGAAGGGGCGGACGCTGGCGCTCCTGGGGGACCGCACGGCGGCGATCACCGCCCTGCGCGCGTCCCTGGAGCAGCGCTCGGCGACCGCGTACCTCCCCTGCGCGCTCACCCGCGCGGAGATCGCCCGGCTGCTCCTCGGCGACGGCCGGCTGGAGGAGGCGTGCGCGACCTGGCACCGGTTCCTCGACGACTACCTGCACCTGCGCTCCGGCCGCGCCGACCGCATTCTCGCCGGGCTGCGCGGGGAACTGCGGGTGCACGCCACGCGCCGACCGGTCCGGTCCCTGTTGCGCCGGGTGGACGCGTTCGTACGGAATCCGGAGTGAATGCCGCGCGTGCGAACGCCTGTTGTTGCGCCATTGCCGCACAACACGTTCAACACGCTGCGGTCGCCGAACCGGAATGAGGGCCTTTCGGCGCGTGAACTCATGGAGTGACACCGCGATTTCCACGGACGGGCCGGAGAGGTTCGCCCATGCGGATGTCCGGTCGTCGCTGTAAAGGGAGCCGCGGTAACGGGAAAGGGGAAATGTGGGGGAGCGGCCGGAGCCGTCCGTGCCGAGCACCCCGGTCAGGGGACCGCACAAACTCTCCGGCCGCGTCATCCGCCCCACGGGACGCGGCCGGAGGCCGGAATACGGCGCGCCCGGAACGCACGACTCCCTCGAAGGCCCCCGTTCCCGTCGGCCGTACGGGCCGCGCCGTACCAGCTCGCCACCATCGCCACCGTGAGGACCCCATGACGTACTCCGTATCGTCCGCTGCCCGTTCCGCCGCCGCGACCGCGGGACCCGGGCGGGTCCTGCTCGCCTCGCCCCGCGGCTACTGCGCGGGGGTGGACCGTGCCGTCGTCACCGTGGAGAAGGCCCTGGACCGGTACGGGCCGCCGGTGTACGTCCGTCAGCAGACCGTCCGCAACGCGCATGTGGTCCGCGCCCTGGAGCGCAGGGGAGCGGTCTTCGTCGGGGCGGCCGACGAGGTGCCCGAGGGCGCGGTCCTGGTCCTCCCGGAGCACGGGACCGCCTTCGAGGCCCACGCCGAGGCGGCGCGGCGCGGTCTCACCACCGTCGACGCGAGCTGCCCGCGGATCACCAAGGTCCCCGTGGAGGCCCGGCGGTTCGCCCGCGAGGGCTATGACATCCTCCTGATCGGCCGCGAGGGGCACGAGGAGGTGCTCGGCGCGTTGGGTGAGGCGCCGGACCGCGTCCACCTGGTGGGCGGCCCCGACGACGTCCCGTACCTCCGGGTCGCGGACGAGGGGCGGGTGGTCTGGCTGTCGCAGACGACGCTGTCGGTGGACGAGACGGCGGTGACCGTCCACGCGCTCAAGGCACGGTTCCCCGCGGTGCTCGGCCCGCCCGGCGACGACATCTGCTATGCGGCGCGCAACCGGCAGGCGACGGTGCGACGGCTGTCCGGCGTCTGCGACCTGGTACTCGTGATCGGCTCACGGAAGTCCGCCGCCGCGGCCCGGCTGGCCGAGACGGCGGTCCTGGCCGGTGTGCCCGCGGCCCATCTGGTCGACTGCGCGGAGGAGATCGACCCGGCCTGGCTGCGGGGCATGTCCATCGTGGGGCTGACCAGCGGCGCTTCGGTGCCGGAGATTCTGGTTGCCGAGGCGTTGGACCGGCTTGCCGCGTATGGCTTCGATGATGTCGAGGTCATTCGTGCCGAGGGGGGTGGGCCGGAGTGGGGGCCCGCTGCGGTTGCTTGGTGGGGGGACGGTCGCGGGTTCTGAGCCGGCTCGGCCGTATGGCGATGTCCGCCCGTACGGCCATGCCCGCCCCCACCGGGTCACCGCCGCCCCGTCCCCCGCTCCGGGCGGAAGAGTACCCACAGCAGGAAGGGGCCGCCGAGCACGCTGGTGATCACGCCGACGGGGATCTCGACGGGGGCGATCACCCGGCCCAGTGCGTCGGCCCCGGCGATCAGGGCGCCGCCCACCAGCCCGGAGGCCAGTACGGGTACCCGCGACCGGCCGCCGAGGCGGTCGGCGAGGACGGGGGCGGCCAGTGCGACGAAGGCGATGGGGCCGCCGATGCCCGCCGCCGCGCCGGAGAGCACCACCGCGAGGGCCAGCGCGAGGGCGCGGATGCGGCGGACGGGCACGCCGAGTCCGGCGGCCGTGTCGTCGTCGAAGCGCAGCAGTTGCAGCCGGTTCCCGGTGGCGAGGGCGAACGGAAGCAGGACGAGCAGGACCAGCAGCAGCGGTGTGCCGACCGACCAGTCGCGGCCGCTGAGGCTGCCGACCGTCCACAGGAAGACGCCGCCCGCGGTGTTGTCGTTCTGGCGGGACATCACGAGGTCGGTGACGGCGCCGACGACGGTCGAGACGCCGATGCCGACGACGAGGACGCGGTGGCCCCGGTGGCCGGCGCCGCCCGCGCACAGCACGACCAGCGCGGCGGCCAGCACCGCGCCGACCGGCCCGAGCCACCACTCGCCGATCATGCCGGTGGACGAGCCGACGACGGAGGCGACGACGGCCGCGGTGGCGCCCTCGTTCACGCCGATGATGTCGGGGGTGGCGAGCCGGTTGCCGGCCAGCGTCTGGGTGAGGCAGCCGGCGATGCCCAGTGCCGCGCCGACCATGACGCCGACGGCGATCCGCGGCAGCCGGAAGTCCTGGACCAGCATCACGGTGGCCGGATCGCCCGTACCGAACAGGCCGGAGAGCGTTTCGGCGAAGCCCATGCCGGTGGAGCTGGCGAGTGTGCCGAGTGCGACCAGGACCAGGATCAGCAGCCCCAGCGCCACGGCGACCAGCGCGCCGCGGCGGGGGAACAGCCAGGAGAGGGCGCCGGTCCGCAGGACGAGGCTGTCGGGCGGGGTGACGTCCGGGGGAGGTGCGGAAGCCGTGGAGGGGGCCGGGTCCGTATGGGGGCCGGTTTCGGCGGGCGGCCTGGGGGAGGGGATACGGGCCGCCCGGCCCTTCGCCGTCGGGTCCGTCATGCCGTGCCTCCCGCCGTGGACAGCCGCCGGGAGCGGGCGATCCAGATCAGCAACGGTCCGCCGACGAAGGCGAGGAGGACGCTCACGGGGGTCTCCCAGGGGCGGATGGCGACCCGGGCGAAGATATCGGCCGCGATCATCACATCGGCGGCGATCAGGGCCGACAGGGCGAGCTGCGCCGCCATGCGCGGGCCGGTGACGGCGCGGGCGGCGTGCGGGGCCAGCAGGCCGAGGAAGGCGATCGGCCCGGCGATCGCCACCGCCGACCCGGCCAGCAGCGTCACCGCCCCGGCGACGACCACCCGGATCAGGCCGGGGCGGTGCCCCAGCGCCCGCGCGCCGTCGTCGCCGAGCGCCAGGGCGGCCAGCGGACGGGCGGCGCCGAAGGCGACCAGCAGGCCGATGGCGATGAGCGGGATCAGCGGGTAGGTGTCGGAGGTCTTGAGGCCGGCCAGGGAGCCGATGGTCCAGTAGCGGAAGGTGTCGAAGGTCGACTGGGTGCTGAGCAGGACGTAGGAGGTCATGCCGTGGAAGGTGGCGCCGAGCGCGGAGCCGGCCAGCACCAGCCGCAGCGGTGACGCCGCGGCCCGGCCCGAGGCGGCGAGGAGCAGGACCACGGCGCTGGCGGCCATCCCTCCGGCGAGCGCCCAGCCGAGCAGGGCGTACGACGACCGCACCCCGAAGTACGTGAGGCCGATGACGACGCCGAGCGCGGCGCCCGAGTTCACGCCGAGCAGTCCGGTTTCGGCCAAAGGGTTGCGGGTGACGGCCTGGAGGAGGCAGCCTGCTGCGCCGAGGGAGACGCCGACGAGGACGGCGGCGAGGGTGCGGGGCAGCCGTACGTCGAGGACGGCGAGCCGGAGTTGGGCGTCGGCGCGGGCGGACGGGTCGCCCAGGAGGAAGTCCCAGGCACGCGCGACGGGACTGGAGCCGGTGCCGATGAGCAGGGACAGCACCATCAGGACGGCCAGCAGCGCGGTCAGGGCGACGGCGGCGGTCAGGATGCGCCGGCGGGGTCCGGGCGGCCGGGGCGGAGGGGGCTCGGTGCCGCCTACAGGGGCCCCGGTCTCTTGCGCAACCAACATAAGGTTAGCCTAACCTAAGGATCGATCGGGGTTTCTGTCGCCCGACAGGACCGAACGCCTTGGTATTTCCGGCATGCCCCGAAACAACCGTTCCGTCAAACGCCGCCCCGGCGCCGGACTTCACGACTCGGAGACTACAGACATGTCCACGCACCCCTCGCCGCGCGTCCGCCCGACCGCGGCGGCCGTCGTCACCACCGCCCTGGCGCTGGCCCTCACCGCCTGCGGAGGGGACGGGGCCGGCGGCTCGGAGAAGGCGAAGACCGGCGGCGCCGGCAAGGTCACCGTCACCGACGCCACCGGCGCCGAGGTCGAGGTGCCCGCCAAGCCGGCCAAGGTGGTCGCGCTCAGCGAGATGGACCTCGACTCCGCGCTGGCGCTCGGGGTCAAGCCGGTCGGGCTGACCGCGGGCCGCGGCCAGAAGGGCGCCCCCGAATACCTCGCCGGGCGCGCGGACGGCATACCGGTCGTCGGCGCCGTCACCGGCCCCGACATCGAGAAGGTGCTGCGCGCCAAGCCGGACGTCATCCTGGCCGGGCAGCTCGCCGACCAGAAGGTGCTCCAGCAGCTGAAGGCCATCGCGCCGACCGTCGTCACCATCGGCAAGGACAAGGACTGGAAGAAGGCCCTCGACCTCACCGGCCGGGCCCTCGGCAAGCAGAACGAGGCCAAGAGCTTCGTCGCGGGCTACGACGCCAAGGTCGCCGGGCTGAAGAAGAAGCTGGGCGCGCACGCGGGCGCCACCGTCTCCGTCGCCCGCTACTCCGCCAAGGGCACCGCCGTGATGCAGCAGGGCGTCTTCATCAGCGATGTCCTGAAGGACCTCGGCTTCAAGCGGCCCGGCATCCAGAACGAGCGCGGCCAGGGCCACTCCACCCCGATCAGCGACGAGGACATCAAGCAGATCGACGGCGACTGGCTGTTCATCGGCACCCTCGCCGCCAAGGGCAAGGACGCCGACCTGTTCGCCGAGCTGAAGAACAAGCCCGCCTACCGGCAGCTCGGCGCCGTCCGCGACGGCCACGCCACCGAGATCGACGGTTCGAAGTGGACCAGCCTCGGCGGCGGTCTGGCGGCCATGTCCGTCCTGGAGGACATTCACCAGGCCATGACCAAGTAACGGACCGCGCCGCCACCGGCCGGGCAGCGCCCGGCCGGGCGCCCGCCCCGCGGCCGTCCGCCGACGTACGGCCCCCTCCCGGCCGGCCCCGCCGGCCACACGCTCAAGGAGAACGACACGCCATGGCACTGACCATCGATCACCTGCGCGCGGACGTCGCCGACGTGCTCGGCGAGGACCCGGCCGACATCCCGGTGGACGAGAACCTCGTGGACTACGGCATGGACTCGGTCCGCATCATGGCGCTCCTGGAACGCTGGCGGCGCGACCACGACACCCGGGCCGGCTTCGTGGACCTCGCCGAGCAGCCCGCCATCGAGGCGTGGGCCCGCATCCTGGGCGTCGCCTCGTGACGGCGCCGGTCGACACCGGAGCGCGCGTCCGCGACACCGGTACGGACGGCCCGGATGCCGGTATGCGCAGCCGGGAGACCGCCGAGGGTCTGCCGCTGACGGCCGCGCAGACCGGCCTGTGGTACGCGCAGGCCCTGGACCCGGCGAGCCCCGCGCAGAACACCGCCGAATACCTGGAGATCCACGGCCCGGTGGACCCGGCGCTGTTCTCCGACGCACTGCACCGGGTGGTCGCCGAGGCCGACGCGCTGCGGGTCCGCATCGTCGAGACCGACGGCGGGCCGCGCCAGCTTCCGCTGAGCACCTGCCCTGCGCCGCTGCCGCTTCATCTGGCGGACCTGCGTACGGAAGGCGACCCCGACGGCGCGGCGCGCGCCTGGATGCGGGCCGACCTGTCCGAGCCGTTCGACCTGGCTGCCGGTCCGCTGTTCGCGCACGCGCTGTTCCGTGTCGGCGACACCCGCTGGCTGTGGTACCAGCGCGTCCACCACGTCGTCATGGACGGCTTCGGCTACTCGCTGCTGGCCCGCCGGACCGCCGAGGTCTACACGGCGCTCGCGGCCGGCGAACCCGTCGGCCCCAGCCCCTTCGGGCGGCTGACCGACCTGGTCGCCGAGGACGCCGCGTACCGGGCGGGGGAGACGTACGAAGCCGACCGGCGGCACTGGAACGAGGCGTTCGCGGACCGGCCCGAGGCCGTCGGTCTGGCCGGGCGCACCGCCCTGCCCTCCCGCACCCACCTGCGCCGCACCGCGCACCTGGACCCCGAGGCCACCGGCCGGCTCAAGGAGCTGGCCTCCTCGGTCCGTGCCACCTGGCCCGACGTGCTGCTCGCCGCCCAGGCGCTGTACCTGTCCCGCGCCACCGGCGCCGAGGAGGTCGTCCTCGGGCTGCCGATGATGGGCCGGATGGGCTCGGTGGCGCTGCGCGTCCCCGGCATGGTCATGAACGTACTGCCGCTGCGGCTGACCGCGAGCCCGGCCGCCACCTTCGCCGAACTGACCCGCCAGGTCGTCCTCGGCATCCGGTCGGCCCGCCGCCACCAGCGCTACCGGTACGAGGACATCCGCCGCGACCTCGGACTGCTCGGCGCGGACCGGGCGCTGGTCGGGCCGCTGGTCAACGTGATGCCGTTCGACTACGGACTGGACTTCGCGGGCGCCCCGGCCACCGCGCACAACCTGTCCACCGGACCGGTGGACGAGCTGACCGTCAACGTCTACGACCGCGCCGACGGCCGCGGCCTGCGCCTCGACTACGACGCCAACCCCGCGCTGTACGAGGAGGCGGAACTCGGCCGCCACCAGGAACGGTTCCTCGACCTGCTCTCCCGGCTGGCGCACGCCGACCCGCACGAGCCCCTGGGCACGCACGGCATCGCCACCGCGGCCGAGCGGACCCTCGTACTGGAGACGTTCAACACCACATCCCGGCCGCTGCCGCCCACCACCCTCATCGGCCCCATCGAGGCCCAGGCCGCCCGCACCCCCGACGCCACCGCGCTGGTCCACGGGGACACCGCGTGGACCTACGCCGAACTCGACGCCCGGGCCAACCGGCTGGCCCGCCACCTCGCGTCCCTGGGCGTGCGCCCCGGTACGCCGGCCGCCGTCGCCGTACCGCGCTCCGCCGACCTCGTCCTCGCCCTGCTCGCCGTCCTCAAGGCGGGCGGCGCCTACCTGCCGCTGGACCCCGACTACCCCGCCGACCGGCTCGCGTACATGCTCGACGACGCCCGGCCGGTGTGCGTGATCACCGACCGGGAGGGCCGCGTACCGGGCGACGGGCAGGTGCCGGCGGTCGTCCTGGACGGCCTCGACCTGACCGCGTACCCCGGCACCGTCCCGCCGCGCCCGCTCACGCCGGACCACCCCGCGTACGTCATCTACACCTCGGGCTCCACCGGCCGCCCCAAGGGCGTCGTGGTCGGCCACCGGGCCATCGACAACCGGCTGCGCTGGATGCAGGGGCAGTACGGCCTGGAACCGGGTGACCGGGTGCTCCAGAAGACGCCCTCCGGCTTCGACGTGTCCGTGTGGGAGTTCTTCTGGCCGCTGCGCCAGGGCGCCACGCTGGTGGTGGCCGACGCCGGCGGCCACCGCGACCCCGCCTACCTGGCCCGCGTCATCCGCGAACAGGCCGTCACCACTTGCCACTTCGTCCCGTCCATGCTCCAGGTGTTCCTCGCCGAACCGGACGCGGCGGCCTGCACGGGGCTGCGCCGGGTGTTCTGCAGCGGCGAGGCGCTGCCGCGCGAGACGGCCCGCGAGTTCGCCCGGACGCTGCCCGGAGTCGAACTGCACAACCTGTACGGCCCCACCGAGGCCGCCGTCGACGTCACGTACCACGCCTGCGCGCCCGACGGTGAGGGGCCGGTGCCCATCGGGGCGCCCGTCTGGAACACCCGCCTGTACGTCCTGGACGCGGCCCTGCGCCCCTGCCCGCCCGGCGTCCCCGGCGAGCTGTACCTCGCCGGAACCCAGCTCGCCGACGGCTACCTGGGACGGCCCGGGCTGACCGCGACCCGCTTCGTCACCGACCCGTACGGGCCCGCGGGAAGCCGTATGTACCGTACCGGCGATCTGGCCCGCTGGACCGATCGCGGCGAACTGCTCTACCTCGGCCGCACCGACCACCAGGTCAAACTGCGCGGCCAGCGCGTCGAACTCGGCGAGATCGAGGAGGCGCTGGCCGCCCTGCCCGCCGTCGGCGCGGCCTGCGCGGTGGTGCGCGAGGACCGGCCCGGCGACCAGCGGCTGACCGGCTATGTCACGCCCGAGAGCGGCGACGGCGCGGCCCCGCCCGACCCGGAGGAACTGCGCGACGCGCTCGCCCGCACGCTGCCGGAGCACATGGTGCCCAACAGCGTGCTCGTGCTGGACGCGTTCCCGCTCAGCCCCAACGGCAAGCTGGACCGCAAGCAGCTCCCCGCCCCCGCCTTCACCTCGGGGCCCGGCCGCGCCCCGCGCACCCACCGGGAGGAGACCCTCACCCGGCTGTTCGCCGAGGTGCTGGGCCTGCCCCGGGTCGGCGTGGACGACGCGTTCTTCGACCTGGGCGGCACCTCGCTGCTGGCGGCCCGCCTGATGGCGCGCGTACGCGACACGCTCGGCGTGCGACTGGCCATCGGCGCGCTCTTCCAGGACCGCACCCCGGCCGCGCTCGCCGCCCGCCTGGACGGCGACGGGTCCGGCGGCGACGCGCTGGACGTGCTGCTGCCGCTGCGCCAGGCCGGCGACCGCGCGCCGCTGTTCGTGCTGCACCCGGCGGGCGGCATCAGCTGGTGCTATTCGGGCCTGCTGTCCCGGCTCGGCCCGGCGCAGCCGGTGTACGGCCTCCAGGCCCGCGGCCTGGCCCGCGACGAACCCCTCCCGGCGACGATGGAGGAGATGGCCGCCGACTACGTACGGCAGCTGCGCACCGTCCGGCCGCACGGCCCCTACCGGCTGCTCGGCTGGTCCGTGGGCGGCGTCCTCGCCCACACCGTGGCGGTGCGGCTCCAGGAGGCGGGGGAGGAGGTCGACTTCCTGGCCCTGCTGGACGCGTACCCGTCCGACCAGTGGCGCGACCAGGCCGTACCGAAGGAGACCGACGCGCTGACCGCTCTGCTGCGGATGGCGGGCTTCGAGCGGACGGACGAGCTGACGCGGGAGGACGTCCTGGAGACGCTGCGCCGCGAGGGCAGCGCGCTGGCCGGGCTGTCCGACCGGACGCTGTCCGCGGTCGTGGACATCGTCGTCAACAACGCCCGCCTCATGCGGGAGCACCGGCACCGGGTGTTCACCGGCGACGTGCTGTTCTTCACCGCCGCCGCGCCACGCGCCGAGGACTGGCTGACCCGGGAGGCGTGGACGCCGTACGTGCAGGGCGAGCTGGCCAACCACGACGTGGAGTGCCTGCATCCGCAGATGACGCAGCCGCGCTGGATGGACGGGATCGCGGCGGTGGTCGCGGCGCGTCTGGCCGAGCTGGACGGTGCAACAGCCGTTCGCACGGTGGGAGTTGGAGGCGGCGCGACTCCGGCCTGAACACCTGCTTTCAGTGCGCAACTTAGGTAAGGCTAAGCTAACCTTTGATCGTGTCGGGTGGATCACCCCCCGGACCTTCCTCTTGCCTGCCTCTCCCCGAGGAGTGAAGACCATGAGCGCCACCAAGTCCCCGCAGCCCCGCACCGTTTCCCGCCGTCTCGTCCGCCGCGCGACCGCCCTCGCCGTCGCCGCGGGCAGCGTCCTCGCGGTGAGCGGCACCGCCGTCGCGCACGACCGGCACCCGCACGGCGGGGCCGCGCACCAGCCGTCGTACCGCGTGGACACCGCCCAACTGGCCACCGGCCTCTACCAGTCGGCCTACTCCGAGCGCCACCACGTCCTGTGGACCACGACGGCCGTCGGCCGCCCGCCGGTCACCCAGTCCAGACTGCTGAAGGTCGATCCGAAGACGCTCAAGACCAAGGCCGCCTACACGCCGCCGGTCACCGACCAGGCGACCGGCGCGGTCGAGGCGGTCTACGGCGTGGCCGTGGACGACGAGCACGACACCGTATGGACCACCAACACCCGCAACAACTCGGTGGCCGTCTACAACCAGCGCACCGGCAAGCACCTCGCCACCCTCCCGGGCGTCGCCCACGCCCGCGAGGTCGTCATCGACAAGCGCCATGACCTCGCCTGGGCCAGCGGCTTCGGCGACGGCTCCCTGGTCGCCTTCGACACCCGTACCTTCAAGGAGAAGAAGCGGGTCAAGGTCGAGGGCGCGGGCACCGCCGGACTCGCCGTCGACACCCGCACCGGCACCGCCTACGCCACCGACCTGACCAACGACCGGATCATCGTGGTCGGCCCGTACAAGTCCGAGCCGCGCTTCATCCCCACCGGTGACGCCCCCATCGGCATCGAACTGTCCGCCGACGGCCGCACCGCCTACACGGCCAACCAGGCCGCGGGCACCCTCTCCGTCGTCGACCTGCGCAAGGGCACCGTCACCCGGACCGTCACCACCGGCGCCGGCGCCATCTCCGTCGCGGCCGACCACCGCTCCGGCCGGGTCTTCGTCGCCAACCGGGGCAGCGGCACCACGACCGTCGTGGACCCGGAGAAGGGCACCGTCCTGGCCGACCTGGCCACCGGCCCCAACCCCAACCACGTCACGGTCCGCCGCGGTACGGCCTACGTCGTGGACAAGTCCGCGGCGGGCGCGGACCGCGTCGACTCGGTGCACCGCATCAGCCTGACGCGCTCGCGCTGAGGTCACGGGCGTACGGCGGTCACCGCTGCGGGGCGTCCCCCGTCAGCTGATCGCCGAGGGTGCTGCGCCGGTACAGCACCTGCCGCCCGTGGCGGGCGCGCGTGACCAGCCCGGTCGCGTGCAGGACGCGCAGGTGCTGGGACACGGCGCTGGGCGTCACCCGCAGGCGGCGGGCCAGTTCGACCGTGGGCAGCGGTTCCTCCAGGAGGGTGAGCAGTCTCGTGCGAGGGGCGCCGATCAGCGACACGAGGTCATGCGTGCCGGTGGTCGGCGCCGGCGCCCAGAGCGTCCCGATCCCGCGGCTGGGATAGACCAGGGACGGGGGCGCCTCCGGGCTGACCGGTGGCGCGGGCTTGTGGGCGAACACCGAGGGCAGCAGGAGCAGTCCCCGGCCCGAGGCCGCCGCGTGGTGCCTGCTGATCATCTTGTCGATGTACAGCACGCCGTCGTGCCACCGCAGGTTGGGATGCATGTCGGCGAAGAGCAGCCGGGTGCCGCCCATGGCCAGCTGCCGCGCGCGATACGTCATGTCGGCTTCCACCACGAGCCGTATCTGCGGCCACCACGGCCGCACGGCGCTCTCCCAGTAGTCCCGCAGCAGCTCACAGATGGTGTTCCGGAGCCGGACGACCGGCGCGTCGGCACGCGAGGCCGCGTCGCGCAGCGCTTCGGGGAGCGGGTCCGGCGCGTGGGTGGCAAGCAGGTCACGGCGTACCAGGTCCGGGGGAGTGGCGCGGACCTGGGCCAGTTCCTCTTCGAAGGCCGGGGCGAAGCCCGCGGGCCTGGGGGTCAGGAAGTCCGGCAGCGTCAGCCTGCGCGCCACCAGGGACATCAGCAGACCGGTGTCCAGCGCCCCGAGCCTGCCGAGCACGGACCGGCGCCACGGGAGATGCAGCGCGAAGAGCCCAGGACTGTGCAGGACCCGCAGGCTGAACACGGTTTCCTGCAACGGCGAGACCGCGAACCGGGTGTCCGCGAGGTCCTCGACGTCGAGTGCGAAGCTGATCATTAAGCTCTACGCTACATCGATGGGCTCCGGGCCGCCGGTGCCGTGGACTGTGGCCATGACGCATCCCCGCACCCCTGCGGCCCGCCGATGAGCCGTCGGCTGGTCCTGCTCCTGGCCGTCACCTGCGCTGTGGCCGTGGGCAACATCTACTTCCCGCAGGCCGTCACCCCGCTCCTCGCGGACGGACTGCATGTGCCGTCCGACACGGCCGCGCTGGCCGTGACCGCCACACAGATCGGATACACGGCCGGCATCGTCCTGCTGGTTCCCCTCGGCGACCGGTTCGCGCACCGCTCGTTCCTCGTCGTCCTGCTCGCTCTCACCGGACTGGCCTTGCTGGCCGCGGGCTGCGCGCCCGCCCTGCAACCCCTTGTCGTGCTCAGCGCCGTGGTCGGGCTGACCACGGTGGCCGCGCAGGTCGTCGGCCCACTGGCGGCCGGTCTCGTGGCTCCCGACCGCCGGGGCGCGGTGATCGGCACTCTGTTGAGCGGGTCCACCGGCGGCATGCTGCTGGCCCGTACGTTCAGCGGCACGCTCGGCGAATGGCTGGGCTGGCGTGCCCCGTACCTGGTGGCCGCGGCCGTGGCCCTGCTCCTCGCCACCGTGCTGGCGTTCGCGGTGCCCGCGACGGCTCCTGGCTCCCGGCAGTCCTACCCCGCGCTTCTGGCCGGGCCGCTGCGCCTGTTGCGCACCGAGCCGGAGCTGCGCCGCTCCTGCCTGTACCAGGCGACCGTCTTCGCCGGATTCTCCGCCGTCTGGACCTGTCTGGCGCTGCTCCTCGACGGCCCGGCCTACCGGCTGGGCGCTCCGGCCGTCGGCCTGCTCGCCCTGGTCGGCGCGGCGACGATGTTCTGTACTCCGCTCGTGGGCCGCCTGGTGGACCGCTTCGGGCCCGATCCGGTGAACACCGTGTGCCTGGCCGCCGTTCCCGTCTCGGCCGCGATCCTCGCCGTGGGCGCTCGCGGCGGCGCGCCGGGCCTGGCCGCGCTGGTCCTCGGCACGCTGCTCCTCGACGTCGCGATGCAATCCGGCATGGTCGCCAACCAGGCCCGCGTCTACGCCCTGCGCCCCGACGCCCGCAGCAGGCTCAACACCGCCTATATGACCTGCGCTTACCTGGGCGGCAGTGCGGGTTCCTGGCTCGGGGCGCGCGTCTGGAGCCGGGCCGGGTGGTGGGGCGTGTGCGCGCTCGCGGCGGGACTCGCCGCGGTCGCTCTGATCCGCCACCTGCGGGCGCTGTACGCGGCCTCAGCCTGCCGCCGTCAGCTGTCGGCGGACCCGGCCGTCGCCCCCGGGCCGAGCAGCGCGCACAGCCCGTCGGCCAGTTCCGTACGCCAGCACAGGTAGTCGTGGCCGCCGTTGTACTCGCGGTAGACCGCGTCCTCGTAGCCCTTGGCCGCCAGGGTGTCGCGCAGCCGGCGGTTCGCGGGCAGGGCGACCCACTCCTGCTCGCCCGCCGACAGCCGGAACCGCACCGGCAGCCGCGGGGACGCCCCGATCCGGTCGGTCAGCCACTGGGCGCCGGGCCCGTTCGGCCACCAGAAGGAGCCGGACTGCGCCAGGACGCAGCCGAACCGGCCGGGCGCGGTCACCGCGGTGTACGCGGCGGTCAGACCGCCCAGACTCTGGCCCGCCACGACCGTACGGGCCGGGTCGGCGGTCAGCGGCAGGTCCGCGGCGGCCCATGGCAGCAGCTCGTCCGCGAGGAACCCGGCGAACCGCGGGTCGCAGGTCATCTCGGCCCAGCGGGCGTCCGCGCCCAGGGACTCCGGCAGCAGCGCGGCCAGCGGCGGAATCCGGCCGTCCGCGATGAGGTTGTCCAGCAGGGTGGCCACCCCGAGCCCCGGCTGCCACATCTCCCCGTCCAGGAGGACGAGTACGGGCAGTTCGGCACCCGGTTCGGCGCCACGCGGCGGCGCGTACCGCCACACCCGGCGCGCGTTGCCCAGCCGGGCGCTGTGAACCGTATGCACGGAGACGCTGCCGCGGGGCACGCCCGGCCGCTCCCGCCACTCCTCGCCGCGCGGCGCGCCGGGCAGCGCGACGCAGGAGGCCGGGGGACCGCCCCAACGGCTCGCGAGGGTATGCGGATTGAGCGGGTCCAGGCGCCGTTGCGCACGCAGCCACGGCCAGTACGCCTCGTCGTCGGCGGCGGGACCGTCGCCCTCGTCCACACACAGCGTGTACGTGGCGTGCCAGTCCCGGCGCATCCGCACGGACCAGTGCCACACGTCCGTGCCGGGTACGCGGTCCATGAGATTGCCCGCCGGATCGCGCGGATCGGCGAGCTTGTTGGGCGACACCAGAACCGCGCGGGTGGCGGCGGAGCCGCGCCAGAGGAACGTGACCAGCGCGTGGTCCGCCGCACCCCACGGATCCGGCCCGACCAGCGGCGTACCGTCCCGCTCCACCGTTCGCCAGAAGTCCGCCCCGGCCGCCCGGCGGACCATCCGCTCGTCCGTGACACGCGGCACGGGGGAGGGCCGCGGCACGCGGGGAGGATGGCGCGGCGTGTCGGCGGGCGGGGCGGCTGCGGTCATCGGGGCGGTCTCCGTGTCCGGGGCGCGGGTGGCCGGGTGGTCGATAAGGTAAGGCGAGCCTTACCTTATCGTCAGCGTTCCGGGCGTCGCATCATCCACAGCGTCGGCCCGTTCTCCGGCAACTGCACCTCCTGCAGCACGGTGAAGCCGAAGTGCTCGTAGAAGGGCAGATTGGCCGCCTTGGAGGACTCCAGGTACACCGGCAGGCCCGCCGCGTCGGCCTTGGCCAGCCCCGAGCGCAGCAGGGCGGCCCCGTGCCCCTGACCCTGGCCGGCCGGGTCGGCGCCGATCACGGCCAGGTACCAGTGCGGCTCCTGGGGCGCGTGCTCGGCGGCCGCCCCGACGATCTTCCGGAACAGGGGCCCGCGGTCACCGAGGAGGCCATCGAGCTCCCGCAGTGTCTCCTCGCCGGGAACGGCCTTGTCCCGCGCCTCCGGAGGCACCCAGAAGGCGGCCGCCGCTCCGGTGCGCTCGCACACACCGTGGTGGGCGTACTGCCGGGTGAAGATCGTGGTGAAGTAGCGGCCGAGCCGCTCCTCGCGGGCGTCCTCGCCGGGCAGGAACCAGTGCATCATCGGATCGTCGTCGAAGGCGCGGGCCAGGGTGCGACTGATCATCGAGGCATCGTCGAGCGTCGCCGTCGTCGGCGTGTTCGGTATCGACATACGGGTCATTCTGCACCCCGGTGATCATGGGCGGCGGGCGGGGTCGGGTTCCTCCCGGAGCCCACACGGCGGCGGGGCGGTGCCAGTTGGGAACTCCGCACCCTGCGCCCGGGCGGGTGAGCGCGCCGGGACCGCCACCGCCCACCGTTTAGGACCGACCGCTCCGGCTACCCACCCGGGATGAACGATTACGTGGACACCGCCACCCTGCGGATCGCCTACGACGTCAGCGGCCCGGCGGACGGGCGGCCGGTGGTGGCGGTGCACGGCTGGCCGGACGACATCCACTGCTGGGACGGGGTGCTGCCGTACCTGCACCGGGCCGGCTGCCGGGTCCACCGGCCGTATCTGCGCGGCTTCGGGCCCACCCGCTTCCGCTCCGCCGGCCGGCGGCGCAGCGGGCAGATCGGCGCGCTCGGCCGCGACCTGGCCGACTTCGTCGAAGCGCTGGACCTTCAGGACGTGGTGGTGGCCGGACACGACTGGGGAGCCCGCGCCGGATACGTCGTCGGCGCGCTGTTCCCCGGCCGGATCGGCGCGCTCGTCGCGATCTCGGCGGGCTACTCGACCAACCGGCCCGACAGCGCGGTGCCGTATCCGCTGGCCCACGCCTACTGGTACGAGTGGTACATGGCCACCGCCCGGGGGCGCCGGGCGATGACCGAGGACCGCCGCGGCTTCTGCCGCTACCTGTGGACCACCTGGTCACCCGGGTGGGACTTCGCCGACGCCGACTTCGAGCAGGCGGCCGGGGCCTGGGACAACCCCGACTGGGCCGACATCACCGTCCACGCCTACCTGCACCGCTGGGGCGAGGCGCCCGGCGATCCGGCCTACCAGGACATCGAGGACCGCCTCGCCGACCCGCCGCCCGTCCGCGTCCCCGCGCTCGTACTCCACGGCGAGCAGGACGGGGACAACCGCGCCGGCACCACCGAGGGGCAGGAGGGCCTGTTCGCCGGCTCCTACGAACGTGTCCTGCTGCCCGGTATCGGGCACTTCCCGCCCCGTGAGGCGCCGCGGGCCACCGCCGAGGCGATCCTGCATCTGATGCCCTGACCTGCCGTGCCGTCAGGGCGCGAAGGCCGTCACGGCAAGAAGAGCGTCACGGCGCGAAGTAGACCCCGGGCGGCACCCCCACCACCCGCCGGAACGCCGCCACGAACGCGCTCGGTGACGCGTAGCCGACCCGTGCGGCCGTGGCCGCCACCGTCGCGCCGCCCGCCAGCAGCGGCATCGCGGCCTGAAGGCGTACCCGGGTACGCCACTGCCCGAACGGCAGTCCCGTCTCCGCGGCGAACGCGCGGGCCAGCGTCCGGGCGCTCGCGCCCACTTCGGTGCCCCACTGCGCCAGCGTCCGGTCGTCCGCCGGATGCGCGCGCAGGGCGCGGGCGACATGGCGCGCCCGCGGGTCCCGGGGCAGCGGCGCCAGTACGGTCGCCACCGACAGCGGCACCAGCTGGTCGAGCGCGACCGCTTCGGCCCGCTGTCTGGCGTCCGCGCTCAGACCGTCATCGGCCAGGTACACGATCAGCTCGCGCAGCAGGGGCGGGACGCCCACGACGGTGGGCACCGACCAGTCCACCGGGCAGCGGTCGGGGCGGCACCACAGGCTCCGGCCCAGGACCGGGCCGGACGCGCCGGTCGCGTGCTCGGTGCCGGCCGGTATCCACAGCGCCATGGTCGGCGGCAGCACCCAGGTGTTGCCCAGGGCGCGTACGGCGATGACCCCGCGCTCGGCCCAGGCCAGTTGGTGGGTGGTGTGCCAGTGCCGCCCGTACCACTGGCCGTCGCCCACCGCGAAGCTGCCGACGACGACGGCGGCCTGCGGATACCCGCCGCGCGGCGCCAGCTGTCCGTATCGCGACAAGGTGTGTCCCCCCACCTCGTGGTGGACATCCTCCGCGGTTCCTAGCATCGCCGCATGACCTCCATGAATCGGTTACACCAGTGGATCTGCAGCTCCGACAAGTGGGCCCGCGGGGTCGAACAGCGCCTGCTCCCGTGGGCCCTGGACGGAGTGGAACCCGGCGCCGCCACCCTGGAGATCGGCCCCGGCTACGGCGCCACCACCCGCGTTCTGGAACGGCGCGTGCCCGGCCGCCTCAGCGTGCTGGAAGTCGACGCGGACTTCGCGAAGGACCTCCAGGAGACGTACGGGGAACGGGTCGAAGTCGTGCACGGCGACGGGACGTCGATGCCGTTCCCCGACGGCGGCTTCGACACCGTCGTCTGCTTCACCATGCTGCACCATGTGCCGTCCCCGGAACAGCAGGACCGCCTGTTCGCGGAGGCCGGGCGGGTGCTGCGCCCCGGCGGCGTCTTCGCGGGCTGCGACGGCTGCGCGAGCGTGAAGTTCCGCCTGCTGCACCTGGGCGACACCTACGTGCCCGTGCCGCCGGACACGCTGCCGCGGCGGCTGCGCGCCGCCGGGTTCGGGCAGGTCGGCATCACCGTCACGCAGGGAAGGTTCCGCTTCCGCGCCGTACGGAAGAGGTGACCCGGTGACGCTCGCCCGCGGGGGAGGCGAGCGTCACCGGCACAGCAGGAACACGTCCTCGGTGTCGTTGGTGTCGCCGGGCACCAGGTCCGTCGCCCAGGAGGAGAAGGCGATGCGCCGGGCGTGCGCGTCGGGCGCGGGCCGGCCGTGCCGTCCGGTACCAGGGGCCAGCACCCGTCGCGTCCGGCCCGTTTCGAGGTTGCGCACGCTGATCCCCGTACCGTCCTGGAAGACGAGGTGCCGGCCGTCGGCGCTGAAAGTGCCCGCCGAAGTGCTCCCGCCGGGCTCGGTGGCGTCCAGCCGCCAGGTCGTGGCGTGGCGCAGGTCGCGGACGAAGACGTTGTCCCCCCGGTTGGTGTCACCGGGCGTGATCTTGTCGGAGCGGGTCTGGAAGAGGACGTGGCGGCCGTCGGGGCCGATACCGGTCAGCGTGGACATCCGGTCCGAGGGCCCGGCTCCGTCGTACGGCACGTCGACCTGCTGCGTGCGCCCGGTCTTCCGGTCGGTCACGTACACGTCCTGCACCGGCGGCCCGGACACCTTCGACACGTACAGCCCGTACGCGACGAAGCGGCCGTCCGCGCTGATCTTCGGGCTGGCGGCGGCCCGGGCCCAGTCGGCCGGTGGGGCGCTCACCCGCTGGGTGACCCCCTTGACCAAGTCCCGCACGTAGATGCGTACTTCACCCAGCACGCCGAGCGGGTACCACGGTGTGTCGTCCGCCATGAAGGCCACGAAGCGGCCGTCCGCACTGAGGGACGGGCTCCGGGAGACGATGCCGTAGCCGTCGTCCAGGCCGACGTTCGCCTTGACGGTGCGGCCGGTGCGCAGATCCCGTACGTACACGTCCGCGACCTCGCCCGGAGGGCCGGGGCGCCCGTCGTCGGTGTGCGAGACGGACGCGAACGCCAGGTGACGGCCGTCGGCGCTCAGCGCGGGATCGTCCGTCCACGCGTCCGCGGGCGCGCCCACGTCCCGGGCGGTGACCCGGGTGAGAGCCCCGGTGCGCAGGTCCTTCCAGAAGACCTGCGGCCGGTACTTCACGCTGTCCGGCGCGAAGTTGGTGGCCTGTGAGGCGAAGGCGGCGACACGGCCGTCGGCGCTGAGGGAGGGGGCGTGCGAAAGGCCGTCGCCCTGGGTGCCGTTCGCGGTGACGCTGATCCGCTCGGTACGCGGTGGACCGGCCGCAGGTGCCGGAGCCGCCGCGACCGGCACACCGCCGACCGTCACCACGACCGCCGCCAGCCCGGAAATCAGCGCGGCTTTGGGGCTCACGCGTCTGCTGCCACCCATGGTCCCCCCCCGGAGCGATCAGGCCCCGGGCCCGTACCGGAGCACCCCGGAACACCCTCGCACCGGCGGTGACGGAAAACCCCTGCTCTTTCCGGCCATCCCGTCCACCACCGCGACGCACCCGCGCACACCGCCCCTCGGCGCGTGCGGTCACGAGGCGGCAGGCGCGTCCCCGTCCGCGACCGCCGCTCCCGGGCGCTCGGTTCCGGCCGAGGAAGGAGTGTCCGCGGCGTCGTCGCTCGTGCCGTCCGGGGCGCCGCGCCGTTTGTCGGCGAGTTCCTTGGCGAGCTTTTCCGAATAGAGGCGCATCTCCGCTTCCGCCCTGAGGTCGAACACGATCCCTCCCAGTGGTCCCCGCGGCCCGGCCCTGATACTTGGCCACTTCCGTGGGGCGACGGGCCGCAAACGAGACGGACGGGTATGCCGCTTAGCCGGTTGGCGCACCTCGGGCATGTGGCGCCCCGGCGTACGCCAGGCGCAGAGCCGTCGGGATTCCCCCCGCGCTACACCTTCCCCGACCTCCGCTCCAAGAACAGCAGCCAGGCCAGATACGCCCCTCCGCCCACCCCGGTGATCACGCCCACCGGCAGGATGCCGGTGCCGGAGACGCGCTGGGCCGTCCAGTCGGCGAGGGCGACCAGGACGGCGCCCATCCACGCCGCGGGCAGGACGTTGGGGCCGGGGGAGCGGGTGAGGCGGCGGGCCAGTTGGGGGGCGGCGAGGGCCACGAAGGGGATGGGGCCGGCGGCGGCGACGGCCAGGGCCGTCAGGCCGGTGCCGGTGGCGAGGAGGGCCAGGCGGCTGCGTTCGGGGGCCACGCCGAGGGCCGCCGCCGTGTCGTCGCCCATCTCCAGCAGGGTGAGGCGGCGGGCCAGGGCCAGTACGGCGGGTGTCAGGACGGCGACGCCGAGCGCGGCCACGCTCACATCGGACCAGCCGCGTCCGTTGAGGCTGCCGATCATCCAGGTGGCGGCCTCGGCGGCCTTGCCGAGGTCGGCCCGTACGTACAGATAGCTGGTCAGCGAGCCGAGGACGGCCGAGCCGCCGATGCCGACGAGCACCAGCCGGTAGCCGTGCACACCGCGCCGCCAGGCCAGCAGGTAGACCGCGGCGGCGGTGGCCAGGCCGCCGAGCACCGCGCCGAGGGCGATCTGCGCGGTGCCGGCCTCCAGGAGGATGACGGAGACCAGGGCACCGGCCGAGGCGCCGCTGCCGAAGCCGATGATGTCGGGGCTGCCGAGCGGATTGCGGGCCAGCGACTGGAAGACCGCGCCGCTCATGCCCATGGCGAAACCGGCCAGCAGGCCGTCCAGCACCCGGGGCAGCCGCAGGTCCGTGACGACGAAGTCGGCGCCGGGCGGGCCGTCCCCGAAGAGGGTGGAAAGGACTTCGGCGGGGGTGAGGTGATAGCTGCCCGTGCCGAGGGACAGGACGGCCACGACGGCGCCGGTCAGCGCCAGCAGCCCGCAGACCAGCAGGGCACGGCGGCCCAGCCGCAGGGACAGCCCGCGGCGGGTGCGCAGCACCGTCGGACGTGGCGCGGTACGGCGTACGGCGGGGGTACGGACGACGTTCACAGCTGGGCCACCTTGCGCCGCCGGACGAGATGGATGAACACCAGGCCGCCGCAGAACGCGGTGACCACCCCGACCTCGATCTCGGCCGGCGGGGCCAGCACCCGGCCCACGATGTCGGACCCGAGCAGCAGAATCGGGGCGTAGACGGCGCAGTACGGGAACAGCCACCGGGTGTCCGGGCCGCAGAAGGCCCGGACCGCGTGCGGGATCATCAGGCCGACGAAGCCGATCGGCCCGCAGACGGCGGTGGCGGCACCGGACAGCAGGGTGATGGCCACGATGGACAGCACCCGGGTCCGGCCCAGCCGCGCGCCGAGGGAGCGGGCGGTGTCCTCGCCCAGGGCCATGGCGTTCAGCGGGCGGGCCACCGCCAGTGCCAGGACGGCGCCCGCGAGCAGGAACGGCAGCGCGGTCAGCAGCAGATCGCCGCGGCGGCCCGCGAGCGTGCCGACGGACCAGTGCCGCATGGTCTCCAGCGCGCCCAGGTCCGTCAGTTGCAGCCCGTTGACGTAGCCGAAGAGGGCGGCGTTGACGGCGGTGCCCGCCAGGGCCAGACGTACGGGGGTGGCGGCCCGGCTGCCGCCGAGCGCGTTGACCAGGACGGCCGCCACCCCGGCGCCGGCCAGCGCGAACCACAGATAGCCGGTGAACGAGGTCACGCCCAGCACGCTGATCGCGGTGACGACGGCGGCCGAGGCGCCCGCGTTCACGCCGAGGAGCCCGGGGTCGGCCAGCGGGTTGCGGGTGAGGGTCTGCATCACGGCTCCGGCCAGCCCGAGCGCCGCGCCCGCCGCGACGCCCAGCGCCGTACGCGGCAGGCGCAGCTCCCGCACGATCCGGTCGTCGGCGGTGCCGGTCCACCCGAACAGCCCGTGCCACACCTGGTCGGGCGGGATGGCCTTGGCACCCACGGCGATGCTCGCCAGCACCACGGCGGCCAGCAGCGCCAGGCCCAGCAGCAGCCCGCCGGCCCGCACCGCCCGGCGCCCGGCGGGCGGCGCGGCCGGGACGGGCGGGGCGGCGCGCGGCGCGGTCACGGTCGTCGTCACGCGGCGCTGCCTTCCCGGACGGCCCGGTGGCGCACGCACTCCTCGTACGAGGGCAGCAGCCCCAGCCGCTCGGCCTCCGCCAGGGTGGGCGCGGCGGCGTCCTTCGCGGACAGCACCGGGGCGGCACCGGCCGGCCAGTCGATGCCCAGGTCCGGGTCCAGCGGGTGGATGCCGTGCTCGCGGCGCGGCTGGTAGCCGGTGGAGCACAGGTAGACCACGGTGGCGTCGTCGCTCAGGGCCATGAAGGCGTGCCCGAGCCCTTCGGACACGTACACCGCGCCCGACCCGTCCTCGTCCAGCGGCACGGCCTCCCACGCGCGGTAGGTGGGGGAGCCGGTCCGCAGGTCCACCACCACGTCCAGCACGGCGCCGCGTACACAGGTGACGTACTTGGCCTGACCGGGCGGCACCTCGCTGAAGTGCACGCCGCGCAGCACACCGCGGCGCGAGACGGAACAGTTGGCCTGCGCCAGCACCGGGGCGAGGCCGGTCGCGCCGGTGAACTCCGGCCCGGTGAACCACTCGTGGAAGGAGCCCCGGTCGTCCCGGTGGACGAGCGCTTCCCTGACCCAGGCTCCCTCGATGCTCAGCGGGCGCACGATATGGCTCCTTCCAGTGTCGCGGTCACCGCGGCGAACTCGTCGGCGAGCGCGACGCGCCAGTGGCGGGGCGCGGGCAGCCCGGCGGCGGCCCAGCGGTCGTGGCCCAGCACGCTCCAGGCGGGGCGGCGGGCGGGGCGGTTCAGAGAAGCGCTGCCGGTGGGGCGTACGCGGTCAGGGTCGGCACCTGCCAGCCGGTAGACGTCGCGCGCCAGGTCGTACCAGGTGGTCAGCCCGCCGGCGGTGGCGTGGAAGACGCCGGGGCGGGCGGGTCCGCGCCCCAGGGCGAGCAGCCGCTCGGCCACGTCACGGGCCGGAGTGGGCTGCCCCGTCTGGTCGTTGACGACCTGCGCGGTGGCGTCCCGCAGCGCGCGCTCGGCCATGGTCCGTACGAAGTTGCGGCCGTGCGCGCCGTACAGCCAGGCGGTGCGCACGACGGTCCCGGTGTGCGGCAGCGCGGTCAGCACCGCGCGCTCGCCGGCCAGCTTGCTGCGGCCGTACGCGGTGCGCGGGCCGGTCGGCGCGTCCTCCGCGTACGGGGTGGTGGCGTCGCCCGCGAAGACGTAGTCGGTGGAGACGTGCAGCAGCCGGGCGCCGCGGCGGGCGCAGGCCAGGGCCAGGCCGCGCACCGCGTCGGCGTTGACGCGCCATGCCTGCTGCTCGTGGGTCTCGGCCGCGTCCACGTCCGTGTACGCGGCGCAGTTGACGACGACGGTCGGCCGGGCCCGCCGCAGGGTGAACTCCACGGCTCGGGTGTCGGTCAGGTCCAGGGACCGGCGGTCCAGCGGGAGCGCGCATTCGCCCTCGGCGGCCAGCAGGCGGCACACCTCGCGGCCGAGCATCCCGCTCGCACCGGTGATCAGCCAGCGGTTCACCGGGCGGCACCTCCCAGGGCGGGAGCGGCGGGGGTCCACCAGTCGGCGTGGTTGCGGTACCAGGCGACGGTTTCGGCGAGCCCGTCCTCGAAGGAGTGCCGCGGCTCATAGCCCAGCTCGGTACGGATCTTCGTCCAGTCCACCGAGTAGCGCCGGTCGTGGCCCTTGCGGTCGGTGACGTGCTCGACCCGGTCCCAGCCGGCGCCGCAGGCGGCCAGCAGCCGTTCGGTGAGTTCCCGGTTGCTCAGTTCGGTGCCGCCGCCGATGTTGTAGACCTCGCCCGGACGGCCGCCCTCCAGGACCAGGCGCAGTGCCCGGCAATGGTCGTCGACGTGCAGCCAGTCGCGGACGTGCAGCCCGTCGCCGTACAGCGGGACGCGCCCGCCCGTCAGCAGCCGGGTGGTGAAGAGCGGGATGACCTTCTCGGGGTGCTGGTAGGGGCCGTAGTTGTTGGAGCAGCGGGTCACCGACAGGTCCAGGCCGTGCGTACGGTGGTGGGCCAGCGCGAGGAGGTCGGAACCGGCCTTGGAGGCGGCGTACGGCGAGTTGGGGGCCAGTGGCTCGTCCTCGGTCCAGGAGCCGTCCGCGATCGAGCCGTACACCTCGTCGGTGGAGACGTGCACGAAGCGGGCGATGCGGTGCTGTACGGCGGACTCCAGCAGGACCTGCGTCCCCAGCACGTTGGTGGCGGCGAACTCGGTGCCGCCCGCGATGGACCGGTCCACATGCGACTCGGCGGCGAAGTGCACCACCGCGTCGTGCCCGGCCAGCAGGGAGTCCACCAGCGGCCGGTCGCGGATGTCGCCGTGGACGAAGGAGAACCGCGGGTCGCCTTCCACGGGGGCGAGGCCGGCGCGGTTGCCTGCGTAGGTCAGCGCGTCCAGGACGGTGACGTACGGCCCGCCGCCGGGGCCTTCGGAGGCGTCGGGGCCGAGCAGGGTACGGACGAAGTGGGAGCCGATGAAGCCGGCTCCGCCGGTGACGAGAATTCTCAAGGCGTCAGTCCAAGAAGGGGAACGAACGGGGGTGGGGGTGCGGACGCGGTATCAGGGCGCTATCTGCACCTGGCTGTGGTCGCCGAGCACCAGGCGGTGGGCGCGGGGCGCGCGGGCGGCGCCGCTCATGCGGACCATGCGGCCGATCAGCGAGCCCTCGATCCGGCCGGCGTTCTCGATCCGCGAGTCGTCCAGGACGATGGAGAACTCCACCTCGCTGCCGCTGATCACACAGCCGTCGGCGACGGAGGTGGAAGGGCCGATGTAGGAGTCGCGCACGACGCTGCCCGCGCCGATCACCGCGGGCCCGACGATCCGGGACCGCACGACGCTGGCACCGGCCTCGATGCGGACCCGGCCGACCAGTTCGCTGTCGCCGTCCACCTCGCCCAGGACGGCGGACGGCAGGGCCTCCAGCACGGTGCGGTTGACCTCCAGCATGTCGGTGACGTTGCCGGTGTCCTTCCAGTAGCCGGAGATGACGGTGGAGCGCACGGTGCGCCCGGCGTCGACCAGCCACTGGAGGGCGTCGGTGATCTCCAGTTCACCGCGCGCGGACGGCCTGACGGCCCGTACGGCCTCGTGCACGGCGGGCGTGAACAGGTAGACGCCGACCAGGGCCAGGTCGCTGCGCGGCTCGCGCGGCTTCTCCTCCAGGCGCAGCACGCCCCCTTCGGGGCCGAGTTCGGCGACGCCGAAGGCGCTGGGGTCGGCGACCTTGGTGAGCAGGATGCCCGCGTCCGGGCGGGAGCGCCGGAACTCCTCGACGAGTTCGGTGATGCCGCCGACCACGAAGTTGTCGCCGAGGTACATCACGAAGTCGTCGTCGCCGAGCCAGTCGCGGGCGATCAGTACGGCGTGCGCGAGGCCGAGGGGCTGTTCCTGGGGGAGGTAGGTGACGCGCGCGCCGAAGCGGGAGCCGTCGCCCACGGCCGCGCGGATCTCCGCCGCGGTGTCCCCGACGATGATGCCGATGTCGGTGACACCGGCCGCGACCAGGGACTCGATGCCGTAGAAGAGCACCGGCTTGTTGGCGACGGGGACGAGCTGCTTCGCGGCGGTGTGGGTGATGGGGCGCAGTCTGCTGCCGGTGCCTCCGGAGAGGACAAGTGCCTTCATGAGCGGGTCATCCTTGGGGGGTGAGGGGCGCGGGTTCGGCGGACGAGTGGTGGCGCCACAGCCGGGCGTACGGGCCGTCGGCGGCGAGGAGCTGCTGGTGGGTGCCTTCCTCGGCGATCCGCCCGCCGTCCAGGACGACGATCCGGTCGGCCCGCGCCGCGGTGGCCAGCCGGTGCGCGACCAGGACGGTGGTGCGGCCGGTGGCCAGGCGGTCCCCGGCGTCGAGCACTGCGCGTTCGGTGGCCGGGTCGAGGGCGGCGGTGGCCTCGTCGAGCAGCAGCAGCCCGGGGTCCACGAGGTGGGCGCGGGCCAGCGCGATCAGCTGGCGCTGTCCGGCCGACAGGTGCTGCCCGCGCTCGCCGACGGGCTGGCGGAAGCCGTACGGCTGGGCGGCCACCGCGGGCAGCGCGCCCACCGCCCGTACGGCCTCTTCGACCTCCCGGTCGGTGGCCTCCGGCCGGCCGTAGCGGACGTTGTCGGCGATGTCGCCGGTGAACAGGTGGGCTTCCTGGGGGACGACGCCGAGCCGCTGCCGGTAGGCGGGCGGGTCGTAGGCGCGCACGTCCGTGCCGTCCACCAGGACACGGCCCTCGGTGGCGTCGTAGAAGCGGGCGAGGAGCTTGACGACGGTGGACTTGCCGGCCCCGGTCGCGCCGACCAGCGCGACCGTCTCGCCGGGCTCGGCCCGCAGACTCACCCGGTCCAGCGAGGGCCGCTCGGCGCCGGGGTAGCGGTGGGTGACCTCGCGCAGCTCGATCGCGCCGCGCAGCCGGTCCGGTACGGGCTCCGGCTCGGCGGCGGGCCGTACGGAAGGCGTCACGCGCAGCAGGGCGAGGGTGCGGCGCAGGCCGACCGACGCCTGCTGGTAACTGTCGAAGGCGAGCGACAGTTGCTGGATGGGCGAGAAGAACATGCCGAGGAAGAGCGTGAAGGCGACCAGGACGCCGGGGCTGAGGCCGCCGTCCGCGACGCGGTACGCACCGGCGAGCAGCACGGCGGCCTTGGCGAGTTCGGCGGTGAGGTTGACGCACGGGAAGTACACGGCGGCGTAGCGCTGGGCCCGCAGCCGGGCGGTGCGGTAGTTCTCGGAGAGCTTGCCGAACGCCTCGGCCGTCTCGCCCTCGCGGGTCTGTGCCTGGGCGACGCGCAGCCCCGAGACGTTCTCCTGGAGGCTGGAGTTGACCTCGCCGATGCGCCGGCGCGCGTCGGTGTACGCGGCGGACGACAGCCGCCAGAAGACGGCGGTGGCCACCGCGATCAGCGGGACCAGGGCGAGCGCGGTCAGGGCCAGCGGCAGGTCGACGGCGAGCATCGCCACGACGGCGCCGCACAGCGTGGCCAGGGCGGCGACGGACGTCAGCAGATGGGTCTGGAGGAACGCGGAGAGCGCGTCGATGTCGTTGACCATGGCGGTCATGATCTGGCCGCCGCGTTCCCGCTCGTAGAAGTCGAGCCCGAGTCGCTGGAGATGGGCGAAGGTTTTCACCCGCAGCCCGTACAGCACCCGTTCCCCGGCCCGCCGGGTGACGCGTGCCTGGAAGGTGAGCACGCCCCAGCCGGCCGCGACGACGAGCAGCGCGATCAGGACGGTGACAGCCAGCACCGCGCCGTCGCCCGCACCGACCCCGGCGTCCAGGCCGTGCTGGACGAGCAGCGGCAGCGCGAGGGAGGCGAGGGAATCGGCGACGACGAGCAGCAGGCCCAGCAGCAGCGCGGCGCGGACCGGGGCGAGCAGCCGCCGGAAGCGGGCGTCGGGGTCGGGAGCGCGCAGCCGGGCCTCGTCCAGGCGCGGGTCCTCGGCGGTCTCGTCCGCCGCGGCGTCCGGGGCCGCACCGGCCGGGGGCTCCGGCCACAGCTCCGGGGTGACGCCCCGGTCAGTGGTGTCCGGGGCGGCGGTGACCCGTACGTCGAGGGAGTCGCCGGGCCCGGCCAGCAGCTCGCGGAACAGCGGGCAGCGCGCGGTCAGCTCCTCCTGGGTGCCGGTGTCCACCACGCGGCCCTCGTCCAGGACGGCGATGCGGTCGGCGAGCTGGAGGGTGGAGCGGCGGTGTGCGATCAGCAGGGTCGTACGGTCGCCGGTGACGGCGCGCAGGGTGCGGTGGATGGTGGCCTCCGTACCGGCGTCCACGGCGGAGGTCGCGTCGTCCAGGACCAGCACCCGCGGGTCGGCCAGCAGGGCGCGGGCCAGCACCACGCGCTGCCGCTGCCCGCCGGAGAGGGTCAGGCCGCGCTCGCCGACCCCGGTGGCGTAGCCGTCCGGCAGCGCCTCGATGAACTCGTGTGCCTCGGCGGCCTCGGCAGCCGCCCTGACCTGCGCGTCGGTGGCGTCCGGCCGGCCGTAGGCGATGTTGTCGCGGACCGAGCAGGAGAACAGGAAGGGCTCTTCGAAGACCACGCCGAGGGTGGCGCGGAGTTCCGCGAGCGACAGGTCGCGCACGTCGACGGCCGCTCCGGGCGGGCCGACGCGTACGGAGCCGTCCTGCGGGTCGTAGAAGCGGGGGAGGAGCAGCGAGACGGTGGACTTGCCGGAGCCCGACGGGCCGACCAGGGCCAGCGTCTCGCCGGGCCGGACGGCCAGGGACAGGCCGTCGAGCACCGGGTCGCTCGGCGAGTACCCGAAGCGTACGCCGCGCAGTTCCAGGCCGACCGGCCCGGCGGGCAGGGCGACCGGGTCGGCCGGTTCGGTGATGTCGGGCCGGGCGTCGATGAGTTCGTAGACCCGCTCGGCGGCGGCGCGCGCCTGCTGGGCGGTGACCAGGAAGCTCGCGAACAGCCGGGCCGGTCCGGCCAGCAGCGCCAGGTAGGCGGCGAAGGCGAGGAAGGTGCCGGGGCCGATGGTGCCGCGCAGCGCCAGCCAGCCGCCGAAGGCGAGGACACCGACCTGGCCGAGCGCGGGCAGCGCCGCGAGCGTGGCGGTGGCGCCGGCCTGGATACGGGCCACCCGCATCCGCCGCCCGAACAGACCGCGGGCCGCGCGGGCCAGCCTGCTGACCTCGCGGTCCTCCTGGCCGAAGCCCTTGACCACCCGGACACCGGTGACGGCCTCCTCGACCTGCTCGGCGAGGCGCGCCGCACCCGCCTGTGCCTCGCGGGTGGCGGGGACCAGCCGGGCCCGGCTGCGGGCGGCGGCCCACGCGGTGGCGGGCACCACGGTCAGCGCGACCAGGGCGAGCGGGGCGCACAGCCACAGCATCGCGCCGACGGCGACGAGGAAGAGGGCCGAGGTGCCCAGCGGGATCGGCAGCATCCCGAGCATGACCTGCACCTGCGTCAGATCGCTGTTGGCGCGCGAGACCACCTGGCCGGTGCGCAGCGCGTCCTGTTTGACGCCGTCCAGGCGCTGGAGGGAGTCGAACACCTCGGTACGCAGCCGGTGCTGGACGCCGAGGGCGAGCTTTCCGGCGGCGTACCGGCGGGTGAACTCGGCACCGAACTGGACCAGGGCCAGTCCCGCCATGGCGGCGGCCAGCCAGCCGATGCGGCCGGTGTGCCCGGCCACGGCGTCGTCGACGCCGAGCCGGGCCAGCAGGGGGCCGACCGCCTCAAGTCCCGTGCCGCACACGGAGGTCACGGCGACGGCGAGGAGGAGTCGAGGGTGGTGGCGGCACGCGGCACCGAGCCTGCGCAGCCAGCCGGGGGACGTTGTTGATCTGCTGAGCACGTGGTTAGCTTAGGCTTACCTTAGTCAGGGTCGCCACCTCGGATGTGTGACCTGACCCACACCCGCCGCTCCGCGCCACATTGCCGCACCACCCGTGCCCCGTAAGCCGCCTGACGGCCCGTCGGGGAGGAAAGCAGGTTGTCGATGCGTGTCCTGTTCGCCGGGCCGCCCTTCTTCGGGCTGCTCTACCCGATGGTGCCGCTGGCCCAGGCGTTCCGCGCCGCGGGCCACGAAGTCCTCGTCGCCACCTGCGGACGGGCCGTCGGCCACGCCGCCGCGGCCGGACTCCCCGCCGTCGACTGCGCGCCCGGCATCGACCCCGACGCCCTGTACGCCGCCATGGAGAAGGGCCGGCAGGGCAAGCCGCCGTCCCCGGGAGAGAAGAACGCCCCGCCCAAGGGCAAGGGATTCTCCTTCTTCAGCGACGAGATGGCCGACACCATGACCGGCCTCGCCCGCAGCTGGCGGCCCCACCTCGTCGTGCACACCCCCAACGGCGTGGCCGGCCAGCTCGTGGCCGCCGCGCTCGGCATCCCCTCGGTCCTGCACGCGGTCGGCTTCGGCCACACCGGCCGGCACGTCGCGATGATGAACGACGCCCTCGCCGGCGGATACGCCCGCCACGGCCTGGCCGGGCCCGGGCCGGTCGCCGCCTGGCTCGACGTGACCCCGCCCGGCATGAGCGTCACCGGCGAGCCGCACCGCCGCTATCTGCGCTACGTCCCGTACAACGGCGGCGGCGACCTGCCTCACTGGCTCTTCGGCAAGCGCGAACGCCCCCGGGTCGCGGTCACCCTCGGCACCGTCCGCCCGGTCGTGGACGGTGTCTCGCCCATCGAGTGGGTCATCGACGCCGCACGCGTCACCGACGCCGAATTCGTGCTCGCGCTCGGCGGCGCCGACCTGTCCGGGCTCGGCCCGCTGCCCGAGAACGTACGCCCCGTGGCGTGGACACCGCTCGGCGCCCTGCTCGCCGGCAGCGACGCCACCATCCACCACGGCGGCGCCGGCACCACCCTCACCGCCCTGGACTCCGGCCTGCCGCAGCTCGTCCTCGGCGAGGGCGCCGACCGGCCGGCCAACGCGGCGGCGGTCCGGGCACGCGGCTGCGGCCTGGTCCCGCCGGACCCGTCCGCCCTCGCGGGCCCCGACCGTCCCGGACGCGAGCTGGTCCGGCGGCTCCTGGAGGACGAGGCGCTGGCCACGGCCGCCCGCGAGACGGCCGAGGAGATGGCCGCCATGCCCAGCCCGGCGGACATGGTGCCCCGGCTGGTGGAGCTGGCGCTGACGCACGGAGCGACCTGATGACCCGTACGAACGGCAGCGCCCCCACCGCCTTCCCGGCCACCCCGCCCCGCACGCCCCGCCCCCATCCGGCCGAGACCGCGGAGAGTCCGCGCCTGACCCGTCTGGCCGCCGAGCTGGCCGAGGCCGGCTCGTCCCGCGCGCACGCCGCCGAACTGGCCCGGTTCTGGGCCGAGACGGCGGCCACCGGCACCCCGCTGGTCGAACCGCTCGACGGCGACCCCCAGCACCGCGCCGTCACCTTCCTGTGGCGCGGCGACCCCGCGACCCGCCAGGTGCTGCTGCTGGTCAACCGGCTGATGGACCGTACGGACCTCACCACGAGCCTGATGCGGCACCTGCCCGGCACGGACGTGTGGCACCTGACCTACCGCCTGCGCACCGACCACCGCGGCTCGTACCGCATCGCCCCCGGCACCGAGGAACGGCCGCCCGGCGACCTCGGCCGGCTGGCTGCCACCGGCGTCAGCGACCCCCTCAACCCGCACACCATCGCCACCCGCTGGCACGGCCCGCCCGGCTCCGTCTTCGAGCTCCCGCACGCCCCCGCCCGCCCCTGGCCCGACACCCCGCGCCCCGGCATGCCGCGCGGCACGGTCCGGCGCCACCAAGTGCCCAGCACGGCACTCGGCGGGGAACGCGAGGTGTGGACGTACGAGCCGGCCGCGCCCCGAACGGGGCGCGCCGACGGGCACACCCTCGTCCTCCTCGACGGCGACATGTGGTTCGGCCAGCTGCACCTGGAAGACATCCTCGACGGCCTGATGTCCGACGGCACGGTCCCGCCGCTGACGGTGCTCGCCCCGCACGCCGTCGACAACGCCACCCGCGCCCGGGAGTTCGGCGGCCGTCCCGCATACGTCGACTTCCTCGCCGGAGAACTGCTGCCCTGGGCCGCCGGGCACCTGCCGGTCGCTACGGACCCGGCGCGCACGGTCGTCGCGGGACAGAGCCTCGGCGGGCTCACCGCCCTGTACGCCGGGTACGCGGCGCCGCACCGCTTCGGCAACGTCCTGGCCCAGTCCGCCTCCCTGTGGTGGCACCCGCCGGGCGAGCAGGCCGGGGAGACGGCGTGGATCACCCGCCGCTACGCCGAAGGCGCGCCGTGTGCGCTACGGGTGCACCTGGACGTGGGGCTCCACGAGTGGGGCATGCTCGAACAGACCCGTGACCTGCGCCGGACGCTCCGCGCCGGCGGCCACACCGTCACCGGCGCCGACTTCAACGGCGGCCACGACTATGCCTGCTGGACCATCGCCCTGGCCCAGGGCCTGATCGCCCTGCTCGGACCGGAAGCCCCGCCCAACGACCCCCCTTCTTCTGTCAGACACCGCTGACCCCACCCTTTCCGCACACCCAAGGAGCACCACCGATGCGTTACCGCCGCCCCGCCGCCCTGCTCGCCGTCGCCCTCGCCGGCGCCCTGACCCTCGCCGGCTGCGGGGACGGCGCCGACGGCGGCAAGGACGGCGCCGACGGCACGGCGGGCGGCTCCGGCACCCGTACCGTCACCGACGCCAACGGCGAGAAGGTGAAGGTGCCCGCCGCCCCCCGGAAGGTGGTCACGCTCAGCGAGCCCACCCTCGACGCCGCGCTCGCCCTCGGCACCCGGCCGATCGGCGCCACCAGCGGCCGCGGCCAGTCCGGCGTCTCCGGCTACCTCGCCCCCAAGGCCGGGTCCGCCGAGATCGTCGCCAACACCGCCGAACCCGACCTGGACAAGCTCGCCGCCCTGCGGCCGGACCTGATCCTGCTCGACGAGACGGTGGGCGCCAAGCGCGTACAGGACAAGCTCCGCCGCATCGCCCCCACCGTGCTCACCGCCAAACTGAACGCCCCCTGGCGGGACGCCTTCACCGCGACCGCCGACGCCCTCGGCAAGAAGGCGGACGGCGCGAAGTGGCTCACCTCCTTCGACAGCCGCCTGAAGACCGTGAAGGACGGCCTCGGGCCCAACGCCGGAGCGGTCACCAGCGTCATCCGCTGGCAGAACGGCGCGCCCTCGGTCGTCGGCAAGGGCAAGGGACACGTCGGCGACACCCTCGCCGCGCTCGGCCTCAAGCGCCCCCAGGGCCAGCAGGGCGCGAGCTCCGGCCACAGCGAACCGGTGAGCCTGGAGCGCCTGGACACCATCGACGGCGACTGGCTCTTCGTCGGCGCGCTCGGCGACCGGGCCGCGGGCGACAAGGCCCTCGAGGAGGCCACCGCCGTACCGAACTTCACCAAGCTCAAGGCCGTCGGGAAGCACCACGTCGTGGTGATCGACGGCTCCGCGTGGAACAGCTCGGGCGGCCCGCTCGCCGCACAGGCGGTCCTCACGGACGTCGAGAAGGCGCTGACGAAGAAGAGCTGAGCGGACGTCGACGGGGCGGGGGCTCACGGGCTCCCCGGTCCGGCACTCCGCGGGCTCACGAACATCCGGATGTCGTCGGCCGCCCACAGCACGAACCGCTCGACCGGCGTCACCTCGTGCCCCGGCACGGGCCGGAACCGGAAGCGCTTGAGCAGTACGGCCAGGATCAGTTGCGCCTCGACCGTGGCCAGACCGGCGCCCTCACAACTGCGCGGCCCGAGCCCGAACGGGATGTACGCCAGCCTCGGGCGCTCGGCCACCGCTTCCGGAAGGAACCGCTCGGGTACGAACCTCTCGGGCTCGGGCCAGTAATCAGGGTTGAGATGGACGGCCCAGAACGGATAGAAGACCACCGTCCCGGCCGGAACCTCGTACTCGCCCAGGACCAGCGCCTCGGTCGTCTCCCGCGCACCGTACGGGCCCGGCGGGAACAGCCGCATCGACTCCTTGAGGACCATGTCCAGATACGTGAGGCGCCGCAGATCGGCGTACCCGGGCACCGCACGGTCACCGAGCACGCGGTCCAGCTCTCCGGCGACGCGTTCGGCCACCTCGGGATGGCGCCCCAGCAGATGCAGGGTCCACGACACGGCCACCCCGGTCGTGTGGTGCGCGGCCAGCATCGTCATCATCACCGTGTCACGGATTCGCGCCGGGTCTTCACCGGCCGTCACGAGCGCCCCGATCAGATCGCTCCGGTCCGTACGGCTGTCGGGGCGGTGCGCCGCCACCACCCGGTCGACGGTCGCCCGCAGACAGGCGAGGGCCTGCTCCGCCCGCCGGGTGCGCTCCTCCTCCGTACCGGGCACGGGCACCTGGTAGAGCCGTCCCAGATACTCGGTGAGCACCTCCTCGAAGGCCGCGACGACCTTCTCCGGATCCGCCGCGTCGCCCCCCAGTGCGTACGCACCGATCATCCGCAACGACAGCGCGGTCAGATCCTTCTGCAACGCGACCGGTTCCTGTTCGCCCTGCCCGGCCCACCGGTCGGCGAGGGCCGTCACCAGCTCCGTGAACCGCCCGAAGTGCCGCTCGTGCGACGGCCGCCCGGCCAGCACCGACAACAGCAGCCGACGCCACGGGGTGTGCTCCTCGGCCGGCAACACCTGAAGATTGCCCGCCTCGCACAGCGGCGCCAGAAACTCGAACAACCGCTCCGGCCGCTTGTCGAGGTGCGCCGTGGCCTCCAGCAGCACCGGATCCGCCACCGACACGGCCGTCTCCGCCCCTGGCAGCTGGAACCGCACCACGGGCCCGTACTCGGCATGCAGCCGCAACTGATACCGGTGCAGCCCACCCGCCGCCGCAACAGCATCCACCCCGCCGTCCGGCCGGGGTTCGGGTCCAGGAATGTGCGTGGCCATGGCGTGCCTCCTGACTGACAGGCTGATCCGGTACCGAGGGCGCCCGCTCGGGCGGGCCGGGCGTCCATCATCTGCCCTGGCAGCGCCCCGGCCCATGAATGCCTTCACCACTGTTTCCCCTGTGGCGAAGTGCTGCTCCAATGGTCTCAACTGACTGCTGGGTATCGGGGGTTGCTCACCGTGTACGTACGTGATCTGGTGCGCGAAGTGGTGGCGGAGCACGCGGCGCACGAGCTGCCGCTCGTCGACAGCCTGCGGAGGCTGGACGACGACCGGGTGATCCGCACCCTCACCGGCCGGGGACGGAAACGGGAACCGCTCGGCTTCGGGTACGCGGAACTGACCGCGCTGGTCACGCCCGTGGTCTGGCTGGTCCTCGACCAGGCGGCCCGCCGTACCGTCGACGCGGCCATGGAGAGCGTGACGGCGCGCGGCCGGGCCGGGATGCGCAGACTGTTCCGCCGGACACGGACTCCGGCCGCTCCCGCTCCCGACCGGGTACTGGCCGGGCTGGACCCCGCCGAGCTGGCGCTCGTACGGCGGCACATCCTGGAGCGAGCGGCCGAGCGCGGCATCGACGCCCGGGAGGCGGAGGCCCTCGCGGACGGCGTCGTGGCGCGGATCGCCACGGCCGGCGGGGAACAGCCGGCGGTCACCGACGGCCCCGACGCACCCCCTGCCCCGGACGCCCTCAGGCCGCCCGGCGTCTCATGAAGACCTTCACCGCGTCCAGGAGCCTCACCGGAACCGGAGCCCGCTTCGCGCTGCTGATGGTGATGGTCACGGCGGCCGGCGTCCCCACGTTCGACATCCTCCTGTCGAACCTCCGGGACCGCGCCGACAAGGGCGCCTCCCAGCTGCGCGGCACCATGGGCTGCCTGTACGCCGCGGGTTTCGACCCGAGAGGCAGCGACCTGGACAACCTCATGGCGACCATGCGGCGGGGCGGGCTCCTGACGAAGTGCCTCGCCGAACACGCCGAACGGCCCTACGCGGGGCTGCTCGCGACCCTGGCGCTGTTCGTCCTGGCCGCGCTGGTGTACTGGTTCCTGCCGGCGGTACGCGACCGGCGGCGCCGGACCGTGGCCGTCGGCGAGGTCGACGCCGACGGCACGCTGGGCGCCGAGCTGGCCGCGCTGCACTCGCGCACCGGGATCCGCTCGGCCCTGCGCTTCCGCGTCGACCCGGCCCGTATGACGTCCGGGGCCGCCGTCTACGGCCGTACCGGCAGCTACACCGTCTGCCTGCACGCGGGCCTGCTGGCCCGGCGCGGCACCGACCCCGAGGGCTTCCGTGCCGTCGTCCTCCACGAACTCGCCCACGTGCACCACCGCGACGTGGACCACGCCTACGCCAGTACGGCCCTGTGGCGGGTCTTCGTCCTGCTCGCCCTGCTGCCCACGCTCGCCATGGACGCCTGGACCACCGTCCTCGCCCTGTCCGGCACCGACTCACCGTGGTGGCCCGACGCCGCGACCGTGATCTTCGCATCCGCCGGGTCCGGGCTGCTGCTCGCCGGACTGGTCCACCTGGCCCGGGCCGACCTGCTGCGGCGGCGCGAACTCCACGCCGACGTCCAGGCAGTGGAGTGGGGCGCCGACCCCGCGAACTGGAACCGGCCGGAGCCGCCCGGTACCGCGTCCGTGGTACCTCTGCTGTACCGCCTCACCGCACCACTGCGCACCCATCCGGGCTGGGCGGAACGCCGGCGGGTACTCGCCGACACCGGCCGCCTCTCCCGGATCAGCCCACTGGAGATGTTCCTGACCGGCGCCTCGGCGGCACTGCTGACCAGCTCGCTCGGGACACTCAACTTCCTCGGCGAGGGCAGTACGTCCCTGTGGCTCGCGGTCGCGCTGGTGACTCCGGTGATCTGCCTCATCCTGGGGGCGCCGATCGTACGGGCGCGGCGCACACCGGCCGGGCGCGCCGGCTCCGGCGCGGTCGCCGGTCTCTGGCTGGGCTGCGGGCTGCTCGTCGGCGAGTGGGTCGAAAGCGGGCGCTACCGGGTCGACTGGTTCATGCCGCAGCCGCAGTATCTGCTGGCGTTCCTGTTCATCGCGGCCGTCCCCACGGTGTGGTGGTCGCAGACCCTGCGCCTGTGCCTCGGCCTGCCCAAGCGGGCGCAGCGCCGGGCGGCGGCGGTGCTCTGCGCGGCCGTGACCGCGGCCGTGCTGTGGAGCGGCCTGTGGTGGTGGGAGCTGGGCGGCCGGCGCATCGCGCTGGGCGGCGGCGACATGGGCGGCGGGGGACTGGCCAAGTACTACGCCAGGACCGTTCCGGGCTTCTGGCACGAGTACACCATGGATCTGTCGGGCCTCTCCTGGGGGCTGGCGCTGATCACGCCGTTGCACCGGGAACAACTGGCCGGCGCCGCCACGATCCTGATGTGGCTCGTACCGCTGGTCCTCCTGCTCCTGCAACGCCCGGGCGCGCGTCCACGGATGCGCCGGACGCTGGTCGCCGGTCTCGCGGGCGGGCTCATGGCCTGGGCGGGCGTGGCCTTGGCGTCGTTCATGCTCCACTTCCAGCGGCCCGGCACACCCAGGGAACGCACCGGTCCCTTCCTCGTCGTCCACGAGTGGTGGACGATCGTGGCGGTCATGGCGGCCTGCCTGCTGACCGCCGCACTCGTGGCGGCCTTCTCCCGGCGGTACCAGCTGGTACGGGCGCTGATCGCCGCGCAGGTCACCCAGCTGGCAGCGTACGCAGGGGTGTTCCTCCTGTACGCGGCCGACGGCTGCCTCGGGCCGCTGAACACGGTCTTCGACCGCTGCCAGTGGCATACCGACAACGGCCTGAACGTCGGCCGCGCGGTCGTCCTCCTCACCCTCGTCAGCACCGTTCTCGGCTCGGCCTGCGCTGCCTTGGTGGGGGAGGGGGCGGCGGGAGCTGTTCGGTGGGTGCGGAGGCGGCGGGCGGCTGCGGGCGATTCCGTACGGGCGCATGTCCCCGCCCCGGCGCCGGTCGCACCGGTACGCAGGGCCGCGGTGCTCCTCAGAGCGGGTACGGTCCTGGCGCTCGGCGCCCCCGCCGTACTCCTGGCTGTCGTGGCGACCACAACGCCGACCTCTCCGGCCATGTCGGCCCGGCTCCAACAGGAATCGACCGAGCAGAACAAACAGCCCGGCGAACAGCCGGACAAGCAGCCGACCAAACCGCCGGGCAACCCGTCGGGCAAGAACGAAGCAGAGACGGCCACATTGCGTTCCTGGCAGACCTGGTCCTGGCTGAACAACGGCGGCGCCGTGCACGTACAGCAGGTGGCCCGCGCCGCGCTGTCCCTCAACAAGGAAATCCTCAGGACCGCCGCGAAGGAACGGCAAGCGAACGGCAAGGTCAATGTGGACGAGAAGACGTTCAGCCGCCTGTGCGGCGCCTTGGGCAAGCGGGCCGCAGAGGCCGAGGACTACTTCCCCGTACCCGTACGAGACCTGCAGAAGCCATGGTCGAACGCGCTGAGCCGGCTGCGCCACGGAGCCCGCGACTGCCAGGCGGTCACGACCCCGCCCAACGGCAACCCGCCCCGCTCACCCGCGGAACGCGAACGCCTCTTCAACGCCTCCCTCAACGAAGTCACCAAAGGAATAACCGGCCTGGGCAACGCGTACCGGACCATCTACAAAACAGCCGACACACACGGCAAGTGAGGAATCGGGACGGGTACGGGATCAGCCCCACCAGACGCGGAAGGTGAGGGGCAGCGACTGCAAAGCGGCCAATTCGGCCGCCAGTTCAGGAGCGGCCACCTCAAGCCGTTCCCCTTCCAGCAGTGGCGCGGAACCATAGATCTTGCGAAGCGAGAAGTCCCAGCCGGAAACCCTTCCTCGCTCCCCTTCACCCATGGTCGCCCTGACCTGCAACCGGTGCGGCTCGTACCGGATCATGTCGCTTTCTGCACGCGTATCGGTGCAGGATTCGAGCGCGGACCACAGCTGGGCATCGGTCATCCGGGCAAGCTCGGCCGAAGTGAGCGGCGAACGGTCCAACAGCCTGCCGACCAGGCGCCGGACCACCGAGACCGGCCCCACGTTGTCCCACGAGATGTGCAGCCGCGCCTCCGCGCGGACCAGGCCGACGAGCGACGCGGCGGTCTCACGATCGGCCGCCGATACCGCCGCGTCCACGATGCCGAGCCGCCCCAGCAATTCGGCCGGATCGGCATCGAGACGCCCCGCCGCACGCCCGCTGCGTACGTAGGAATCGAGATGGTCCAGATTCAGCAATCCGGAACGGTTGGTGAGGGGCGAGGCCGGTTGCCTGCCGAGTGCTGCGACGACGGACTCGCTACGGATTCCGTGCTTCTCCAGCACGGAACGGATCGGGTCGGCCCGCGGCAACTGTTCGCCGATGGTGTGATGGTCGAGGCCGGCGATGCCCTCGGCGGTGTGGCTCAGCGGCAGATGTCCGATGTCGTGCAACAGCGCGGCGCTCCGCAGGAGTTCGTCCGCCGGGCGGAAGTGCGCGACCAGCGCGAAGACGCCGAGGGTGTGCTCAAGCCTGGAATACGACTGCAAGGTGCTGATGGTGGAGGCGCCACCGTGGGCGATGAAATGCAGACGCCGTAGGGGTTCGGTACGCAGCAGGTCGATCTCCACGGGATGCAGACGGACGGAAATCCGCCATAGCGGGTCGGTGAAATCGGGGGAAAGGCCCACGACATGGGTCGGGACGGGCTCGACGACGGTGTTCTTGAAGCTCTGCGACTGATTCTGGTGCTGTTGGCCGGCCATCAGATCACCTTAGGCGGCACCACCACACGCGTGTCCCACGGCCAGTAGGCTGGGAAAACCCGCACCACGGCCGAGCGTGGTCCCTTCCCCGGTCCCAACCACTGCTACATCTCGTGCTCCCACCAGCCGCGCGTGTCGACGTCTGCGGCATCCGCCGGCGCCTCCAGTTCCGCGATCTCCCCGTCGGTGAGCTCGATGCCGCGAGCTCGGAGCACCCCGTCGATGTAACCCGCCTTCGTGACCCCGATGATCGGGGTGGTTCCCTTGGCGATGGCCCAGGCGATGGCGACATCGGCGGCGAAGGCTCCCCGGTCCTTGCCGATCGCCTCCATCCGGTCCGTCAGCGCCCGCAGCCGGGGCAGGATGCCGTTGTACACGGCCGCCCGGCTGCTCCCCTCCGGCAACGGATGCGCCGGGCTGTACCTGCCGGTCAGCGCTCCCTGTTCGAGGACCATGTAGGAGAAGAACCGCACGTCGTGCTCGCGGCAGTGGTCGAGGATGCCCGCGCGCTCAGAGCTCCGGTACAGGAGGCTGTAGTGGTTCTGGACCGCCTCCACGCGGAAGCCGGCCTCGCCGAGGATCCGGTCGGCGAGAGCGATCTGCTCCAGGTTGTGGTTCGAGACGCCGACATGCTTGATGGTGCCGCTCTTGAGCAGCGGGATCACAGGCGGCGTCCATCGCGCCACGTCGGCAGGGTTGTGGATCCAGAAGAGATCCACATAGTCCGTACGCATGCGGTCGAGGCTCTGCTCCAGCATGTCCGCGACCGGATCGTCGCCGTCGCCCGCGAGCTGCGGGGTGAACTTCGTCGACAGCTGGTACTCGCTGCGGTGACAGCCCGTCAGTGCCTGGGCGAGGGCGGTCTCCGAGCGGCCCATGCCGTACGCCACGGCGGTGTCCCACAAGGTGAGCCCGTTCGCCTGCGCCTTCTCGACGACCTCTCGCAGGCCGGACCCGCTCAGCCGGCTGCCGAAGTAGCCGTCGCCTGCCTCGCCGCTGTCTCCCCAGGCCCAGGTGCCCAGCGCCACCGCCGGCACAGTCAGCGCCTTGCTCGTCATGCCGTGCCTCCGTTGTCCGTTTCCGGGATCGTGTCGCAACGACCGAACTCCAGGAGACCGTGATCGCCGCCACCGGAGAAGGTCGCGTCCATGGGGGGTACAACCTCAACCCCCCCTCGCGCCGTGACCGGCGGATAACCTGAATGGCATGGACCAGCAGCCCGGAAACCGCGGCGACATCCGGGACTTCCTTGCCGGCAGGCGCGCCAGGATCACCCCGGCGCAGGCCGGACTGCCGACCAGCGCCCGCCGCCGGGTCGCCGGGCTGCGGCGCGAGGAGGTCGCCGTCCTCGCCGGCGTGAGCACGGAGTGGTACACGCGGCTGGAGAAGGGCCACATCGGCGGCGTCTCCGAAGACGTCCTCGACGCGGTCGCCCGTGCCCTGCGACTGGACGACGACGAACGCACCTACCTGTTCGACCTGGCCCGGTCGTCGCGGCACGCGAGTCGCACGCCGTCGCGTCGCAGGGACGTCGAGGTCCCGCCCCGGGTCCAGTGGCTGCTCGACTCCATGACGATGTCCTCGGCGTTCGTACGCAACGGCCGCACGGACATCGTCGCCGGCAACCCCCTGGCCCGGGCCCTGCTCGCGCCGATGTACGACAGCGCCACCGTCGACAAGCGCGGCCGCCCCAACATCGCCCGCTACATCTTCCTCGACCCTGGCGCCCATGACTTCTTCGTCGACTGGGACGCCGCCGGCGTCGCCACCGCCGCTCTGCTGCGCGCCGAGGCCGGGCGCGAGCCCCGTGACCGGGCACTGCGCGAGCTCGTCGGCGAACTGTCCACCCTCAGCCCGGAGTTCCGCAGCCAGTGGGCCGCGCACGACGTCCTGATGCGCCATGACGGCGTCAAACGGCTCCAGCACCCCCACGTCGGCCACCTGGAACTGACCTTCCAGTCCCTCGACCTGCCCCTGCCGGGCCGAGCCGTGCACGACCTGATCATCTACACTGCCGAACCCGGCACCGCATCCGAGGACCGGCTCGAACTCCTCGCCGGCTGGGCAGCCACCCAATCCCGGGCGGCCCGGCCCACCCGCCGCTCTCCTCGGCCCGGGCCGCCTCTTCTTCGAGATCGGTGAAGGGGTGATCCAGGCGGATCAGCGGCGCAGGGCGGTCTCCTGGTGCATGTGCGAGAGCTTTTCGGGGTTGCGTACGGCGTAGAGCCCGGTGATCAGGCCGTCGTCGATGCGTACCGTCACGACGGTGTCGATGGCGTCGTCCAGCCGGAGCACCAGGGCGGGGTGGCCGTTGACCTGAATGGGCCGCAGGGAGCCCAGCGCGGCGACGTTGCCCAGGCCGGCGGCCAGCAGGCGGGACACCTTGTCGGACCCGACGACCGGTCGCAGGACGGCCTGCTTGACCCCGCCGCCGTCGCCCAGGAAGACGACGTCCGGCGCGAGCAGATCGCACAGGCCCTGGAGATCGCCGGTTTCGGCCGCCCGCCGGAACGCCTCCAGCGCGCCTTCGGCCTCGGCGGCGGACACGGCGCCGCGTGGCCGGCGGGCCGCGACATGGGCCCGGGCCCGGTGGGCGATCTGGCGGACCGCGGCCGGGCTCTTGCCGACGGCCTCGGCGATCTCGTCGTATCCGAGGGCGAACACCTCGCGCAGCACGAACACCGCCCGCTCGGTGGGCGCGAGGGTTTCCAGTACGAGCAGCATCGCCGTCGAGACGCTGTCGGCCAGTTCGACGTCCTCGGCCACGTCGGGCGTGGTGAGCAGCGGTTCGGGCAGCCAGGGGCCGACGTAGGACTCCTTGCGGCGGCCGAGCGTACGCAGCCGGCTCAGCGCCTGGCGGGTGGTGATCCGGACCAGGTACGCACGCCGCTCCCGTACCGAGTCGAGGTCCACCCCGGTCCACCGCAGCCAGGTCTCCTGGAGGACGTCCTCCGCGTCGGCGGCCGAGCCGAGCATCTCGTAGGCGACGGTGAACAGCAGATTGCGGTGGGCGACGAAGGTCTCGGTGGCGGGGTCCAGGCTCCCGCCACCGGCGGGCCGCCCGGCCGGGCCCGCCGTGGCTCCGCCGCATCCGTCCGTGCCTTCGCCGTGCTCGCTCGTCACCACTCGCTCCCGCCTGTCCGTTTCCGACTCCGTCACGCGCACAAGACGCCGGTCCCCGCGGTTCTGTGACACCGGCGTGCGGTGGCATACGTCACACGGGCGCCCCGTCACAAGGGGCGGCGCGCCGGCATCTTGTGGGCGTTCGGTTCGCTGCCAAGAGATTGGGACGACGTCATGGACGCCCGGTTCAACCTGTTCGAGAACGAGTTCGCCGCCAAGTTCACCAAGCGGTTCGCCAACGCCGGTCTGCTGATCGCCCAGTCGGCCCTGCCGAAGACCACGCAGGAACTGGTGGCGCTGCGCGTCAGCCAGATCAACGGCTGCGGCTGGTGCGTGGACGCGCACGCCAAGGAGGCCGCGGCTGCCGGTGAGACCGCGGTACGGCTCAGCCTGGTCGCCGTGTGGCCCGAGGCCACCGTGTTCACCGAGGCCGAGCGGGCCGCGCTGGCCCTCGCCGAGGAGGGCACCCGGCTCGCCGACGCCCACCAGGGCGTCTGTGACGAGACATGGGCCCAGGTGCGCAAGCACTACGACGACGACCAGGTCGCCGCGCTGGTCACCTTGGTCGCCATGGTCAACGCGGCCAACCGGCTCGCGGTGATCGTGCACCAGAAGGGGGGCTCCTACGAGCCCGGCATGTTCACGAACCTGTGAACTGACCGGCGTACGCGCCCCGGCCCGGCCTGGAATGGTTCGACCCTGGCCGGGCCGGACGTCGTCATGCACGACCGGGACCGGCGCCTGGACCGGGAGCCGACGAGGCCATGTGGGGAACGCGTGGTCCGGGCAACGGTTTTGGTGCGCCGGGATCTCGTAGGGCAGACGGGAAGCCCGTATAGCTGCCGGAGGGGCCGGCTGACGACCTCCGGCCCGGCCACCGTAGAGATCTGGCGCTGGCAGCTGGAACCCGGTGAGGAATACCCCAGCCACCCGCACCAGGCCGGAGCCGTGGAAACCGTCAGCGTCACGGCCGGGTGCATGACCCTGGTGGTCGACGGTGTCGAGCACACCGTCGAGGCCGGCCAGACCGCCACCTTCGACGGCGACGCCGCCCGCACCTACCGCGGCGCGGGCGACGGAACCTGCCACTTGATCATGACGGTGCACCTGCCGCCCGGCCCCGGAAGGTGATCTCCGGCGGAGCGCTACCCGGGCTCGTCGCTGGTGGGGGTCGAACGGACGAGGAACTCCTGGAAGGCGGAGGGACGCTGGACGGAGGGGTCGACGGCGGATGAGCCGACCGATGATGACTGGGATGGCGTCTGGGAGGTCGACTGGGACGCCGACTGAGAGGTCGACTGGGACATGGACGCCTGCATATCCGTGCTCCCGGTACCCGGGTCCGGGTCAGGGGCCGGGTCCGCCGGGAGTTGTTCGGACGGCCGGGTGCCCGCGGGCTCCTCGTGCGAAGACTGTCCCTCGGCAGGGGCTTGCGTCGACGCCGGGGGCGGGGAGCCGCCCGCCGGCCCGGTGGACCGGTGCGCCGCCTCATCCGCCTTCGGAACGGGCCGGGTGACCGGGCTCGTGGCGGCCGAGCTGTCCGGCGGCGCGGGGGCGGTGTGCTCTGCACCCGTACGGTCAGCAGATGTACGGCCGGCAGGCGCATGGCGTGCCGGGTCGCCGCCGGACGCCGGGGGAGTGCCCCGGTGTTCTCCCGACGAGGCCGGGGAGCTCCAGGGGAGCTGCGCCATCGGAAGGTCCGCGCCGCCGCTTCCGTACACGACACCGAGGCTCAGCGCGAGCGCCACCAGGGTGTTCACCGTGATGCGGCGCCCGATGCCCGGCGAATTGCCCGGCCGGCCCGGTCGGCCGGACGCACCTCCGAACCGGCCACCGGACCGGCTGCTCCGCCTGCCCTTGACCTCGGTCGCGGGCCCGCCATCAGTGGGGATGCTCGCAGAAACCAGGTCGAACCGGTCCCGCACCGCGTCCATGAACACATCGGTGAACGCGAAGGGCGCGACCGCCGGGAACCAGCGGGCGACGCTGCGCCCGGCGTTGCCCCGGCATGTGGGGCACTGGCCGGTGTGCCGCGTGACGGTGCGGCACACGGCGTCCGGCAGGGCCTTGGTGCTGTCGGGGTCCGGATCGGCGAGGAAGCGTTCCAGGGCTTCCTTGGTGCGCCGCGCCCGGTCGGCCGCCGCGGGGTCTCCTGCCCGCTGGGCGTTCGCGGCCTGCGCGGTCCAGTACGTCACCGCGGTCGCCAGAAGGCCCGCCAGCCGGCCGCACGCTTTCCGGTTGTACGGGTCCTTGGCCAGCACATTGGACCTGAACGCCGTCCGCAGCGCCTCGTTGTCCTCCTTGGTGCTTCCGCCGGCGCGCCCGAGCCGGCGTGCCAGCGCGTCGCCGGTCAGTTCCTCGCCGACGTACAGATCGAGGAAGCGCTGCCTGTTGGGGCCCTGTGCCGCCGCGATCTTCCGGATGAGCGCCAGGGCACGGCGGCGTCGGACGGTGAAGTCGGCGTCGTCCGCGGCGATCTGCCGCTGACGGCGGGCCGTCTGCCGGCCGGTGGACTCCTCCCAGCCGTCCAGCGGGGCCCCGGTGGCCCGGTCCCGCTTCCGCCGCTGCTGGGCGCAGCGGCGCCAGGCGATCCGGTAGAGCCAGGATTCCAGGGCCTCCGGGTGCTCCAGCGTCTCCAGCTTCATCCAGGCCGTGAGGAAGGTTTCCTGTAACGCTTCCCGGGCGGCGTCCCGGTCGGGAAACAGACGCTTGAGGCAGAAGCCGTACAGGCGTTGGCGGTGGGTCGCGTAGAGCCTCTCGAAGAGGGCGCCGCGGGTCTGCGGGTCGGTGGTGGACTGGAAGAGCCTGACCAGGGTGGCGTCGTCCGTGTCGGTGCCCGCTGTGCCGATGCCGGAGAGTACGGTCACTGTTCCACCCCGTTCGTCTGTTCCGGGCCGCGGCCGGAGCACGAGCGTCGCACGCGGGCGCGTACGGCGAACCGCAACGGGCGGGGCGCACCGGCGGGCACGTACGGCGCACGGTGGTGCAAGGGGCGCGGACAGAGCGCGATGGCGCTGACGAGGGCGTCGGCGCACAACACCAGCAGGTCCCTGGCTGTGCCCGGAGGCAGCAACAGGTTCGCCAGAGCCATCACCGGACCCAGCAGCGCCACCCGCACCGCGCCCGGCACCAGCTTCCGTTTCATGGTCCTTCTCCTTCGTACGCTCGGGTTGAGAGCCGGTCGAAGGAGAAGGGCGTGCGGAGGGGGCCGTTGGGGGCACTTCCCCGCAAGATTTTTCCGGCGCCCCGGGTGCCGCCACGCTCGGTCCGGCCGCGCGGCAGCCGGCCGACCCGCAGCGAGATGTCATGCAATTCGGAATGGGCGCGGCCGAATCTCGCGTCTTCATGGCTTCGCGCACAAAAGCCCGTACGGCGCGGACTCCGGTGGTGCGTTCGCGCAACGGACCGTCCACCCGGCCCGGGGATTTCTGCAGACGGGCGCAGAACGGATTCGTACGCCGGGGAATGAGCCGGAAAGCGATGGGGTGCCGGAACGGCCGCGCTCCACCGGGCCCACCGGCGCCAGGATTCGCGCCGGTTGCAGCAGCCCCGGCAGCGCGACGGAGCGCCGGTGCGGCCGCAAGGAAATGAGCAGGAGGCTGAGCAGCACCGGGCGACGCTCCAGGAGACGGGCAGGCCCGGACGGCACCAGGGATGAGAGCGCCGGCCGGGCCTGGAGGGGGCACACCCGGACAGTGCAGCGCACCGCCCACCGGAAAATCCCTAGTATGCCGCCGGGCCGGGCGCCGCGGGCCGCGCCGGGGCCGGTGGCACCGGTGACAACCGGCCGCGAACGCCCGGTGACGGGCACTCGGGAATTCCCTAGAGTGCCCGGAATTCCTTGACACCATGACCGGCCGCTTGCCAGCGTGCCGATTACCCAGCGTCCGGGACCAACGGCATTTCGATGTCATCCGGTGCCCTTTCGGGGCCCAGCAGCCAAGAGGTCAAGCAGCCGATTCGGCTCTGCGTTTGGGCGGTGTGTTCCATGCGGAGGAGAGGAATGAGATGTCCAAGCGTGCGCTGATCACCGGAATCACCGGGCAGGACGGCTCCTACCTGGCCGAGCATCTGCTCGCGCAGGGGTACCAGGTGTGGGGGCTGATGCGGGGCCAGGCGAATCCCCGCAAGTCGCGGGTGAGCCGGCTCGTCTCCGAGCTGAACTTCGTCGACGGTGACCTGATGGACCAGGCGAGCCTGGTGTCCGCCGTCGACAAGGTGCAGCCCGACGAGATCTACAACCTCGGCGCGATCTCGTTCGTGCCGATGTCCTGGCAGCAGGCCGAACTCGTCACCGAGATCAACGGCATGGGCGTGCTGCGCATGCTGGAGGCGATCCGCATGGTGAGCGGCCTGAACGGCTCGCGCAGCGCCGACGGCAGGCAGATGCGCTTCTACCAGGCGTCCTCCTCGGAGATGTTCGGCAAGGTCGCCGAGACCCCGCAGTGCGAGACCACCATCTTCCGGCCGCGCAGCCCCTACGGCGTGGCCAAGACCTACGGGCACTTCATCACCCGCAACTACCGCGAGTCCTTCGGCATGTACGCGGTCTCCGGCATGCTGTTCAACCACGAGTCGCCGCGCCGTGGCGCGGAGTTCGTGACCCGGAAGATCTCCCTCGCGGTGGCCCGCATCAAGCTCGGCTACCAGGACAAGCTGTCCCTGGGCAACCTCGACGCGGTACGCGACTGGGGCTTCGCCGGGGACTACGTCCGCGCCATGCACCTGATGCTCCAGCAGGACGAGCCCGGTGACTACGTGATCGGCACCGGCGAGATGCACTCGGTCCGCGACGCCGTCCGCATCGCCTTCGAGCACGTCGGCCTGAACTGGGAGGACTACGTCAGCATCGACCCCTCGCTGGTGCGCCCGGCCGAGGTGGAGATCCTGTGCGCGGACGCCGAGCGCGCCCGCACCCAGCTGGGCTGGGAGCCCACCGTCGACTTCCCCGAGCTGATGCGCATGATGGTCGACTCCGATCTGCGCCAGGCGTCCCGCGAGCGGGAGTACGGCGACCTGCTGCTGGCCGCCAGCTGGTAGCCGGGCGCGAACACTAGGTGATTTCCCGCGTTCTTCCCTGTGGAATGGGCGTGAGGACCACCGGGCCGGTGCCGGCCGCCGCACACCGGCACCGGCCCGGTGCCATCGCGAGGAGGAGGAACCAGCACCATGACGACGACCACGGCGGACGGCCTCTGGGCCCGGAGCTACCACCCGGCGCCGGACCGCCCGCGCCAACTGGTCTGCTTTCCGCACGCGGGCGGTTCGGCCTCGTTCTTCTTCCCCGTGTCGGCACAGCTGGCGCCCGTGGCGGAGGTGCTGTCGGTGCAGTACCCGGGCCGCCAGGACCGGCGTACCGAGACCAGTCCCGACGACATCGCGACGATGGCCGATCTGGTGTACGCGGCCCTGCGGGAGCGGATCAGGTCGCGGCCGACGGCGTTCTTCGGGCACAGCATGGGCGCGATGGTCGCGTTCGAGGTGGCCCGGCGGCTGGAGGCCGACGGCGGCGCACTGACGCACCTGTTCGCCTCGGGCCGGCGGGCGCCGTCGCGCTACCGCGCGGAGAGCGTCCACCGGCGCGACGACGAGGGCATCGTCGCCGAGCTGAAGCTGCTGTCCGGTACGGACGCCGCGCTGCTCGGCGACGAGGAGCTGCTGCGCATGATCCTCCCGGCGATCCGCAGCGACTACACCGCGGTGGAGACCTACCGCTGCGATCCCGGGGCGGCGATCAAGGCGCCGATCACCGCGCTGACGGGGGACGACGACCCCAAGACCACACTGGAGGAGGCCGGGGACTGGCGCGCGCACACCACGGGCGCGTTCGACCTCAAGGTGTACCCGGGAGGCCACTTCTTCCTCAGCTCGCAGGCTCCCGCCGTTCTGGCGCTGCTGCGTGAACACCTCACCAACGGGGCGGAGTTCACCAAGTAAGGGCATCCTGGCCACAAAGTCTGCCGATCATGTACTGTGGCGCACGTCGGGCATCACTCTTTAGAGTGATTTACAACATGATGTGGTGAGGCCCCGTCGCATCTGTTGTGTCTCTGAGGTGCGAGGAGCTCTATGGTGCAAGACCGGAGCACCCCATCGTGCGCGCACAGCACCTTGGTCGGGCGGGCCGACGACATCGGGGCACTCGACCGGCTGGCCCGCGAGGCCCGTTGGGGCAGGGCGGGCTCGGTCGTCGTCACCGGTCCGGCCGGTGTCGGCAAGTCCGCCCTCCTGCGTGCCTTCCTGGACGGAGACGCCTGCCGGCACGCGAAGGTGCTGCGCGGTGCCTGTGCGGAGAGCGCCGCGGGCGACTCCTTGTACGCCTTGCGCACGCTGCTCGGCCCGGCCGTACGGGACGCCTCCCGCGACGACACCGCCTGCCGCGCCCTCCTCGCCCTGACCCCCGGGGCACTGGCCGACGACCCGCCGCACGCCCCCGCCGTGCAGCGCGCGTTCCACGACCTGTACCGCCTCGCGGCGGACGAGCTGAGCCGCCGCCCCCTCGTCCTGGCCCTGGACGACGTCCACCACTGTGACGAACTCTCCCTGCGCTGGCTGGACTTTCTGCTGCGCAGGGCGGACGGCCTGCCCCTGCTCGTCGTCCTCACCCGGCAGGCCGAGGGCACCGTCCTCTCGCGCGGCGCCCCGGCCCACCGCGCCCTGGCCGACCTCACCGCCCACCGCCGCACCACGATGCTGCGCCTGCTGCCGCTGACCGAGACGGACGTGGCCGAGGCGGTACGGCAGGTCTTCCCGGCACCCGCCGCCCCCGTCTTCGTCTCCCGCGCCTGGGCCGTGACCGCCGGCAACCCGTGCCTCCTGGACCACCTGCTGCGGGAACTGCGGGCCGAGGGCGCCGGCTCGGGCGTGGTCGGTGCCGACCGGATTCCCGAGGTCGGCGGGCGCGTCCTGGCGCACTGGACCCGTACCTTCCTGGATCGCCGGCCGGCCTGGGTCGGCGAGGTCGCGCGGGCGGTGGCGGTCCTCGGCGAGCAGGGCACCGACCTCGTGGGCCCGCTGGCCGCCGTACCCGCCGACGTCGTCGAGGACGCCCTGACGGTGCTGCGCGGGGCCGGACTGCTGCTGCCCGGCGGCCGGCACTTCACGGACGGCTCGGTGCGCGCGGCGGTGCTGGCGACGTTGGACGCGCATGCCCTGGTGTGCCTGCGTACCCGGGCGGCCCTCCTTCTGAGCGACGCGGGCAGGCCCGCCGAAGAGGTCGCGGGCCACATCCTGGAGCTGCCCTCGATGTCCGAGCCCTGGATGCCCGGCGTCCTGCGGGAGGCCGCCGTACGGGCCGGGAAGCGCGGCGCCCCGGAGGCCGCGGCCCGCTACCTGTACCGGGTCCTGGAGGTGGACCCCGGCAGCGTGGAGGTCCGCGCCCGGCTGGCCGGAGCGCTCGCCGAGACCGACCCGCCCGAGGCCATGGGGCTGCTCCGCGGAGCGCTGGCGCCCAGCGTGGACATCCGTACCAGGGCGCGGATCGCCGCGCAGTTCGGTACGACCTGCCTGGCCGCCCGCGAGGGCTCCGCCGCCCTGGGCATGCTCGAAGAGGTCCTGGACGCCCTCGACGCCGAACTCGGCCCCGACCCGCTGCCCGCCGACCGGGAACTGCGCACGCTCGTCGAGTCGGTGCTGCTGATCGTCGGCACCCATAGCCGCAGTACGTTCGCCGGGGCCCGGGAGCGGGCCGCGGGGATGGCCGTGCCCGAGGGCGACACCCCCGCCCAGCGCCAGAAGCTGGGGGCGATGGCCGTACTGAGGGTGTTCGACGACGAGGCGGACCCGGAACCCGCGGTGCAGTGCGCCCTGCGCGCGGCCCGCTCGCCCCAGCTGCCCCTGAAGAACTGGTCGCTGATCAACTCCGGCTTCGTCCTGGCCCTCGCCGACCGTACCGACGACGCGCTGCGCGCGCTGGACCGCCTCCTGCGCCACGGCCGGGAGAACTCCGCCGTCTGGACCTACTCCCTGGCCCTGTCCATCCGCGCCCTGGTCCTGCACGGTCTGGGCTCCCTCCCGGACGCGCTCGCGGACGCCCGCAGGGCGGTGCAGATCAGCGAAGCGGAACGGTGGGGCGAGACGGTGGCCCTGCCGCGCCTGGCCCTGGCCGGCGTGCTGGTGGACCGGGGCGAGGCCGCGCGCGCCGAGAAGCTGCTGGCCGGCATCGACCCCGTATGGCGCGACCAGTACGTGTGGTCCTTCTACCGGTACCTGATGGCCCACGGCCGTGCCCGACATGCCCTGGGCGACCCCGAAGGCGCGCTGGCACTGTTTCTCGAATGCGGCCGGTCGCTGGAGGAAGCCGAAGTGCGCAACGCGCTGTATCTGCCCTGGTGGGCGGAGGCGGCCTGTGTGCTCGCGGAACTCGGCCGCGCCGAGGAGGCCCGGGACCTCGCGGCGCACGGCACCCGGCTCGCACGGCGCTGGGGCACCCCGCGCGTCCTCGGCCTCGCGGCCCTGGCCCGCGGTGTGGCCACCCCGGGCGAGAAGGGCGTGGCCCTGCTGGGCGAGGCCGTACAGGCGCTGGCCGCCTCACCGGCCCGCGTGGAGCACGCCCGCGCCGAACTCGTCCTGGGGCGGACCCTGCTGGCCGCCGACGACCGGCGCGGCGCGCGCGAGCACCTGCGTGCCGCCGCCGACCTCGCCCAGCGCTGCGGAGCCCTCACCCTGGGGCAGAACGCCCGCGGCGCCCTGCTGGCGGCGGGCGGCCGCATGCGGAAGATGACCGGCTCGCCCCTGGACCTGCTCACCAGCATGGAGCGCAAGGTCGCCGGCCTCGCCGCCGGAGGCGCGAGGAACCGCTCGATCGCCCAGTCGCTGCACGTCAGCGTCCGTACGGTCGAGATGCATCTGACGAACGTGTACCGCAAGTTGGCCATCACCGAGCGTGCCCAGCTCGCCGCGGTCCTGCGCACTCCGGGCGTCCGCGGGGCGCGGGTGCCACGGCAGGCGTCGCGGACGCGCGGACAGCGCTGAGACGGCCGGGGTGGTGTCGGTGACCGGGTTGAACGACGAGCAGCTATACGCGGGGTTCATACGGGCGGGACGGCTGCGCGTCGATCCGCCCCTGCTCGAACGCGAGGAACAACAGGCCGAGTTGGGCCAGGTGGTGGCCGCCCTCGGCGAAGGCCGACCCGCCGTCGTCTCGGTGACCGGCCGCCCCGGCTTCGGCCACAACGCGTTGCTGCGCTGGGCCGGCCGCCTCGCGGAGGAGCGCTCGGTACGCGTCCTGCGCGTCAGCGGCTCGCTGGCCGAACGCGATCTGCGCTACGGAGCCGTGACCCAGCTGCTCGGCCTGCTGGGCGAGGTGGCCGAACGCTCGTTACAAGACCTGCGGGGCGAGCGGGAGCCGGCCTGTCTGCCGGGCCTGCCCGAACTCCTGCACACCACCCGCCGCACACCCACGCTGGTGACGGTGGAGGACGCGCAGTGGCTGGACCCGGCCTCCGTACAGTGGCTGCAGGCCCTGGTGCGCCGCCTGTCCAACGGCGTCCCCCTCGTCCTGCTCGTCGGACGCACCGGGCTGTACCCGCACGGCCCCGACTGGCTGGCCGACGCCGCCCCCTCCGCACGGCTGTTCCGCCACCTCACGGTCCAGCCGCTGAGCCCGCGCGCGGTCGCCGCCCTCACCGAGCGGATCTGCGGCACCCCGTGCGACGAGGCGTTCGCCGCCGCGGCCACCGAGGCGGCCCACGGCAGCCCCGCCGTCCTGCACGCGGCCCTGCACTGCTTCGCCGACGCCGGCCACCGGCCGACCGCCGACCGTATCCCGCGGCTGCACACCCTGATCACCGGCATCGTCGGCGACCGCGCGGGCCGCGCCCTGCGCGGACTGACCGACGAGGCGACCGCCGTGCTACGCGCGTTGGCCGTCGGCGGCGACCTGCTCGACTTCCCCCTGATCTGCTCCCTGGCCGGGCTGCGCACCGTACGCGAATCCCGGCTGCGGGCGTCGCTGGAGATGGCCGGCTTCACCGTCGCCGAAGGCTCCGACGAACGCCTGCGGCTGCCCATCGTCCGGGCCCGCATCCTGGAGGACACGCCCGCCGCCGAACGCGCCGCCCTGCACGCCCGCGCCGCCCACCTCGCCTACCAGATCGTGGCCGACGACGAGGACATCGCCCGTCTCCTGCTGGAGGCACCGCCCATCGGCGAGCCCTGGGCGGTGCACGCCCTGCGCGGCGGCTCCGGCGCCGCCCTGCGCCGCGGCGACTTCGCCCGCGCCGCCACGTACCTGCACCGCGCCCTGGACGAACCCCAGGACCCGCTGGAACGCGCCCACCTCAGCCTCGACCTGGCCGGCGCCGAGGCCGTGTCCGCTCCCGAAGCCGGCGACCGCAGGCTCATGACCCTCGTCCAGGCCCCGCACGAGGGCGAAGCCTGGGCCCAGCTGCGCGTACGGGCCCTGGACATGGGCCTGGCCCGCGGCGACGACGCCTGGGGCCGCCGCGCCGCCGCGCACGCCCTCGCCACCGCCCACGGCAGCGAGCGCGACGAGCTGATCGCGCTGTACTGGTATGCCGCTGAGAGCGCTCCCGAGACCTGTGACCTGCCCGACCCCGACTTCCCCGCCCTGCCCGAACACCCGTTGGCACCCGCCCAGGCCGGTATCCGGGCCTGGCAGCTCGCCGCACGCGGCCTCCACCGCGCACGGGTCGCGGAGCTGGCCCGCCGCGCCCTGGACGCCGGCAACGCCGCCCCCGCACTGCCCCGCCTGGCCGCCGTCCGGGCCCTGTGGGCCACCGATGCCGCCACCGAGGCCGAGGACCGGCTCGCCACCGTCATCGCCGAACTGCGCCGCCGCCACAGCCACTCCGTCCTGGCCCGCGCCCTGGCCCTGTCCGCCGAACTGCATCTGCGCGGCGGCCGCCTGGACGCCGCCGACCGCGCCGCGGACGCCGCCGAACGGGCCCTGCCCCTCGCCGCCTGGCACCCCCTGGCCGCTACGCACCTCATCGCCGTACGCAGCACCATCGCCCAGGAGGACCGCCGGTGCGACGAGGCCCGCGCCCTGGCCCGTACCCCCATGCCGCCGGGCGCCGAATACGGCCTCTACTGGCCCTACCTGCTGTACGCCCGCGCCCGCGTGGCCATCGAGGAGGGCCACTGGGCCGAGAGCGCCGAACTGTTCAAGGAGAGCGGCCGCTGGCTGCTGCGCCGCCAGTGGGCCAACCCCATCGTGCTGCCCTGGCGCTCGATGGCCGCCCGGGCCTGCCTCACGCTCGGCGACCAGGAACAGGCCCAGCGGCTGATCCGTGAGGAGCTGACCCTCGCCCGCCAGTGGGGCGCCCCCAGCGCACTGGGCCTGGCCCAGCTGGGCGCCGAAAGCGTCGACCAGCAGGAACCGGCCGACGGCACGACCACCCGCCTCCTGGGCGAGCTGCCCACCCGGCTCGCCTACGCATGGGTCCTGGCGGATCTCGTCACCGAGGAGGTCACCAAGGGCAAGCGTGCCTCCGCGGCCCGCCTGCTGTCCGAACTGTCCCGCCTCACCGTCACCCGTACCTCCGGCCGGCTGGCCGAACGCGTACGGTGGCTGACCGCCCAGCTGGACCAGCCCGCCGCCCCCGACGAGGACGCCCTTCCCGAGGGCTGGTCCGCCCTGTCGCCCGCCGAGCGGCAGACCGCCGAACTGGCCCGCCGCGGCCTGGGCAACCGCGAGATCGCTGAACAGCTCATGGTGAGCCGGAGAACCGTCGAGCACCGGTTGAGCAATACCTACAAGAAATTGCGTATCACCTCACGCAAGGAACTCCGCGCGCGGAGCCGGTCGACGGAAAGGGACGTAACGGATGCTGTATGAGCGGGAGTCCGAACTGACCCGCATCAATACCGCACTACGCCGGGCGCAGGCGGGCCGTTCGTCCGCCCTGGTGCTCACCGGCCCCTTGGGCATCGGCCGGTCCACGCTCCTCCAGGAGGCCGGCGCCCAGGCCCCCGACACCGTACGGGTCCTGCGGGCCAACGCCGCGCCCATGGAGCAGGACTTCGCCTACGGCATCGTCCACCAGCTCCTGGGCCCCGCCCTGTACGCCGCCTCCGGGGACCAGGGCGCGGGCGGCGTCGCACGGCCGTGCCCCGCCGGCCGTCTCCCGGCCCCCGGCGACCAGGACACGCCCGCCTCCGAAGCCGTACTGCACGACCTGCGCTCCGTGCTGGCCGAAACCTGCGCCGACACGCCCGTACTCCTGCTCGTCGACGACCTGCAGTGGGCCGACCTGCCCTCCCTGCGATGGCTCGCCTACCTGGTCCGGCGTCCGTTCGGACTGCGTGTCGTCCTCGTGTGCACCCTGCGCGACGGCGACCCCCGCGCGCAGCACCCGCTCATCCGCGACCTCGCGGACGCCGCCGAGATCCTGCGCCCCGCCCCGTTCTCGCTCGACGGCACCCGGGCCATGATCCAGCACCAGCTGGGGGAGCCGGCCGACGACGCCTACGCGCACGCCTGCCAGGAGACCTGCGAGGGCAACCCGCTCTTCCTCGAAGCCGTCCTGCGCGAGCTGGCTCTGACCGGCCACCGCCCCACCGCCGAACACGCCGACGAGGTGCGCGTGCAGGGGCCCGCCCAGTTCCGCGACCGCCTGGCGGGCTGCCTGTGCACCCAGCCGGGGCCCGTACGGGACCTGGCCGCTGCCATCGCCGCCTTCGGCGACCACGGCGACGCCGACCTCTTCCGGCGCCACGCGCGCCTGGACGCCGTCGGCTTCCAGCAGGCCCTGCGCCCCCTGCACCACCTCGGTCTGCTCGGCCCGCACGACACCCCGCGCTTCATCCACCCCGTGGTCCGCGACGCCGTCGACTCCTCCCTCACCGTCGCCGAACGCGAGCGCTCCCGCGAGGCCGCCGCCGAACTCCTCCACCAGGCCGGCCGGCCCGCCGAACACGTCGCGGACCTGCTGATGACCGTCACCGCCACCCACCACCCATGGGCCGTGGCGGTACTGCGGGCAGCCGCGCAGGCCGCCCTGCGCCGCGGTGCACCGGACACCGCCACCCGCTATCTCCAGCGCGCTCTGCTGGGAAGTACGGGCTCCTTCGAGCGCGCGCGCCTGCTGATCGAGCTGGCCGGCGCCGAACGCGCCACCGACCCCGCCGCCTGCGAACGCCACATCGGCCAGGCCGTCCGCCTCCTGCCGTCGGCCACCGACCGGGCCGCCGCCACCCTGCTCATCCCGCCCACCTTCCTGGGCGAGGCGCCCGCCTCGGCGGTGGACCTGCTGCGCCGCGCGTCCGAAGACCTCGACCCCACGGCCGCGCACCGGGGCACCGCCCGGGAGATCGCCCTGCGCCTGGAAGCACGGCTCTGGCACGCCGGGCACGAGAACCCGACGGAACTGACCGGAGCGGTGGAACGCCTGAGAGCACTGGGCACCCCGCCCCCCTTGGACACCGGCGGCGACCGCGAACTGGCGGCCGTGCTGACCAACGCGGCGACCCTCTCCAGCGCCCTGTCCGCCACGGACGTCGCCGCCCTGGCCGGGCAGATCCTGGAACGCGAGCCGGTGACCGCCGCGCGCGCCTGCATCGCGCTCCCGCTGGTCGCGGTGGCCCTGTACGCCGCCGACACCGTGGAGGGCCTGAACACCCGCCTGTCCGGCGAGCAGCACGCCGGCCGCCCGGACGCGGTGGTGCACGCCGAGAACGCCCTGGTCCAGCTGGCCTGCGGCCGCCTGACCCAGGCCCGTGAACAGGCCGACCTGGCCGCCGAACGGGCGGATGCGGACTGGCGCGAGTCCACCACCGCCGTACGGGCCGCGGTGGCCATGGAGACCGGCGACGTCCAGCTGATCGAACACCTCCTGCGGGACGCCGGGCAGCGCTGGACGGGCGGCCTCGCGCTGACCGCCATGCTGCAACTCCTCAAGGCATCGCTCGACGCGCGTCGCGGCCGTGGCGCCCACGCGCTGGAATCCCTGCTGGGCTGTGGGCGCCAGCTGGAAGCGGCCGGCTGGCGCAATTCCGTCCTCTACCCCTGGCGGCCCCGCGCCATCGCCCTCCACCACCGCCTGGGCGAGCCCCGTGCGGCCCTGGCCCTGGCGGAGGAGGAGCTGGCCTGGGCGCGGCAGTGGGCGGCCCCCGCCTCGCTCGGCCGCGCCCTGCGGCTGCGGGCCCTGCTGCCCGGGGGAGGGGGCGTCGCCACGCTGCGCGAGTCCGCCGATGTCCTGCGGGCATCCGCCAACACGCTCGAACGGGCCCGTACACTGCTCCAGTTGGGCCGGGCGCTGGAGAGCGGCAAGGAGTCGAAGGCCGTCCTGCGCGAGGCCGCCGATCTGGCCACCGCCTGCGGTGCCCCCTGGCTGACCGAACGCGCCTACGCGGCCCTGGGGACCACCGCGCCGAGTGTGGACGCCTCCCTCACCCACAGCGAGCGCAAGGTCGTCTCCCTGGTGGGCAAGGGACTGACCAATCAGGAAATCGCCGATGAACTCGGTGTGAGTACACGGGCCGTGGAGAAGCATCTGACCTCGTGCTACCGGAAGTTGGGCGTGGCGGGGCGACGCGAGTTGCCGGGAAGCCGAAGTGCGGGCGCGGTGTTCGCCGTGGGGTGAGTCCGCCGTGCCCCGTACGGCTTACCGGCGGTAAACGGTACGGGGTGTTCGGGGGCACCGAAAGAGTGGTGCGGGACCGTACCCCTCCGGAGGGCGACCACAGGTTTAGCCGTACCGGGCCGGGTGGACGTTGACGCTTGTCTGGACCTCTCCCTAGTGTCGAATGTGTTCGGGGAGGTCGGAATTCTCTCCCACAGCTGCCGGGCCTTCGGTCGGCCCGGGGCGTTTCATTCTCCGGATTTTTTGCCACCTCGCTCGATTGCTCGTGCACTTCTGGTTACAGACGGGGGTTGGAAAGGATGTCGGTCCCTTGAAGTTTTCCGCTCTGGTGGATTCCCCGCAGATTTCGACAGGCCGGAGTGCGGCCGGCCCGGTCGCGACGGCCGTCGCCCCGGTACGGCGGGACGCGCGCCCGCCGTCCGACCGGCAGGGCGTGTGCATGGCCGTACTGGACCCCACCCTGACGATCCGTCAGGCCACCCAGGACTTCTTCCGCAACTTCGCGACCCCCGACGAGAGCGGCACCGATGTGCTCGCCGGCGCACCCTCCGACTCCGCTACCACCACGGCCCCCGACGTCTGCGGCCGCGACTTCCGCGAGCTGGTGCATCCCAGCGTGCGGCAGCCGCTCATGCGGCAGTTCGAACGGCTGCTGAGCGGCCGCTGCGACCGGTTCTCCGCGCACGTCGTGGCGCTGCGCTCGGAGGGCGACGCCTTCACCGGCAGCCTCACGGCCACCGCGGTGAGCGGCTACGCCCCCGACCCGGCGGCGGTGCTCGTGCTGATGCGGCCGGGACAGAGCGCCGAGGGCGACGCGGTGGTCGCGCCCCGCAAGAAATTACTCAGTGAGATCGACGCGAGAATCCTGGAGGGAATAGCGGCGGGCCTGTCCACGATTCCGCTGGCCTCCCGGCTGTATCTCAGCCGGCAGGGAGTGGAGTATCACGTCACCGGACTGCTGCGGAAACTCAAGGTGCCCAACCGCGCGGCACTGGTGTCCCGTGCCTATGCGATGGGGGTGCTGACGGTGGGAACCTGGCCGCCCCGTGTCGTGGAGGGCTTCATCAAGTAACGCACAAGCAACATTCCCGCAATCCCGTGGCTCGCCGAACGCGGACCGCGGGCCGGTCCCCGCCCCGTGCCCGGCCCATGGTCCGAATGCGAGCCGACGGGACTCAAGGCGCCGGGGTACCGCGGAGCAACCGCGGTACCCCGGCGCCTCGTCGTGCGGCCGCTCCCGGGGCCCGGCCGATTCTAGGGAATTCCATGGCCGTCCTTGCCGAGACTGGGCAGGTGGCGTGCGGGAAGTCGAGCTGCCTCGTGCCGGGCACGCAGATATCTCATCAGTCGCTGTGGAACAGCCGTCCCCAGTGCCGGATGCCCACAACGAAATCCTCTGCTGTCCGCCGGTCTTAGATGGGTTGGGTTGAACGTGGCGAACATGGACCAGGAACAGAAACTCCGCGACTACCTGAAGCGGGCCAGTGCCGATCTGCGGCGCTCCCGGCAGCGGGTGGGCGAGCTGGAGGCGGCGGCCCGCGAGCCGATCGCGATCGTGGGCATGAGCTGCCGCTTCCCGGGCGGCGTGCGCAGCCCCGAGGAGCTCTGGTCCCTGCTCGCCGCCGACGGGGACGGCATCACCGCGGCGCCCGCCGACCGCGGCTGGGAGCAGGCGGCCGAGGACGCGGGGGAGTTCTCCGGCGGCTTCCTGCACGAAGCGGCCGAATTCGACGCCTCCTTCTTCGGGATCTCCCCGCGTGAAGCGCTCGCCATGGACCCGCAGCAGCGGCTGCTGCTGGAGTCCTCCTGGGAAGCCTTCGAGCGGGCCGGCATCGACCCGGCGGCGGTCCGGGGCACCCGAACGGGCATGTTCGTCGGGGCGATGCCCCAGGAGTACCGGGTGGGCCCGGACGACGACGTCCAGGGCTTCGCCCTGACCGGCACCACCACCAGCGTCATCTCGGGCCGCCTCGCGTACTTCTTCGGGGCCGTGGGCCCGGCGGTCACCGTCGACACCGCCTGCTCGTCCTCCCTCGTGGCCCTGCACCTGGCCGCCCACTCGCTGCGCCAGGGCGAGTGCTCCCTCGCGCTGGCCGCCGGTGTGACCGTGATGTCCAGCCCCACCACCTTCGTGGAGTTCAGCCGCCAGGGCGGCCTCTCCCCGGACGGGCGCTGCCGCTCCTTCGCCGACTCCGCCAACGGCACCGGCTGGGCCGAGGGCGTCGGCGTCCTGGTCCTGGAGCGCCTTTCCGAGGCCCGCCGCAACGGGCACGAGATCCTGGCCGTCGTACGGGGCTCCGCCGTCAACCAGGACGGCGCCTCCAACGGCCTGACAGCCCCCAACGGCCCCTCCCAGCAGCGGGTCATCGAACAGGCGCTGGTCAGCGCGCGGCTCTCGGCCGACGAGGTCGACGCCGTCGAGGCGCACGGCACCGGCACCACCCTCGGCGACCCGGTCGAGGCGCAGGCGCTGCTGGCGACCTACGGCCAGGGCCGCGACGCCGGCCGCCCCCTCCTGCTGGGCTCCGTCAAGTCGAACCTCGGCCACACCCAGGCGGCGGCCGGCCTGGCCGGTGTCATCAAGATGGTGCTGGCCATGAAGCACGGCCTGCTCCCGCGCACGCTCCACGTGGACGCGCCGTCCTCGCACGTCGACTGGACACAGGGGGCCGTACGCCTGCTCACCGAGCAGGTCCCCTGGCCGCAGGGCGAACGGCCGCGCCGGGCCGGCGTCTCCTCGTTCGGGCTCAGCGGCACCAACGCGCACACCATCCTGGAGGAGGCCCCGGCCGCGCCCCAGGAGGACACCGAACAGCCGGCCGCGCCCGAGCCCGTGGCGGCGGGCGCCGTCCCGTGGCTCGTCTCCGGCCGTACCCGCGAAGCGCTGCGCGCCCAGGCTGCGCAGCTCCTCGAACACCTCGCGTCCGACCCTGGCGCCGCGCCGGTGGACGTGGCCTACTCCCTGGCCACCACCCGCTCCGGTATGGAGCACCGCGCCGCGTTCACCGCGGCCGACCTCGACCGGGCGCGCGCCGCCCTCACCGCGCTGGCCGACGGCACGCCGGACCCGGGCCTCGTACAGGACACCGCACGGACCCGCTCCAAGCTCGCCTTCCTCTTCACCGGGCAGGGCTCCCAGCGGCCGGGCATGGGCCGCGAACTCGCCGCCCGCTTCCCCGTCTTCGCCACCGCCCTCGACGAGGTCCTCACCCACCTCGACCAGGGACTCGACCGGCCGCTGAAGGAGCTGCTGTTCGCCGGGGAGGGCACGCCCGAGGCGGCCCTGCTCGACCGGACCGGCTACGCGCAGCCCGCGCTGTTCGCCATCGAGGTCGCGCTCTACCGCCTCGCCGAGTCCTTCGGCATCAAGCCGGACCACCTCGCCGGGCACTCCATCGGCGAGATCGCCGCCGCGCACGTGGCCGGGGCCTTCTCGCTGGCCGACGCGGCGGCCCTGGTGGTCGCCCGCGGCCGTCTCATGCAGGCGCTGCCCGAAGGCGGCGCCATGATCTCCCTCGAAGCCACCGAGGAGGAGGTCCTGCCCCTCCTGGAGGACCGGCGGGACCGCGTCTCGATCGCCGCGGTCAACGGGCCCGCCGCCGTCGTGGTCGCGGGGGAGGAGAGCGAAGCGCAGGCCGTCGCGGAGCACTTCGCCGCGCTGGGGCGCAAGACCAAGCGGCTGCGCGTCTCGCACGCGTTCCACTCCCCGCTGATGGAACCCGTGCTGGAGGAGTTCCGTACGGTCGTCGCCGGACTCACCCCGCAGACGCCGGTGATCCCGGTCGTCTCCGGCCTGACCGGCACCCTCGCCACCGTCGAGCAGCTGGCCTCGCCGGACTACTGGGCGGACCACGCCCGGCACACCGTGCGGTTCGCCGACACCCTCGCCTGGCTCGACGGCCACGGCACCGCCACCTACCTGGAACTGGGCCCCGACGGCGTCCTGTCCGCCATGGCCCAGAGCTGCCTGGCCGCGGCCGACGACGCCGCCGACGGCGTTCCCGCGACGCTCGCCGTCCTGCGCAAGGGCCGCCCCGAGGCCGAAACCCTCACCGCCGCGCTGGCGGGCCTGCACACCCGCGGCGTCACCGTCCAGTGGGAGCCCTACTTCCAGGGCACCGGCGCCCAGCGCGTCGACCTGCCCACGTACGCCTTCCAGCGCCGCCGCTACTGGCCCCGGAACGTGCCCGGGGCGGGCGGCGACGTGCGCGCCGCCGGCCTGGGCGCGGCCCACCACCCGCTGCTGGCCGCGGCCGTGTCGGTCGCCAACTCCGACGGCCTGCTGCTGACCGGCCGGCTGTCGCGGCGCACCCACCCCTGGCTCGCCGACCACGCCGTACGCGGCACCGTCCTGCTGCCGGGCACCGCCTTCCTGGAACTGGCCGTACGCGCCGGGGACGAGGCCGGATGCGGCCGCGTCGAGGAACTCACCCTGGCCGCACCGCTGGTCCTGCCCGAGGAGGGCGGCGTCCAGGTGCAGGTGTGGGTGGGCAGCCCGGACGAGTCGGGCCGCCGCGCCGTGAGCGTCCACTCCCGCCCCGACGGGCCGGAGGAACTGCCCTGGACCCAGCACGCCGCCGGCACCCTCGTCGCCGGTGAGCACCGCGCCGACTTCGACGCCACGGCCTGGCCGCCCGCCGACGCGCGTCCGCTGGACCTCGACGGCTTCTACGACCGCATGGCCGACAACGGCTTCGGCTACGGGCCGCTGTTCCAGGGCCTGCACGCCGCCTGGCGCAGCGGCGACGCCGTCTACGCCGAGGTGACACTGCCCGGGGCCGACGGCGCCGACGCCGCGTCCGCCACGTCGTTCGGCATCCACCCGGCCCTGCTGGACGCCGCGCTGCACGCCGCGGCCTTCGCCGACCTGGGCGAACAGGCCCGCGGCGGACTGCCCTTCGCGTGGCAGGACGTGACCCTGCACGCGAGCGGGGCGAGCACGGTCCGTGTGAAGCTGACCCCGGCCGACGACGACGCCGTGGCGATCGCCGTCGCCGACACCACCGGCGCCCCGGTCGCCTCCATCGGCTCGCTGGTCCTGCGGTCCATGCCCGACGAACAGCTCGGCGGCGCCGACGCCCTGGTCCGCGACGCCCTGTTCGAGCTGCGCTGGACCGAGGCACGCCAGGCCGCCCAGGCGGCGCCCGCCGCGGTCGCCGTTCTCGGTGCGGACCTCTTCGGCCTGGAGCAGGCCCTCGCCTCGCCGGACCGTACGGTGACGGTGCTGCCCGGCCTGGACGCCATCGCCGACCTACCGGACGTGGTCCTCGCGCCCGTCGCGGGTGCGGACGGCGACGAGGTCACCGACGCCGTGCACGCCCGTACCGCCCACGCCCTGGAGCTTCTGCGCACCTGGCTGGCGGAGGAGCGCTACGCCGCATCCCGGCTGGTCCTCGTCACCCGTGGCGCGGTCGCCACCGACGCCGGGCAGGCGCCGGACCCGGTGGCCGCCGCCGTCTGGGGCCTCGTACGGGCCGCACAGAGCGAGCATCCCGGCCGCTTCGCGCTGCTCGACCTCGACTCGGGCGCCGCCGAGACCGCCGCCGAGCCGCTGTCGCGCGCCCTGGCCCTGTCCGCGGACGAGCCGCAGACCGCCGTACGCGGGACCAGTGTGCTCACCGCACGGCTCGCCCGCGCCCAGGCGCCGCGGACCGCGGCGGACTGGGACCCCGAGGGCACCGTGCTCCTCACCGGGGCCACCGGCGGGCTGGGCCGCGTACTGGCCCGGCACCTGGTCGCCGAACGCGGCGTACGGCACCTGCTGCTCGCCAGCCGCCGCGGCGCCGACGCCGACGGCGCCGGAGAGCTCGTCGCCGAACTGACCGGGCTCGGCGTGCAGGTGACCATCACGGCATGTGACCTGGCCGACCGCGCCGCCGTCGACCGGCTGCTGGCCGGCGTGCCCGACGCGCACCCCGTCACCGCCGTCGTGCACAGCGCCGGAACCCTCGACGACGGTGTGATCGAATCGCTCACCCCCGAGCGGATCAGCGCGGTGCTGCGGCCCAAGGCCGACGCCGTATGGCACCTCCACGAGGCCACCCGCGGCCTGGACCTGGCCGCCTTCGTCGTCTTCTCCTCCCTGTCCGGCACCGTGGGCGCCGCGGGCCAGGGCAACTACGCCGCCGCCAACGCCTTCCTCGACGCGCTCGCCCAGCTGCGCCGCACCCAGGGCCTGCCGGGCCTCTCCCTGGCCTGGGGCCCGTGGGCGCCCACCGCCGGCATGACCGGCGGCCTCACGGACGACGACCTCGACCGGCTGGCCCGGATGGGCACCCCCGCCCTCACCGAGGACCAGGGCATCGCCCTGTTCGACGCGGCCACCGCCACGGACACCGCCGTCCTGCTGCCGACCCGGCTCGACCTGTCCGTGCTGCGCCTCCAGGACCAGCTGCCGCCGCTGTGGCGCGGCCTGATCCGCACCCCGGCCCGCCGCGCGGTGGTCTCGGGCTCGGAGGCCGCCGTCACCCTCGTACAGCGGCTGTCCCGGCTGCCCGAGACCGACCGCCGCGAGGTCGTGCTCGACCTGGTCGCCGGTCAGGTGGCCGGTGTCCTCGGCCACGCCGGCACCGCCGACATCGACGCGCGGCGCCCGCTGCGGGAGCTGGGCTTCGACTCGCTGACCGCCGTGGAACTCCGTAACCGGCTCAGCGCCGCCACCGGCCTGCGCACCGCCGCGACGGTCATCTTCGACCACCCGACCGTCGACGCCCTCGCCACCCACATCCTCGACGGCCTGATGGGCTCCGAAGCCGCCGCCGCGGTCCGGGCACCCCGTGCCGCCACCGACGACGACCCCATCGTCATCGTCGGCATGAGCTGCCGCTACCCGGGCGGCGTCGCCTCGCCCGAGGACCTGTGGCGGCTGGTCAGCGAGGGCACCGACGCCATCTCGGGGCTGCCCGCCGACCGCGGCTGGGACCTGGACGCGCTCTACGACCCGGACCCGGACCGGACCGGGACCTCGTACTCCCGCTTCGGCGGATTCCTGCACGACGCCGCCGACTTCGACCCCGCCTTCTTCGGCATGAGCCCCCGTGAGGCGCTGGCCACCGACTCCCAGCAGCGGCTGCTCCTCGAAGCGTCCTGGGAGGCCGTCGAGCGGGCGGGCATCGACCCGGTGTCCCTGCGCGGCAGCCAGACCGGCGTGTTCGCGGGCGTCATGTACAACGACTACGGCGCGGTGCTGGCCGGCGGGCAGTTCGAGGGCCACCAGGGCAGCGGCACCGCCCCGAGCGTTGCCTCCGGCCGCATCTCGTACACCCTCGGCCTCGAAGGCCCCGCCGTCACCGTCGACACCGCGTGCTCGTCGTCGCTGGTCGCCATGCACTGGGCGATGCAGGCGCTCCGCGCAGGGGAGTGCTCGCTCGCGCTGGCCGGCGGTGTCACGGTCATGTCGACGCCGGGCGCCCTCATCGAGTTCTCCCGGCAGCGCGGCCTGTCCCCGGACGGCCGCTGCAAGGCGTTCTCCGACGGCGCCGACGGCGTCGGCTGGTCCGAGGGCGTGGGCGTCCTCGTCCTGGAACGGCAGTCCGACGCCCGCCGCAACGGCCACCGCATCCTGGCCGTCGTACGGGGCTCCGCCGTCAACCAGGACGGTGCCTCCAACGGCCTGACCGCGCCCAACGGCCCCTCCCAGCAGCGCGTCATCCGGCAGGCGCTGGCCGCCGCCGGCCTGACCGCCGCGGACATCGACGCCGTGGAGGGCCACGGCACCGGCACCACCCTGGGCGACCCCATCGAGGCGCAGGCCCTGCTCGCCGCCTACGGCCAGGACCGCGACCCCGGGAGCCCGCTACTGCTGGGCTCGGTGAAGTCCAACATCGGCCACACCCAGGCCGCCGCCGGTGTCGCCGGTGTCATCAAGATGGTCATGGCCATGGAGCACGGCGTACTGCCCCGTACGCTGCACGCCGACGAGCCGTCCTCGCACGTGGAGTGGGACTCCGGCGCGGTGCGCCTGCTCACCGAGGAAACCCCCTGGCCGCAGGCCGACCGGCCGCGCCGCGCCGCCGTCTCCTCCTTCGGCTTCAGCGGCACCAACGCGCACCTCATCGTCGAGCAGCCCCCGGCCGCCACCGAGCAGCGCGAACAGCCCGCACTCAGCCCGGCCGTGCTGCCGTGGACGCTGTCCGGCAAGAGTCGGGCCGCGCTGCGGGACCAAGCCGCCCGCCTGCTCTCCTTCCTCGACGAGCGCCCCGCCCTCGACCCGGCCGACATCGCGCTCTCCCTCGCCACCACCCGCTCGGCCTTCGACCAGCGCGCCGTCGTCACCGGCGACCGCGACGAACTGCTGCGCGCGCTGGCGAACCTGGCCGCCGACCGCCCCGACTCCGCGCTCACCGAGGGCGAGACCGGCGGTGCGGGCAAGCTGGCCGTGCTGTTCTCCGGACAGGGCAGCCAGCGCCCCGGAGCGGGCCGGGAACTCGCCGCCCGCTTCCCCGCGTTCGACCGCGCCCTGGACGAGGTGGCCGCCGCCCTCGAACCGCACCTGGACCGCCCCCTCAAGGACGTCCTGTTCGCCCCGGAGGGCAGCCCCGAGGCGGAGCTGCTGGACCGCACCGAGTGGACCCAGCCCGCCCTGTTCGCCTTCCAGGTCGCGCTCCACCGGCTGCTGGGCACCTGGGGGATACGCCCCGACATCCTGATGGGCCACTCCGTCGGCGAGATCGCCGCCGCGCACGTCGCGGGCGTCCTCTCGCTGCCCGACGCGGCCCGCCTGGCCGCCGCGCGGGGACGGCTGATGCAGGAGCTGCCCGCAGGCGGCGCGATGATCTCCCTGGAGGCCACCGAGGACGAGACCGCGCCGCTGCTCGCCGGGCGCGAGCACGAGGTGTCGCTCGCCGCCGTCAACGGCTCCCGCTCCGTCGTCGTCGCGGGCGACGAGGCCGCCGCCGAGGAGATCGCCGCCCACTTCAAGGCGCAGGGCCGCAAGACCAAGCGCCTGAAGGTCAGCCACGCCTTCCACTCGCCCCTCATGGAGCCCGTCCTCGACGGCCTCCGCGAGGTCGCCGCGCAGCTCACCTACGGTACGCCGGAGGTGACCATCGTCTCCGGGCTGACCGGACGGCCGGTCACCGACGACGAACTGCGCTCCCCGGACTACTGGGCCGCACACGCACGCGGCACCGTCCGCTTCGCCGACACCGTGCGCGCCGCGCACGCCCGCGGCGCCGGCACCTTCCTCGAACTCGGCCCCGACAGCACCCTGTCCGCCCCCGCGCAGGACGCCCTGGGCGACGAAGCGGACGCCGACTTCCTCCCGCTGCTGCGCGCCGGCCGCGGCGAGGAGCGCTGCGCCGCCACCGCGCTGGCCCGCCTGCACGTACGCGGTACGGCCGTCGACTGGCCCGCGTACCTCGCCGGCACCGGAGCCCGTACGGTCGGCCTGCCCACCTACGCCTTCCAGCACGAGCGCTACTGGCCCGAACCGGCCCCGGCCCGCCCCGCGCAGGCCGCTGCCGACCCGGCGGACGCCGAACTGTGGGGCTCCGTCGAGCGCGGCGACGCCGCCGGACTGGCAAGCCTCCTGGGGCTGCGCGACGAACAGCACGCCTCCCTGTACGCACTGCTGCCCGCACTGTCCTCCTGGCGCCAGCAGCGGCACGAGAAGGCGCTGCTGGACTCCACCCGCTACCGGGTCGCCTGGCGGCCCGTACGGGCGGCCGCCGCGCCCGTGCTCGAAGGCACCTGGCTGCTCGTCACCGCCGACGGCATCGACAGCGACGAGATCCTGGAGGCGCTGCGCGGCCACGGCGCCCAGTTCGAAACCCTCGTCCTGGACGCCGACGCCTGCCGCGACCGCGCGGAACTCGCCGCCCGGCTCGACGCCGTACGCACGCAGGAGCGCGCCTTCTCCGGCATCCTGTCCCTGCTCCCGCTGGCCGACGGCCCCGGGTGCCGGCCGAACGCCGAACTCCCGGCCGGGCTCGCGCTCAGCCTCGTACTGACCCAGGCGCTCACCGACACCCCGCTCGACGCGCCCCTGTGGACCCTGACCCGCGGCGCGGTCACCACCGGCGCGGACGACCCGCTCACCAACCCCCTCCAGGCAGCGGTCTGGGGCCTGGGGCGCGTCGCCGCCCTGGAGCACCCGCAGCTGTGGAGCGGCCTGATCGACCTGCCGGCCACCCTCGACGCCCCCACTACCCAGCACCTCGTCAGCGCGCTGGCCGCGCAGGGCGGCGAGGACCAGCTCGCGATCCGCGCCACCGGGGCGCTCGGCCGCCGCCTGGCGCGCCACCCGCAGGCCGAACTGCCCGCGGCCGACGCGTTCACCGCGCGCGGCACCGTGCTCGTCACCGGCGGTACGGGAGCCCTGGGCGCCGAGGCGGCGCGCTGGCTCGCCCGCAGCGGCGCCGACCACCTCGTCCTTACGAGCCGCCGCGGCCCCGACGCTCCCGGCGCGGCCGAACTGGCTGCCGAGATCCAGGAGCTGGGCGCCGAGGTCACCATCGCGGCCTGCGACACCGCCGACCGCGACGCGCTCGCCGCCGTCCTGGCCTCCGTACCCGCCGAGCATCCGCTGACCGGCGTGGTGCACGCGGCCGGCATCGGCCAGAACGCCGCCCTCGCCGACACCCCGCTGGACGAGGCCGCGGCGGCGATGGCCGCCAAGATGCTCGGCGCGGCCCACCTCGACAGCCTCCTGGACGGCCACGACCTGGACTTCTTCGTCCTCGTCTCCTCGATCGCCGGTGTGTGGGGGAGCGCCGGGCAAAGCGCCTACAGCGCCGCCAACGCCTACCTCGACGCCCTCGCCGAGCACCGCGCGGCCCGCGGCCTGCCCGCCACCTCCGTCGCCTGGGGCCCGTGGGCCGAGGCCGGCATGGCCACCCACGAGGCCGTCACCGAGGACCTGCGCAGGCGCGGACTGCGCTTCCTCGTGCCCGCGACCGCCATGACCGAACTGCGGCGCGCCGTCGTCCACCGCGACGTCACGGTCACGGTCGCCGACATCGACTGGGAGCGCTACCACCCCGTCTTCACCTCCACCCGCCGCAACGTCTTCTTCGACGAACTCGGCGAGGTCCAGGCCCTGGTGCGCGCCGAGAACGACGTCGAGAGCGCCGCGCCGGAGTTCGCCGCCCGCCTCAGGGGCCTGGCCGAGGACGAGCAGGAACGGCTGCTGGCCGACCTGGTGCGCGCCGAGGCGGCCGTCGCCCTCGGCCACGACTCCGCGGACGCCATCCCGGAGCGGCGGGCCTTCCGCGACGCCGGTTTCGACTCGCTGACCGCCGTCGAACTGCGCAAGCGGCTGGCCGCCCTCACCGGCCTCAACCTGCCCGCCACCCTCGTCTTCGACTACCCGACGCCCACCGTCCTCGCCCGCCACCTGCGCGAGGAGATCCTGGGCACCGGCGGCGCGCAGACCGCGGCCGTGGCGTCGGCTGTGTCGTCGTCCGGCGGCTTCGACGAGCCCATCGCCATCGTCGGCATGAGCTGCCGCTTCCCCGGCGGCGTCCGCTCCCCGCGGCAGTTCTGGGAGCTGATCTCCGACGGCGTCGACGCGATCAGCGACTTCCCCGTCAACCGCGGCTGGGACACCGGCCTCCACCACCCCGACCCGGACCACCCCGGCACCACCTACTCCAGCCAGGGCGGCTTCCTGCACGACGCGGGCGAGTTCGACGCCTCCTTCTTCGGCATCTCGCCGCGCGAGGCGCTGTCGATGGACCCCCAGCAGCGGCTGCTGCTGGAAACCACCTGGGAGGCGTTCGAGTACGCCGGGATCGACCCCACCACCGTCCACGGCAGCACGACCGGCACCTTCATCGGCTCCACCTACCAGGAGTACGGACTCGGCATCGAGGACGGCTCCGCCGGCCACCTGGTGACCGGCACCAGTCCCAGCGTCCTGTCCGGCCGCCTGGCCTACCTCTTCGGCCTCGAAGGCCCGGCGGTCACCGTCGACACCGCCTGCTCCTCGTCCCTGGTCGCCCTGCACCTGGCCTGCCAGTCGCTGCGCAACGGCGAAAGCTCCCTGGCCCTGGCCGGCGGCGCGACCGTCATGACCAACCCCAACCCGTTCGTCGCCTTCAGCCGCCAGCGGGCCCTGGCCGGTGACGGCCGCTGCAAGGCGTTCGCCGACGGCGCCGACGGCATGACCCTCGCCGAGGGCGTCGGCATCCTCGTACTGGAGCGTCTGTCGGACGCCCAGCGCAACGGGCACGACATCCTCGCCGTCGTGCGCGGCTCCGCCATCAACCAGGACGGCGCCTCCAACGGCCTGTCCGCCCCCAACGGCCCCTCCCAGCAGCGCGTCATCCGCCAGGCCCTGGCCAACTCGGGGCTCGACCCGGCGGACATCGACGCCGTCGAGGCCCACGGCACCGGCACCGCCCTCGGCGACCCGATCGAGGCGCAGGCCCTGCAGGCCACGTACGGCCGGGACCGCGACCCCGAGCGCCCGCTGCTGCTCGGCTCCGTCAAGACCAACATCGGGCACACCCAGTCGGCGGCCGGTGTCGCCGGCGTCATCAAGATGGTGATGGCCCTGCGTGAGGGAACGCTGCCGCGCACCCTGCACGCGGGCACCCCTTCCGGCCACATCGACTGGACGCCCGGCACCCTCGCCCTGCTGAACGAGCCCGCCGAGTGGTCCGAGGGCGAGCGCCCGCGCCGCTGCGCGGTCTCCTCCTTCGGCATCAGCGGGACCAACGCCCACACCATCCTCGAAGAGGCCCCCCGCCCGCAGGAGACGGCTCCCGCCGAGCCGGTGCCCCCGGCCGGTGACGCCGTGCCCTGGGTGCTGTCCGCCCGTACCCCGGGCGCACTGCGCGCCCAGGCGGCCAGACTCGCCGCCCACCTCGACGGCGAGCAGGCACCCGGCGCGCTGGACATCGCCCACAGCCTGGTGGCCTCGCGCACGCTCTTCGACCACCGCGCCGTCGTCGTCGGCACCGACGACGCCACCCGGCGGGCCGCCCTGGACGCCCTCGCCACCGGCGGCTCCGCGCCCGGCGTCGTGCAGGGCACGGCCGACACCGACGGCAAGACCGTCTTCGTCTTCCCCGGCCAGGGCTCCCAGTGGGTCGGCATGGGCGCGCGGCTCCTGGAGGAGTCCCCGGTCTTCGCCGAGCGCCTGACCGAGTGCGCCACCGCCCTGTCGGCATTCACCGACTGGTCCCTGCTGGACGTACTGCGCCAGGCAGAGGGCGCGCCGACCCTGGACCGCGTCGACGTGGTCCAGCCCGCGTCCTTCGCCGTCATGGTCTCCCTGGCCGCGCTGTGGTCCGCCCACGGCATCACCCCCGACGCCGTGATCGGCCACTCGCAGGGCGAGATCGCCGCGGCCGCCGTCGCCGGGGCGCTGTCCCTGGAGGACGCGGCCCGCGTCGTCGCGCTGCGCAGCCAGGCCATCGCCCGCGGCCTCGCCGGCTCCGGCGGCATGATGTCGGTCCCGCTGCCCGCCGCCGAGGTCGAACAGCGCCTCGCCGCGTACGAGCACCTGTCCGTCGCCGCCGTCAACGGCCCCCGCTCCACCGTCGTCTCCGGCGCCACCGCGCCGCTGGACGCGCTCCAGGCCGAACTGGTCGGCGCCGACATCCGCGCCCGGCGCATCGCCGTGGACTACGCCTCGCACTCCGCGCAGGTCGAGATGGTGCGCGACGAGCTGCACGCCGTCCTCGCGCCGGTCCGCCCGCGCCCGGCCGAGGTGCCCTTCTTCTCCACCGTCACCGGCGACTGGCTCGACACCACCGCCATGGACGGCGACTACTGGTACACCAACCTGCGCCGGACCGTCCGCTTCCAGCACGGCATCGGTGCACTCCTCGCCCAGGGCCACCGCTTCTTCATCGAGGTCAGCTCCCACCCGGTGCTGTCCATCGGCGTCCAGGAGACCGTAGAGGAAGCCGGCGGCACGGCCGCGGTGCTCGGCACGCTCCGGCGCGACACCGGCGGCACCGACCGCTTCCTGACCTCGCTCGCCGAGGCTTTCGTACGGGGCGCCGGCGCCGACTGGACCGCCGTCCTCGCGGACACCGGCGCCCGCCGCGTGCCGCTGCCCACCTACGCCTTCCAGCGTGAACACCTGTGGGCGATCCCCGAACGGGCCGGGGCCAGGGCCGAAACGGACCCCGCCGACGCGGAGTTCTGGACGGCCGTCGAGCAGGAGGACGTCGATGCCCTCGCCTCCAGCCTGCGTCTCGACCAGGCCGCCCTGGCCCCGGTTCTCCCCGCCCTCTCGCACTGGCGCAAGCACCGCCGCGACCTGTCCACCGTCGACTCCTGGCGCTACCACGCCACCTGGAAGCCGCTGACCAGCCTGCCCACGGCCACCCTGACCGGCAGCTGGCTCGTCGTCGCCCCCGAAGGGACCGACACCGACGGCCTCACCGCCGTCCTCGCCGCCCACGGCGCCGAGCCGCGCACCCTCGTCCTGGACGACGCCTGCGCCGACCGCGCGGTCCTGGCCGAGCGCCTGACCGGCCTCGGCGACGCGGCCGGTCCGACAGGTGTGGTGTCGCTGCTGGCCGAGGCCGAGGAGCAGAGTGCGGCGCACCCGGCGCTCACCCGCGGCATCGCCCTGACCCTCGCGCTCGTCCAGGCACTCGGCGACGCCGGGATCGACGCACCCCTGTGGTGCCTGACCCGCGGCGCCGTCTCCACCGGCCGCGCCGACCGGCTGACCCGCCCCGGACAGGCCCAGATCCTCGGCCTCGGCTGGACCGCCGCCCTCGAACACCCGCAGCGCTGGGGTGGCCTGGTCGACCTGCCCGAACAGCTCGACCAGCGGGCCGGCGAGCGCCTGGCCGCCGTCCTGTCCGGCCGTACGGGTGAGGACCAGCTCGCCGTGCGCGCCTCGGGCGTCCTCGCCCGCCGCGTCGTACGCGCCACCCCCGCGGACGCCACCCCGGCCCGGCCCTGGACGCCGCGCGGCACCACCCTCGTCACCGGCGGCACCGGCACCCTCGCCCCGCACCTGGCCCGCTGGCTCGCCGGGCAGGGTGCCGAGCACGTCGTCCTCACCAGCCGCCGCGGCCCGGACGCACCCGGCATGGACGAACTCGTCCGGGAACTCGCCGAGCTGGGCTGCGAGGCCGGTGTCGTCGCCTGCGACCTGACCGACCGCGACGCGGTCGCGCGGATGCTCGACGGGCTGGCGGCCGAGGGCCGTACCGTACGCACCGTCGTGCACACCGCCGTCACCATCGAGCTGGCGACGCTGGAGGAGACCACCCACGAAGCGTTCGCGAAGGTCATCGACGCCAAGGTCACCGGCGCCCGGCACCTGGACGAACTGCTCGGCGACGACCTCGACGCCTTCGTGCTCTACTCCTCCACCGCCGGCATGTGGGGCAGCGGCGCGCACGCCGCCTACGTCGCCGGCAACGCCTACCTGAACGCCCTGGCGGAGCACCGCCGCGCCCGCGGCGCCCATGCCACCGCCGTCTCCTGGGGCATCTGGGCCGACGACCTCAAGCTCGGCCGCGTCGACCCAGCCCAGATCCGCCGCAGCGGACTGGTCTTCATGGACCCGCAGCTGGCCCTCACCGGCCTGCGGCAGGCCCTGGACGGCGACGAGACGGTGCTGGCCGTCGCGGACGTGGACTGGGAGCGCTACCACCCCGTCTTCACCGCCGCCCGGCCCACCCGGCTCTTCGAGGACGTGCCCGAGGTGCAGCGGCTCGAAGAGGACACCACCGAGACCGCGGACACCGGCAGCGAGTTCGCCACCCGGCTCCTCGGGCTGGCCCCCGTCGAGCAGGACCGGCTCCTGCTGGACCTGGTGCGCACCGAGGCGGCCACCGCGCTCGGCCACGCCTCACCCGACGTGCTCTCCGAACAGCGTGCCTTCCGCGATGTCGGCTTCGACTCGCTGACCGCCGTCGACCTGCGCAACCGGATCGCCCATGTGACCGGGCTCGCCCTGCCGAGCACCATGGTCTTCGACTACCCCAACCCGCTCGCCCTCGTCGCCTTCCTGCGCGAGTCGCTCGCCGGGTCCGCCACCGGCACCACCGCCACGGCCACCGGCACCGCCACCGCCGCGGACGACGAGCCCATCGCCATCATCGGCATGAGCTGCCGCTACCCCGGCGGCATCGGCTCGCCGGAAGACCTGTGGCGCCTGGTCGCCGAGGGCGGCGACGCCACCGGCGAGTTCCCCACCAACCGCGGCTGGGACGCCGAGGGCCTGTACGACCCCGACCCCGACCGGGCCGGGCACACCTACTCGACCCGGGGCGGCTTCCTCCACGAAGCCACCGACTTCGACGCCTCCTTCTTCGGCATCTCGCCCCGCGAGGCCCTGGCCATGGACCCCCAGCAGCGCCTGCTGCTGGAGACCTCCTGGGAGGCCATGGAGCGCGCCGGGATCGACCCCGCCGCCCTGCGAGGCAGCAGCACCGGTACGTTCATCGGCGCCAGCTACCAGGACTACGGCGCCGGCGCCGGCAGCCCGGAGAACGCCGAGGGCCACCTGATCACCGGCACCATCTCCAGCGTCCTGTCCGGCCGCCTCTCCTACACCTACGGCTTCGAGGGCCCGGCCGTCTCCCTGGACACCGCCTGCTCCTCGTCCCTGGTCGCGCTGCACCTGGCCTGCCAGTCGCTGCGCAACGGCGAGAGCACCCTGGCCCTCGCGGGCGGCGTCAGCATCATGTCCACGCCCGGTGCCTTCGTCGGCTTCAGCCGGCAGCGCGCGATGGCCGCCGACGGCCGCTGCAAGGCGTACTCCGACCAGGCCGACGGCATGAGCCTGGCCGAAGGCGTCGGCCTGGTCCTCGTCGAACGGCTCTCCGACGCCCGCCGCAACGGACACCAGGTCCTCGCCGTCATCCGTGGCTCCGCCGTCAACCAGGACGGCGCCTCCAACGGCCTGACCGCGCCCAACGGCCCGTCCCAGCAGCGCGTCATCCGCCAGGCCCTGGCCAACGCCAAGGTGGACCCGGACGGCATCGACGTGGTGGACGGCCACGGCACCGGCACCGCCCTCGGCGACCCCATCGAGGCACAGGCCCTGCTCGCCACGTACGGCCAGGGCCGCGACCCCGAGCACCCGCTGCTCCTGGGCTCCGTGAAGTCCAACATCGGGCACACCCAGATGGCGTCCGGCGTGGCCAGCGTCATCAAGATGGTCATGGCCATGCGCCACGGCGCCGTGCCGCGGAGCCTGCACATCGACCGGCCCTCCTCGCACGTGGACTGGAGCTCCGGCGCCATCCGCCTGCTCACCGAGCCGCTCGACTGGCCGGACACCGGCCACCCGCGCCGCGCGGGCGTCTCCTCCTTCGGACTCAGCGGCACCAACGTCCACACCATCCTCGAACAGGCCCCGCAGGAGCCGGCCGAGGACGCCACCGGCACCGCGCCGGTCCGCCCGGCCGAGCCCGCTCCCGTACCGCTGGTCCTGTCCGGACGCACCGAGGCGGGCCTGCGCGCCCAGGCCGGACGGCTGCTGTCGCACCTCGCCGACCACCCCGGCCTGCCGCTCACCGACCTCGCGTTCTCCCTCGCCACCTCCCGCTCCGCCCTGGAGCACCGCGCGGCCGTCGTCACCGACGACCCCGACGCCCTCATCCGGGCCCTGACCGCGCTGCGCGACGCGGACGCCGACGGCGCGCTGCTCACCGGCAGCCCGGACCGCGGCCGGCTGGCCTTCCTCTTCACGGGCCAGGGCAGCCAGCGCCCCGGCATGGGACGCGAGCTCTACGACACCCACCCCGTCTACGCCCAGGCCCTGGACGCCGTACTGGCCCGCTTCGACCTCGAACTCGACCGCCCGCTGCGGGACATCCTGTTCGCGGAACCGGGCACGCCCGAGGCCGACCTGCTGGACGACACCGGCTACACCCAGCCCGCCCTGTTCGCCCTCGAAGTGGCCCTGTTCCGCCTCGCCGAGTCCTGGGGCCTGCGCCCCGACTACGTCGCGGGCCACTCCATCGGCGAGTTCGCCGCCGCGCACGCCGCCGGGGTCCTCTCCCTGGAGGACGCCTGCACCCTCGTCGCGGCCCGTGGCCGCCTGATGGCGGCCCTGCCCCCGGGCGGCGCCATGGCGTCCGTCGAGGCCACCGAGGACGAGGTGGCCGCCGTGCTCACCGCGTACGAGGGACGGGCCGCGATCGCCGCCGTCAACACCCCGGGCTCGCTGACCGTCTCGGGCGACGAGGACGCGGTCCTCGCCGTGGCGGCGCACTTCAAGGAGCTCGGCCGCCGCACCAAGCGGCTGCGCGTCAGCCACGCCTTCCACTCGCCGCACATGGACCCGATGCTCGCGGACTTCGCCCGCGCCGTCGGCTCCGTCACCTGCCACGCGCCCACCGTGCCGCTGGTGTCCACCGTCACCGGCGCCCTCCTCACGCATGAGGAACTGGCCGCGCCGGAGTACTGGACCGGGCAGGTCCGCGGCACGGTCCGCTTCGCCGACGCCGTACGGCACCTCACCGAGCACGGCGTGACGACCTTCTTCGAGCTGGGCCCCGACGCCGTACTCAGCGGCGCGGTGCGCGAAGGCACCGGTGAGCAGGACCGGGCCACCGCCGTACCGGCGCTGCGCCGCGACCGGCCGGAGGCCCCGGCGCTGACCACGGCGCTGGCCCGGCTCCACCTCCACGGGGTACGGGTCGACTGGGAGGCCGTGTTCGCGGGCAGCGGTGCCCGCCGGATCGACCTGCCCACCTACCCCTTCCAGCGCGAACGCTTCTGGCCCGAGGCGACCGCCGGAACAGCCGCACCCGCCCACCCCGCCGACGAGGCGGACGCGGAGTTCTGGTCGGCCGTGGAGCGCGCGGACCTCGCGTCCCTCGGCTCCTCGCTGGACCTGGACGACGACACCCTCACCGCCGTCGTGCCCGCCCTCTCCTCCTGGCGGCGCAAGAGCCGGGAGCGCTCCACCGTCGACGGCTGGCGCTACCGGACCACCTGGAAGGCCCTGACCGGCCCGGCCGCCGGCGGACGCCCGTCCGGCACCTGGCTGGTGCTCGTGCCGGCCGACGGGGCGGGGGAGTGGACCGAGGCGGTCATCGGCGCCCTGGGCACCGATGCCGTACGGATCGACATCACCGCACCGCAGCGCCGGGACCTGGCCCGGCGGGTGCGCGAACTGTCCGCCGAACACGGCGGATTCGCGGGTGTCCTGTCCCTGCCGGCAACAGCCGGCGAAGGCGACGCGGACACCGCGACCGAGGGCCTGCTGCTGACGGCGACCGCCGTCCAGGCCCTGGGACACGCCGGAATCGATGCGCCGCTGTGGTGCGTGACCCGCACCGCCGTGGCCGTCGACCGCGCCGAACACCCGGCCCGCCCCGCCCAGGCCGCCGTCTGGGGCCTGGGCAGGGTGGCCGCGCTGGAGCACCCGCAGCGCTGGGGCGGTCTCATCGACCTCCCGGACGAGCTGGACAGCACCACCCTGCGCCGCCTGGCCACCGTCCTCGCCGACAGCGGCGGCGAGGACCAGATCGCCGTCCGCACCACCGCGGCCTTCGCCCGCCGCCTGGCGCACCACCGCGTCACGCCGGACTCCGGGGCGGGCACGTTCAGCCCCACCGGTACGGTGCTCGTCACCGGCGGCACCGGCGCCCTCGGCGGACACGTCGCCCGCTGGCTCGCCGAAGCGGGCGCGCAGCACCTGCTGCTGGTCAGCCGCCGCGGGGCCGACGCGCCCGGCGCGGGCGAACTGGCCGCACAGATCGAGGACACGGGCGTACGGGTCACCCTCGCGGCGTGCGACATCGCCGACCGCGACGCGCTCGACGCCGTACTCGCCGCGATCCCCGAAGAGCACCCGCTCACCGCGGTCTTCCACACCGCCGGAACCGTCGACGACGGCACCCTGGACACGCTCACCCCCGAGCAGTTCACCTCCGTCCTGCACGCCAAGGTCACCGCGACCCGCACCCTGCACGAGGCCACCCGCGACCTGGACCTGAGCGCCTTCGTGCTCTTCTCCTCCGTCGCCGGCACCCTCGGCGCACCCGGCCAGGCCAACTACGCCGCGGCCAACGCCTTCCTCGACGCCTTCGCCGAACACCGCCGCGCCCACGGCCTGCCCGCGACCTCGATCGCCTGGGGCCCCTGGGCCGAGGACGGCATGGCGGCCGACGGCACCGACGTCCAGGCACGCATCCGCCGCGGCGGCTACACCCCGCTCCCGCCGCAGCTCGCCCTCACCGCCCTGCGGCAGGCGATCGAGCAGGGCGCCGCGACGCTCACCCTCGCGGACATCGACTGGCAGCGCTACGCGGAGGTGTTCACCGCGACGCGCCCCAGCCCCCTCGTCGGCGACCTGCCCGAACTGCGCCGGGCCACCGCGTCCGCCGGGGCACCGGAGGCCGCCCTGCGGGAACCGGCCCTGCGGCAGCGGCTCGCCGGACTCTCCCCGGCCGCGCGCCCGCGCTTCGTGCTGGATCTCGTACGGACCCGGGTCGCCGCGGTCCTCGGCCACAACGGCACCTCGGGCATCGGCGCCGACCGCGCCTTCAGCGACCTCGGTTTCGACTCGCTGACCACCGTCGAACTGCGCAACACCCTCACGGCCGCCACCGGCCTGAAACTGCCCGCGACCCTCGTCTACGACTACCCGACACCGACCGCCCTCGCCGACTTCCTGCTCGCCGAACTCCAGGGCGCCCTGCCCGACTCCGACCGGCTCGCCCCGGCACCGGGCGGCCGCGCCGCCGACGACGACTCGATCGCCGTCGTCGGCCTGAACTGCCGCTTCCCCGGCGGCATCCGGTCCCCCGAGGACCTCTGGCAGCTGCTCGGCCGGGGCGAGGACGCCATCTCCGGCTTCCCCGCGGACCGCGGCTGGGACCTGGACGCCCTCGCCCAGGGCGGCTCCGCGACCCTCGAAGGCGGATTCCTCGACGGCGTCGGCCTCTTCGACGCCGCGTTCTTCGGCATCTCGCCCCGCGAGGCCCTGGCCATGGACCCCCAGCAGCGCCTGCTGCTGGAGACCTCCTGGGAGGTCTTCGAACGCGCCGGCATCGACCCGGCCACCCTGCGCGGCAGCCGTACCGGCGTCTTCGTCGGCACCAACGGCCAGGACTACGCCACGGTCCTGCGCCGGAGCACCGGCAACACCGACATCCGCGGCCACGTCGCGACCGGCAACACCGCCAGCGTCCTGTCCGGCCGCCTCTCCTACGCCTTCGGCCTGGAGGGCCCGGCCGTCACCGTCGACACCGCCTGCTCCTCCGCGCTGGTCGCCCTGCACATGGCGGCGAACGCCCTGCGCAGCGGCGAGTGCACCCTCGCACTGGCCGGCGGCGTCTCGGTCATGTCGAGCCCCGACTCCTTCACCGAGTTCACGGTGCAGGGCGGGCTCGCCCCCGACGGCCGCTGCAAGCCCTTCGCCGACGCCGCCGACGGCACCAGCTGGTCCGAGGGCGTGGGCGTCCTCGTCCTGGAACGGCTCTCCGACGCCCGCCGCAACGGCCACGAGGTGTGGGGCATCGTGCGCGGCACCGCCGTCAACCAGGACGGCGCCTCCAACGGGCTGACCGCGCCCAGCGGACGGGCCCAGCAGCGCGCCATCCGCCAGGCCCTCGCCGACGCCGACCTCACCCCCGCCGACATCGATGTGGTCGAGGCCCACGGCACCGGCACCACCCTCGGCGACCCCATCGAGGCACAGGCCCTCATCACCGCCTACGGGCCGGACCGGGAGCGCCCGCTGCTGCTCGGCGCCGTCAAGTCCAACCTGGGCCACACCCAGGCCGCCGCGGGCGTCGCGGGCACCATCAAGATGCTCCTGGCCATGCGCCACGGCGTGCTGCCCAAGACCCTGCACGTCAACGCCCCGTCCTCGCACGTCGACTGGTCGGACGGCACGGTCTCGCTCGTCACCGAGGAGCAGGCGTGGCCCGAGACCGGCCACGCCCGGCGGGCCGGTGTCTCCGCCTTCGGCGTGAGCGGCACCAACGCCCACGTCATCATCGAGCAGGCACCGGAGGCGGAGGAGCCCGAGGCGGCCGAGCCCACCACGGTGCCGGGCCTGGTGCCCTGGCCGGTGTCGGCCAAGTCCGAGGCCGCGCTGGCGGCACAGATCGAGCGGGTCACGGCGCTGACCGGCCTCCGGCCCGCCGACGTGGGCCACTCCCTCGCCACCGGCCGGTCGGCGTTCACCCACCGCGCTGTCCTCGCGTCCGACGGTACGGGCGTACGGGAACTCGCCCGCGGCATCGCCCAGGAGACCGACGGCAAGCTGGCCATGCTGTTCTCGGGCCAGGGCGCGCAGCGTGCCGGGATGGGCCGCGAGCTGTACGGCCGGTTCCCGGTGTTCGCCGAGGCGCTGGACGCGGTACTGGCGCACTTCGACGCCGGGCTGCGGGACGTGATCTTCGGCGACGCGGAGGGCCTGGACGAGACCGGGTTCACGCAGCCGGCCCTGTTCGCCATCGAGGTGGCGCTGTTCCGGCTGGCCGAGTCGCTGGGTATACGCCCGGACTTCGTGGCCGGTCACTCGATCGGCGAGATCGCGGCGGCGCACGTGGCCGGGGTGTTCTCACTCGCGGACGCGTGTGCGCTGGTGGCAGCCCGCGCCCGGCTGATGCAGGCCCTCCCGGAGGGCGGCGCGATGGTGGCGATCGAGGCCACCGAGGGCGAGGTCGGGCCGCGGCTGGCCGACGGAGTGTCGATCGCGGCGCTCAACGGCCCGGAGTCGGTGGTGATCTCCGGAGCGCAGGATGCGGTCCTGCGGATCGCGGCGGAATTCGCCGACGAGGGCCGCAAGACCCCCACTCGCCGCTGATGGACCCGATGCTGGCGGACTTCCGGCAGGTGGCCGAGGGGCTGGCGTACGAGGCCCCGCGTATCCCGCTCGTGTCCAACGTGACGGGCGAACTCGCCACCGCGGAACTGGTCTGCACGCCCGGCTACTGGGTGCAGCACGTACGGGACACGGTGAGGTTCGCCGACGGTGTCCGCGCGCTGGAGGCCGAGGGCGCTTCGGTCTTCCTGGAGGTGGGCCCGGACGGGGTGCTGACGGCGATGGCCCAGCACAGCCTGGACGACGCGGCCGTGGCCGTCCCCGCCCTGCGCAAGGACCGCCCCGAAGAGACCGCGCTGCTCACCGCGCTGGCGCAGCTGTACGTCACCGGTGTCGGCATCGACTGGTCCGGCGTCTTCGACGGCACCGGCGCCCGCCGCGTGGACCTGCCCACCTACCCCTTCCAGCAGGAGTGGTTCTGGCCGGAGACCGCGCCCGCGGCGAGCCCGGCGGACGGTTCGCAGGCTCCGGTGGACGCCGAGTTCTGGGACGCGGTGGAGCGCGAGGATTTGACAGCGCTCTCCGCCGACCTCGACCTGGACGACTCCGCGCTGGGCGCCCTCGTACCAGCCCTGTCCGCCTGGCGCCGCAAGCGCGTCGAGCGCTCGACCGTCGACGGTTGGCGCTACCAGGTGACGTGGAAGCCGCTCACCGGCACCTCGGCGAGCACGCTTTCCGGGCCGTGGCTGGCGCTCGTCCCGGCGGGCGGTCCCGACGACGAGTGGACCGCGTCCGTGGTCGCGGCCCTCGGCGACGACGCCGTGAGCGTCGAGGCCGACCCGGCCGACACTCTGGAGCTGACCACCCGGCTGGCCGAACTCGCCGCACCGGGCCAGGAGTTCGCGGGAGTCGTCTCCCTCCTGGCCATCCGGACCGCCGAAGGCGTCGCTCCCGCCGGGGCGGCCTGGCCGGACACGGCGGTACAGGCACTGGCCGACGCCGGTATCGGCGCCCGCCTCTGGTACGTCACCCGTGGCGCGGTGGCGGTGGGCCGCTCGGAGACGGACGTGGACGCCGCCCAGGCGGCGGTGTGGGGAGCGGGCCGGGTCGCGGCCCTCGACCACCCCGACCACTGGGGCGGCCTCATCGACATCGCGGACGTCCTCGACCGGCGCTCGGCGGACCGGTTCCGTGCGGTGCTGTCCGGTACGGGCGGCGAGGACCAGGTGGCACTGCGGTCCTCCGGCGCCTTCGGACGCCGGCTGGTGCGGGCTACTGCCGACGCCTCGTCGGCCCCGTGGCAGCCGTCCGGCACGGTCCTGGTCGTCGGCGGCGCGTCCGGCACCGGCGGGCACTGCGCCCGCTGGCTCGCCGGACAAGGCGCCCGGCACATCCTGCTGGCCGGACCCGCCACGCCCGAGACGGACGCCCTGCCCGCCGAGCTCGACGGCCTGGGCGCCGAGCTGACGCGGGTCACCTGCGACCCGGCCGACGGCGACGCGCTGCTGACCGCCCTCACCGCACTCCCGCCCACGGCACCGCTGACCGCCGTCGTCTATGCCGACGCGGAAGCACTGTCCGGCGACGGCGAGCCGGGCGCCGCCCTGGCCACGCTGCACACGGCCGTGGAGAACCTGGCGGCCGTCGCCGAAGCGGCGGCCGGCGAACGGCCCCTGGGCGCCTTCGTCCTGTGCTCCTCGATCGCCGGTACCTGGGGTGCCGGCGGCCGGGGCGCGGAGGCGGCGGCCGGAGCCCTGCTGGACGCCCTCGCCCGGCGGTACCGCGCACGCGGACTGCGGGCCCTGTCCGTCGCCTGGGGCGCCTGGGCGGACACCACCGACGACAGCCTGGCCGCGCACCTGCGGGTCAACGGCCTGCCGGTGATGGACGCCGAACGGGCCCTGTCCGCGCTCTCCCGCTCCGCCGGTACCGACGCGGCCTCGGTGACGGTCGCCGACGTACGGTGGGACCGGTTCGCGCCGGCCTTCACCCGCAACCGGCGCGGCGCCCTGTTCACCGACCTGCCCGAGGCCAGGGCCGCGCTCGCGGAACCCGAGAACGCCGGGCAGGGCACCGCGACCGGACTCGGGTCCCAGCTCGCCGGCCGCCCGGCCGCCGAGCAGACCGAGGCGCTGCTGACCCTGATCCGCGGCGAGGTGGCCACGGTGCTCGGCTTCGCCGACGCCGACGCCGTCCCGTCCGGACCCGCCTTCAAGGACCTCGGCTTCGACTCGCTGACCGCCGTCGACCTGCGCAACCAGCTCGCCACGGCGACCGGCCTGTCCCTGCCCGCCACCCTCGTCTTCGACTACCCGACGGCCGAGGCGCTGGCCGGGCACCTGCGGACCGAGCTCTTCGGCGAGGACGGCGACGCGCTGCCCGCCGTCGGCGCGGTACGGGCGCGGGGCGCGGCCGACGACCCGGTCGTCATCGTCGGCATGAGCTGCCGCTACCCGGGCGGGGTCCGCTCGCCCGAGGACCTGTGGCAGCTGGCCGTCGGCGAGGTGGACGCCATCGGCGGCTTCCCCGTGGACCGGGGCTGGGACCTGGAGACGCTGCTGAACGGCGACCGGGACGGCCGCGGCCGGACCGCCGTCCGCGAAGGCGGCTTCCTCTACGACGTGGCCGACTTCGACCCCGGGTTCTTCGGGATCGCGCCGCGCGAGGCCATGGTGATGGACCCGCAGCAGCGCATCCTGCTGGAAGCATCCTGGGAGGCGCTGGAGCGGGCGGGCATCGACCCGGCCGGGCTGCGCGGCGGTGACACCGGCGTGTTCATCGGCGGCGGCTCGGGCGACTACCGGCCCGAGGCGGGCCAGCTGGGCCACGCGCAGACCGCGCAGTCGGCCAGCCTGCTGTCCGGCCGGGTGGCCTACCACTTCGGCCTGGAAGGCCCGACCGTCAGCGTCGACACAGCCTGCTCGTCGTCCCTGGTGGCGCTCCACCTGGCCGCCCAGGCACTGCGCAACGGCGAGTGCTCCGTCGCGCTCACCGGCGGTGTGACGGTGATGTCCAGCCCGGTGAACTTCGTCGAGTTCGGCGAGATGGGCGCCCTCGCGCCCGACGGCCGCTGCCGGGCCTTCGCCGACTCCGCGAGCGGCACCGGCTGGTCCGAGGGCGTGGGCGTCCTCGTACTGGAGCGCCTCTCGGACGCCCGCCGCAACGGCCACGAGATCCTGGCCGTACTGCGCGGCTCGGCGATCAACCAGGACGGCGCCAGCAACGGCATCACCGCGCCCAACGGCCCCTCGCAGCGCCGCGTCATCCGCCGGGCCCTGGCCGACGCCGGGCTGGCACCGGGCGACGTGGACGCGGTGGAGGCGCACGGCACCGGCACCACCCTGGGCGACCCCATCGAGGCGCAGGCGCTGCTGGCCACGTACGGGCAGGAGCGTGAACTGCCGCTGTACCTCGGGTCGCTGAAGTCCAACATCGGTCACACCCAGGCCGCCGCCGGTGTCGCCGGCGTGATCAAGATGGTGCAGGCCATGCGGCACGGCGTACTGCCCAGGACCCTGCACGTCGACGCGCCGTCGGCGCACGTGGACTGGGACTCCGGCGCCGTCGAGCTGCTGACGGAGGCGGCCGACTGGCCGCGTACGGGCCGCCCCCGGCGCGCCGGCATCTCGGCCTTCGGCGCCAGCGGCACCAACTCCCACGTGATCATCGAGCAGTTCGAGCAGCCCGAACCGGCGGCCGCCACCGGACCGGTGGAGGCCCACGGCCCGCTGCCGGTGCCCGTGTCGGCCGCCGCGCCGGAGGCACTGCGGGCCCAGGCCCGGCAGTTGCACTCCTACGTGACCGCCCGGCCCGGACTCGGCACCGCCGACCTGGCCCGCGCGCTGGCCACCACCCGCTCGGTCTTCACCCACCGCGCCGCCGTCCTCGCGGGCGACCGCGACGAACTGCTGGCCGGCCTCGCCGCGCTCGCCGACGGCCGCACCGCACCGCAGGTCGTACAGGGCGAGGCGGCGGCCCGCCGCGGCAAGCTCGCGGTGCTGTTCTCCGGCCAGGGCACCCAGCGCCTGGGCATGGGACGGGAGCTGTACGCCCGCTTCCCGGCGTTCGCCGCGGCCTTCGACGCGGTGACCGCGCACCTGGACACCGAACTGGACCGCCCCCTGCGGGACGTGCTGTCCGAGGACGCGGAGCGGCTGAACGAGACCGGCTACACCCAGCCCGCGCTGTTCGCCGTCGAGGTGGCGCTGTTCCGCCTGGTCGAGTCCTGGGGTATCCGCCCGGACTTCGCCGCCGGGCACTCGATCGGCGAGATCGCGGCGGCACACGTGGCCGGGGTCTTCTCCCTGGAGGACGCCTGCAAGGTCGTGGCCGCGCGGGCCCGGCTGATGAACGCCCTGCCGTCCGGCGGCGCCATGGTCGCCGTCCAGGCCACCGAGGAGGAGGTGACGGCCCTGCTGACCGCGGGAGTGTCGATCGCCGCGGTCAACGGGCCGCGGTCGGTGGTCCTCTCCGGCGACGAGGGCGCCGTCCTGGACATCGCGGACAAACTCACCGCCGACGGGCGCAAGACTAGGCGTTTGCGGGTCAGCCATGCATTTCACTCACTGCACATGGACGCCATCCTCGACGACTTCCGGCGGGTCACCCGCAGCGTGGACTACCACGCCCCGCGCATCCCGCTGGTGTCCAACGTCACCGGCGAGGCGGCCACCGAGGAACAGGTGTGCTCTCCGGAGTACTGGGTGCGCCACGTCCGCGAGGCCGTCCGCTTCGGCGACGGCATCCGCACCCTCGCCGAGAGCGGCGTGACCGCCTTCCTGGAGCTCGGCCCCGACGGCGGGCTGTGCGCCATGGCCCAGGACACCCTGGACGCCCTCGCGTCGCGGGCCCTGGCCGTACCGGTGCTGCGCAAGGACCGCGGCGAGCAGGAATCCGCGGTCACCGCCCTCGCCCGGCTGTACGCCGACGGAGCCGCCCCGGACTGGGACGCCCTGCTCGCCGGGACCGCCACCGGGCCCCGCCGAAACGACCTGCCCACCTACCCCTTCCAGCACCAGCGGTACTGGCCCGCCACCCTGCCGGGCGACGCTTCCGCAGCGCCGCAGGGCGAGGACGACGGCTTCTGGACGGCGGTGCGCGAGGCCGACTTCGCCTCGCTGGAGACGACGCTGAACGTCGACGGCGAAGCGCTGGCCAAGGTGCTCCCCGCCCTCGCGGACTGGCGCCGCCGGCGCGGCGAGGAGAACACCGTCGACGGCTGGCGGCAGCAGATCACCTGGCAGCCGCTGAGCCCGCAGCCCGCCCGCACCCCGGCAGGCACCTGGCTCGCCGTGCTCCCGGCCGGACACGCCGACGACCCCTGGGCCGCCGACGCCGTCACCGCGCTGGGACCGGACACCGTACGCCTGGAAGTGGCGGACCCCGACCGCGCGGCGCTCGCCGAACGGCTGCGTGCGCTGGCCGCCGACGGGTTCGCGTTCACCGGAGTGGTGTCCCTGCTTGCCCTCGCCACCACGCCCGCGCCCGGCGCGGACGCCCCCGGGGCACTGGCCCTGACCACCGCCCTGATCCAGGCGCTCGGCGACGCGGACCTCGCCGCACCCCTGTGGTGCGTCACCCGCGGCGCGGTCGCCGCCGCGCCCTGCGAGCCGGTACCCGGGCTCGCCCAGGCCGCCGTCTGGGGTCTGGGACGGGTCGCCGCGCTGGAGCACCCGCAGCGCTGGGGCGGCCTGGTCGACCTGCCCGACACCCTCGACGAGCGGTCCACGGCCCGCTTCGCCGACATCCTCGCGGCCCCCGGAGGCGAGGACCAGATCGCGGTCCGGCCCTCCGCCGCCCTCGGCCGCCGGCTGGTCCCCGTACCGGCCGGACGCGGCACGGCGGAGTGGGACCCCACCGGCACCGTCCTGATCACCGGTGGCACCGGGGCCCTGGGCGCCCACGTGGCACGCCGCCTCGCCGAGGCGGGCGCCCGGCACCTGCTGCTCCTCAGCCGCCGGGGCCCGGACGCGCCCGGAGCCGACGAACTGCGGACCGAACTCACCGCCCTGGGCGCCGAGGTCACCCTCACCGCCTGCGACGCCGCCGACCGCGACGCGCTCGCGGCAGTCCTGGCCGGCATCCCCGAGGAAGCACCGCTGACCGGCGTGATCCACACGGCGGGCGTCCTGGACGACGGTGTCCTCGACAGCCTCACCCCCGACCGCTACGAGGCTGTCTTCCACGCCAAGGCCGCCTCGGCCCTGGCCCTGCACGACCTCACCCGCGACCGGGACCTGGCCGTCTTCGCCCTGTTCTCCTCGTCCTCCGGCGCGGTCGGCAACGCCGGCCAGGCCAACTACGCCGCCGCCAACGCCTTCCTGGACGCGCTCGCCGAACAGCGCCGCGCCCAGGGCCTGGCCGCCACCTCGATCGCCTGGGGCGTGTGGGGCGGCGACGGGATGGCCGCCGGCCACCGGGCGGCGGACGTGGCCCGGCGTACCGGCATCCGCCCGCTCGACCCGGACCTCGCCGTCGTGGCGCTGCGCCGGGCCGTGCTGGACGGGCGGCCCACCGAGGTCGTCGCCGACATCGAACGCGAGCAGTTCGTCCGCTCCTTCACCGCTGTACGGCCCAGCCCGCTCCTCGGCGAGCCGGCCGCGGCCGGACACCCGGCGGCGGACGGCACCGGCGAGGACACCACCGGCGACGCGCTGCGCGAGAAGCTGACGGGCCTTTCGCCCGCCAAGCGCTCCGAAGCCGTACTGGACCTGGTGCGCACCCGGGCCGCGGCCGTACTCGGCCACCCCACGGCCGACGCGGTGGGCGCCGACCGGGCGTTCCGCGACCTCGGCTTCGACTCCCTGAGCGCCGTCGAACTGCGCAACCAGCTCGGCGCCGCGACCGGACTGAGCCTGGCCGCCACGCTCGTCTTCGACCACCCCAGCCCCGCCGGCCTGGCGGCGCACCTCCTGAGCCTGCTCGTACCCGACGCGGGGCCGGGGGAGGGGACCGGCGACGGCGACCCGGACGCGGCCGGCATCAGGGCCCTGCTCGCCTCCGTATCGCTGCACCAGCTGCGGGAGATCGGCGTACTGGAGCCCCTGATGAAGCTCGCCGCCGAACAGACCGCGGCGGCCGGTGGCCAGGCCGCCGGAGCGCCGGAGACCGACGCCTACGAGGAGTCGATCGACGCGATGGACGTCGCCGACCTGGTGCAGGCGGCACTTGACGGCAATGCCCCCGAAGAGCGCTGAAAGAGGGACCATGACCACATCCAGTGAGCAGATCGTCGCGGCCCTCCGCGCGTCGCTGAAGGAAGTCGAGCACCTGCGCCGGCAGAACCGCACCCTCGTCGCCGCGGCCACCGAACCGCTCGCGATCGTGGCGATGAGCTGCCGCTACCCCGGCGGCGTCAACTCGCCCGAGGACCTGTGGGAACTGCTGGCCTCCGGCAAGGACGCGATCGGCGCGTTCCCCACGGACCGCGGCTGGGACCTCGACGCCCTGCGGGACGCCGGGGTCGACCAGCGGGGCAACGCCGTCAGCCAGGAAGGCGGCTTCCTCGACGGCGTGGCCGACTTCGACGCGGACTTCTTCGGGATCTCGCCGCGCGAGTCCCTGACCATGGACCCGCAGCAGCGGCTCCTGCTGGAGACCTCCTGGGAGGCGATCGAGCGGGCCGGCATCGACCCGGTGTCCCTGCGCGGCAGCCGCACCGGCGTGTTCGTCGGCACCAACGGCCAGGACTACGCCTATCTGCTGGTGCGCTCCCTGTCCGACGCCACCGGCGACATCGGCACCGGGATCGCCGCCAGCGCCACCTCCGGGCGGCTGTCCTACACGCTGGGCCTCGAAGGCCCGGCGGTGACGGTCGACACGGCGTGCTCCTCCTCGCTGGTGGCCCTGCACTCGGCGGCCCACGCCCTGCGGGCCGGTGAGTGCTCGCTCGCCCTGGTCGGCGGCGTGAACGTGATGTCGTCACCCGGCTCCCTGATGGAGTTCAGCCGGCAGGGCGGCCTCGCGGCGGACGGCCGGTGCAAGGCGTTCTCCGAGGCCGCCGACGGCACCGGCTGGTCGGAAGGCGTCGGCATGCTCCTCGTCGAGCGGTTGTCCGACGCCCGCCGCAACGGGCACCCCGTGCTCGCCGTCGTGCGGGGCTCGGCCGTCAACCAGGACGGCGCCTCCAACGGCTTCACGGCGCCCAGCGGCCCGTCCCAGCAGCGGGTGATCCGCCAGGCGCTGGCGAGCGCCGGCCTGTCGGCCACCGACGTGGACGTGGTCGAGGCCCATGGCACGGGCACGCCGCTCGGCGACCCGATCGAGGCACAGGCGCTGCTGGCCACCTACGGCCAGGACCGCGACCCCGAGCGCCCGCTGCTGCTCGGCTCGGTGAAGTCCAACCTCGGCCACACGCAGGCCGCGGCCGGGGTCGCCGGGATCATCAAGATGGTGCTGGCGATGCGGCACGGCGTGCTGCCGCAGACCTTGCACGTGGATACGCCGTCGTCGCACGTGGACTGGGCGTCCGGCGCGGTGGAACTGCTGGCCACCGGGCCGCGGGAGTGGCCGGCGGCCGGCCGGCCGTGGCGGGCGGGTGTGTCGTCGTTCGGCATCAGCGGCACCAACGCCCATGTGATCGTGGAACAGGCGGCACCGGCCGACGAACCGGCCCCCGAATCCGAGGTGGCGCCCGCCGTGGTGCCCTGGCCGGTGTCGGCCAGGTCCGAGGAGGCCCTGGCGGCGCAGATCGAGCGGATCTCGGCGCTGCGGGGCGCGTCGTCCCCGGTGGACGTGGGTTTCTCGCTCGCCAACGGCCGTTCGGTCTTCGAGCACCGCGCGGTGCTGCTGGCGCGGTGCCCCGACGGTGAACTGTCCGAGGCGGCCCGGGGCCGCGCGGAGACGGGCCGCTCGCTCGCGGTGCTGTTCTCGGGCCAGGGCGCGCAGCGCGCCGGGATGGGGCGGGAACTGTACGGCCGGTTCGCCGTGTTCGCCGAGGCGCTGGAGGGCTGCGGGACGTGATCTTCGGCGAGGCGGAGGGCCTGGACGAGACCGGGTTCACGCAGCCCGCGCTGTTCGCGGTCGAGGTGGCGCTGTTCCGGCTGGTGGAGTTCTGGGGGGTCCGCCCGGACTACGTGGCGGGGCACTCGATCGGCGAGATCGCCGCCGCGCATGTCGCTGGGGTGCTGTCGCTGGAGGACGCGTGTGCGCTCGTCGCGGCGCGGGCGCGGCTGATGCAGGCGCTGCCGGAGGGCGGCGCGATGGTGGCCGTGCAGGCCGCCGAGGACGAGGTGGCCGGGCGGCTGGTCGACGGGGTGTCGATCGCCGCCGTCAACGGCCCGGAAGCCGTGGTGATCGCCGGGCAGGAAGCCGAAGTGCTGCGGATCGCCGAGGAGTTCACCGGCCAGGGCCGCAAGACCCGCCGCCTGCCGGTGAGCCACTCGCCGCTGATGGACCCGATGCTGGCGGACTTCCGGCAGGTGGCCGAGGGGCTGGCGTACGAGGCCCCGCGTATCCCGCTCGTGTCCAACGTGACCGGCGAGGTGGCCGACGACGAGCTGGTGTGCTCACCCGAGTACTGGGTCCGGCACGTACGGGAGACGGTGCGCTTCGGCGACGGCGTACGCGCGCTGGCCGGCGAAGGCGTCTCGGTCTTCCTGGAGCTGGGCCCGGACGGCGTGCTGACGGCCATGGCCCAGCACACCCTGGACGAGACGGCCGTGACCGTACCCGCCCTCCGCAAGGACCGCCCCGAAGAGACCGCCCTGCTCACCGCGCTGGCACGGCTGCACGTCACCGGTGTCGGCATCGACTGGTCCGGCGTCTTCGACGGCACCGGCGCCCGGCGCGTGGACCTGCCCACCTACCCCTTCCAGCACCAGCGGTACTGGCCTCAGCCCGCCGCGCTCTCCGGAGACGTGACCGGAGCGGGCCTCCAGCCCGCGGAACATCCGCTGCTGGGCGCGACACTGACCGTCGCGGACTCGGGCCAGGTCGTGTTCACCGGCCGGCTGTCGTTGCAGACGTACCCGTGGCTGACCGACCACAAGATGGGCGGCAGCGTCCTCTTCCCGGCCACCGGCTTCCTGGAGCTGGCGATGCGCGCCGGTGACCAGATCGGCTGCGACCGGGTCGAGGAATTCCTGCTGCTGACTCCGCTGGTCCTCACGGCGGAGGGCGCCGCACAGGTCCAGGTGGTGGCAGGAGCCCCCGACGAGACGGGCGCCCGTACGGTCTCGGTGCACTCGCGCCCCGGCGGCGCCGCCGACGAGCCCTGGACCCAGCACGCCGAGGGAACCCTGACCAGCGGCGAGCGCATCGCGGACTTCGGCGTCCGCACCTGGCCCCCGCAGGACGCGGTGGCCGTCGACCTGGAGGGCTTCTACGAGGGGACCGGTTACGGCCCGGCCTTCCAGGGCCTGCGCTCGGTGTGGCAGTACGAGGGCGGGGCCTACGTGGAGGTGGCGCTCCCGGCGCAGGCGGCCGAGGAGGCCGGTTGCTTCGGGCTCCATCCGGCGCTGCTGGACGCGGTGCTCCAGTCCCACCGGATGGCCGGGGTCGGCAGCGAGCACGAGGACGCCCTGCCGTTCGCCTGGCGGGGCGTCTCCCTGCATGCCGGGGGAGCCTCCGTGCTGCGGGCCCGGGTCGCGAAGACCGGTGACGACTCGGTGTCCATCGCGGCCGTCGACATCGAGGGCGCGCCCGTCCTGTCCGCCGAGGCGATGGTGATACGGGCCTACCAGGACCCCGGCACCGGCCGGCCGGCGGGACAGCGCGGCACGGAGCAGGGAACGCTCCTGTCGCTGGACTGGGTGGCGGCACCCGAGGCGGGTTCCACCGAGATCCGGTGCGTCTGCCTGGGCGACGATGAACTCGGAGTGGGCGCATCGGTCGCGTCATTGGCGGACCTGACGGGGGACGAGGACCTGGTGGTCGTCCCGGTGTCCGGCGGCACGGGCGCCGACGTACCCGCCGCGACACACGAAGTGACGGCCCAAGCTCTGGGCGTGCTTCAGGACTGGCTCGGCCGGGAGGAGTCCGGCGCCACGCGTCTGGTGTTCGTCACGCGCGGTGCCGTCTCCGCCGACGAGGGCGAGACCGTACGGGATGTGGCCGCGTCCGCGGTGTGGGGCCTGGTGCGCTCGGCGCAGACGGAGAACCCCGGGCGGATCGCGCTCCTGGACCTCGAAGACGGCTGCGACCCGAAGGACGTACTCGCGGAACTCCCGGGCCTGCCGGCCACCGACGACGCCCAGTTCGTGGTCCGCGACGGCGCCCTCCGAGTGGCACGGCTGGCCTCTCTCAGCGGCAGCGCGGGCCTGCTGCCGCCCGCCGACGTGCCGTGGCGGCTGGACAGCGCGGCCAAGGGCAGCCTGGACAACCTGGTCCTCGCGCCGTGCCCGGACATCCTCGCCCCGCTCACCGAGGGCCAGGTCCGCATCCAGGTCCAGGCCGCGGGCGTCAACTTCCGCGACGTACTGAACGCCCTGGGAATGTACCCGGGCGAGGCCGGGCTGCTGGGCGCCGAGGCCGCCGGTGTGGTGACCGGGACCGGGCCCGGCGTGCACGGACTGCGCCCGGGGGACCGCGTCATGGGCATGGTCTTCGGTGGCTACGGACCGGTGGGCGTGACCGACCAGCGGCTGCTGACCCGTATCCCCGAGGACTGGGCACCCGAGCAGGCGGCGTCGGTGCCGCTGGTCTTCCTGACCGCGCTCTACGCCCTGAAGGACCTCGCCGGTCTGCGGCCCGGTCAGACGATTCTGGTGCACGCCGGAGCCGGCGGTGTCGGTATGGCGGCGATCCAGCTGGCCCGGCACTTCGGTGCCGAGGTGTTCGCCACGGCCAGTGAGGGCAAGTGGGACACGCTGCGCGAACTGGGCGTCGCGGACGACCACATCGCCTCCTCCCGGACCACGGACTTCGAGGAGCGGTTCCGCGCGGTCACCGGCGGCCGCGGCGTGGACGTGGTCCTCAACGCCCTGGCGGGCGAGTTCGTCGACGCCTCCCTGCGGCTGACCGCCCCCGGCGGCCACTTCCTGGAGATGGGCAAGACGGACATCCGCGAGCCCGGGTCCGCAGCCCCGGTCCACTACAAGGCGTTCGACCTCGCCGACGCGGGCCCCGACCGCGTACAGGGGATGCTGACCGAGCTGCTGGAGCTGTTCGGGGCGGGCACGATCCGCCCGCTGCCGGTGGTGACCTGGGACGTGCGGCGCGCGCCGGAGGCGTTCCGGTTCATGAGCCGGGCGCAGCACGTCGGGAAGATCGTGCTGACGCTGCCCCGCGCGTGGGACCCGGACGGCACCGTGCTGATCACCGGCGGCACGGGCGGTCTGGGCGGTGAGCTGGCCCGGCACCTGGTGGCCGAGCGGGGCGTACGGCACCTGCTGCTGGCCAGCCGCAGCGGCCCGGACGCGCCCGGCGCCGAGGAGCTGCGGGCGGAACTGGCCGCGCAGGGCGCCGAGGTGACCATCGTCGCGGGCGATGTGGCCGACCGGGAAGCGGCCACGGGGATCGTGGCTTCGGTGCCCGCCGACCACCCGCTGACCGCCGTCATCCACACCGCCGGCATCCTGGACGACGGTGTGGTGGCGTCGCTGACGCCCGAGCGGCTGTCGGCCGTGCTGCGTCCGAAGGTGGACGCGGCCTGGCATCTGCACGAGGCCACCAAGGACCTCGACCTCGCCGATTTCGTCATGTACTCGTCCGTCTCGGGCATCCTCGGCGGCGCGGGCCAGGGCAACTACGCCGCGGGCAACGTCTTCCTCGACGCACTGGCCCGGCACCGTACGGCACAGGGCCTGCCCGCCCACTCCCTGGCCTGGGGCGCCTGGGCCCCGAGCGGCGGCATGACCGCCACCCTCTCGGACACCGACGTCCAGCGGATCGCCTCCTCCGGAGCCACGCCCCTGACCGTCGCACAGGGACTGGCCCTGTTCGACGCCGCCACCACGACCGACGCGGCACACCTCGTGCCCATCGGACCGGTCACCACCGGCGCCCGGGACCGGGGCGCCGTACCGCCGGTCCTGCGGAACCTCGTCAAGGGCGCCCGGCGTACGGCGGCGGGCGGCGCGGGCGGCGCCGAAGCGGCCGCGACGCTCACCCAACGGCTGCGCGAGGCACGTCCGGAGGAGCGCCTGCGCATCATGACCGACCTCGTACGCACCGAGGCCGCCGCCGTGCTCGGACACGCCTCGGCCAAGGCCATCGACACCCGGCGGGAGTTCAACGAGCTGGGCTTCGACTCGCTGACCTCGGTCGAGCTCCGCAACCGGCTGTCCACCGCCACCGGCCTGCGGCTGAGCGCCACCCTCGTCTTCGACTACCCCAACCCCGCCGCACTCGCCGGTCACCTCGTCCCGCAGCTCGTGGACGAGTCCGCAACGGGTCCCGACCTCCTCGCCGAGCTCGACCGGCTCGACGCCGCACTCGCCGCCGGCGAGCCCGACGCCCGTACCAGGGCCGCCGTCGCCGGGCGCCTGGCGCAGCTCCTGGACGCCTGGCGCGGGGCCCCGGCGGAGGAGGACGGCGAGCAGGTCGCCGAGCGGATCGAGGCCGCCAGCACCGACGAGATCTTCGCCTTCATCGACAACGAGCTCGGCCGGCACAGCGCTCGCTGAATCCGGCCCCCGCACATACACGGAAGGTTCCAGTCATGCCGAACGACAACAAGCTCGTTGACTACCTCAAGTGGGTCACGAACGACTTGCACCAGACCCGCCAACGGCTTCGGGAGGCTGAGTCCGCCAAGCAGGAGCCGATAGCCATCGTCGGCATGTCCTGCCGGCTGCCCGGGGGAGTCCGGTCGCCGGAAGAGCTCTGGCGGATGCTGGACGAGGGCCGCGACGGCATCGCGGCCTTCCCCACGGACCGTGGCTGGAACCTCGACATTCTCAGCGGTGACGGAGGCGGCAGCAGCGCCACCGCCGAAGGCGGCTTCGTGGACGCCGCCTCCTTCGACGCGGGCTTCTTCGGCATCTCGCCCCGCGAGGCCGTGGCGATGGACCCGCAGCAGCGCATCCTGCTGGAGACCTCCTGGGAGGCGTTCGAGCGGGCCGGCATCGACCCGGTGTCCCTGAAAGGCAGCCGGACCGGTGTCTTCGTCGGCACCAGCGGCGTCGACTACATCAACGCGGTGCTGAACTCCCGCGAGGACATCGAGGGCCACGGCAGCACCGGCCTCGCGGGCAGCATCCTGTCCGGCCGGCTCGCCTACAGCTTCGGCCTGGAGGGCCCGGCCCTCACCGTCGACACAGCGTGCTCCTCCTCGCTCGTCTCCCTGCACCTGGCGGCCCACGCGCTGCGCAACGGCGAGTGCACGCTGGCGCTGGCCGGCGGTGTGACGGTGATGTCCACGCCGATGAGCTTCGCCGGCTTCACCCGGCAGGGCGGGCTGGCCGGTGACGGCCGGTGCAAGGCGTTCTCCGACGACGCCGACGGCACCGGGTGGTCCGAGGGCGTCGGCATCGTCGTGGTCGAGCGCCTGTCCGACGCCCGCCGCAACGGCCACGAGATCCTCGCCGTGGTGCGCGGCTCGGCCGTCAACCAGGACGGCGCCTCCAACGGCCTGATGGCACCCAACGGCCCCTCCCAGCAGCGGGTGATCCAGCAGGCGCTGGCGAGCGCCGGACTCACGCCCTCGGACGTGGACGCCGTCGAGGCCCACGGCACCGGCACGACCCTGGGCGACCCGATCGAGGCGCAGGCGCTGCTGGCCGCGTACGGCCAGGACCGCGACCCGGAGCGGCCGCTGCTGCTCGGCTCGGTGAAGTCCAACCTCGGCCACACGCAGGCGGCGGCCGGTGCGGCGGGGCTCATCAAGATGGTCCTGGCGCTGCGGCACGGCGTCCTGCCGAAGACGCTGTACGCCGATGTGCCGTCGTCGCACGTGGACTGGGCGTCCGGCGCGGTCGAGCTGCTGACGGAGTCCCGGGAGTGGCCCGAGTCCGACCGGCCGTGGCGGGCGGGTGTGTCGTCGTTCGGCATCAGCGGCACCAACGCCCACGTCATCCTTGAGCAGGCACCGGCTGCTGCCGAAGAGACCGGTGAGGAGTCCGGCGCGGAGTCCGGCGAGCAGGACGGGAGCGAGCCGAAGGCCGCTGCGGAGGCCGCTCCGGAGCCCGCGACGGTCGTTCCGACGGCCGTGCCGTGGCTGGTCTCCGCCAGGTCCGAGGAAGCCCTCGCCGCCCAGCGCGAGCAGATCACCGCGCTGACCGGCCTGTCGCCCGTCGATCTGGGCTTCTCCCTGGCGACCACCCGCGCGCATCTGGAACACCGCGCGGTCCTGCTGGCCGAGGGCGGCGAAAGCGTCGAGGTGGCGCAGGGCTTCGCCGAGGACACGACCGGGAACGTCGCGGTGCTGTTCTCGGGCCAGGGCGCGCAGCGGGGCTGCGGGACGTGATCTTCGGCGAGGCGGAGGGCCTGGACGAGACCGGGTTCACGCAGCCCGCGCTGTTCGCGGTCGAGGTGGCGCTGTTCCGGCTGACCGAGTCGCTGGGCATCCGGCCGGACTTCGTGGGCGGTCACTCGATCGGTGAGATCGCTGCCGCCCACGTGGCCGGGGTGCTGTCGCTGGAGGACGCGTGTGCGCTCGTCGCGGCGCGGGCGCGGCTCATGCAGGCCCTTCCCGCAGGCGGGGCGATGGTGGCCGTGCAGGCCGCCGAGGAGGAGGTGGCCGGGCGGCTGGTCGACGGGGTGTCGATCGCCGCCGTCAACGGCCCGCAGGCAGTGGTGATCGCGGGGGAGGAGGCCCGGGTTCTGCGGATCGCCGGGGAGCTGGCGGCCGAGGGCCGCAAGACACAGCGCCTGTCGGTGAGCCACGCCTTCCACTCGCCGCTGATGGACCCGATGCTGGACGACTTCCGGCAGGTGGCCGGGGAACTGTCGTACGCGGCCCCGCAGATTCCGCTCGTCTCCAACGTGACCGGGGACCTCGCCGACGGCGAGCTGGTGTGCTCGCCCGAGTACTGGGTCCGGCACGTACGGGAAACGGTGCGCTTCGCGGACGGCGTCCGCGCGCTGGAGGCCGAAGGGGCCTCCGTCTTCCTGGAGCTGGGCCCGGACGGGGTGCTGACGGCGATGGCCCAGCACGGCGCGGACGAGGCCGCGGTCTTCGTCAGCGCCCTGCGCAAGGACCGGCCCGAGGAGTCGGCGCTGCTGACCGCGCTGGCGCGGCTGCACGTCACCGGCGTGCCGGTGGACTGGGCGGCGTGGTTCGCCGGCACCGGCGCCCGCCGCGTGGACCTGCCCACCTACCCCTTCCAGCACCAGCGGTACTGGCCCCGCCCCGCAGCGCTCTCCGGAGACGTGACCGGAGCCGGGCTCCTCCCGGCGGAGCACCCGCTGCTGGGCGTGACCCTCACCCTCGCCGACTCCGGCGAGGTGCTGTTCACCGGCCGGCTGTCGGCGCAGACGTACCCGTGGCTGACCGACCACGCCCTGGGCGGCCGTGTCCTCTTCCCGGCCACCGGCTTCCTGGAACTGGCCCTGCGCGCCGGTGACCAGGCCGGCTGCGACCGGATCGGGGAGTTCGCCCTGCTCGCCCCGCTGGAGCTGGCCGAGGAGGGCGCCGCACAGGTCCAGGTGCTGGTCGGCGCCCCCGACGAGGCGGGCGCCCGTACGGTCTCGGTGTACTCGCGGGCCGAGGGCGCCGCCGACGAGCCGTGGACGCAGCACGCCCAGGGCATCCTGACCAGCGGCGAACGGATCGCGGGCATCGGCTCCGAGATCTGGCCGCCGGAGGGCGCCGTGGTCGTGGACCTGGAGGGCTTCTACGAGGGCACCGGTTACGGCCCGGCCTTCCAGGGGCTGCGCTCGGTGTGGCGGCGCGGTGACGAGATCTTCGTCGAGGCGGCGCTGCCCGGCCAGGTGGCCGAGGAGGCCGGTTCCTTCGGGCTCCATCCCGCACTGCTGGACGCCGTGCTCCAGTCCCACCGGATGGCCGGGATCGGCGACGGCGGCGAACTCCTCCTGCCGTCCGCCTGGCGGGGCGTCTCCCTGCATGCCGGAGGAGCCTCCGTGCTGCGGGCCCGGGTGACGAAGACCGGTGACGACTCGGTGTCCATCGCCGCCGTCGACACCGAGGGCGCGCCCGTCCTGTCCGCCGAGGCGATCGTCCTGAGCAGTCAACTCGACACGTCGGGGCGGGCGTTGACGATGCGGCCGGGCGTGGAGTACGACGGACTGCTGTCGTTGGACTGGGTGGCGGCGCCCGAGGTGGGCTCCACCGAGGTTCGGTGTGTGTCCCTGGGCACCGATGAACTCGGAGTGGGCGCGTCGGTCGCCTCCCTGGCGGACCTGACGGGGGCCGAGGACTTCGTGGTCGTTCCCGTCTCCGGCGACGGTACGGGCGATGATGTGCCCGCCGCGACGCACCAGCTCACCGCCCGGGTTCTGGGCCTGCTCCAGGACTGGGCGGGCCGGGGCGGGGCCGACGCCACGCGTCTGGTGTTCGTCACGCGCGGTGCTGTGTCCGCCGACGAGGGCGAGACCGTACGGGATGTGGCCGCGTCCGCGGTGTGGGGCCTGGTGCGTTCGGCGCAGACGGAGAACCCCGGACGTTTCGTCCTCCTGGACCACGAAGGCGCCGACCCGAGCGGAGTGCTCGCAGCCCTCCCGGGCCTGCTGGCCACCGACGACGCCCAGTTCGTGGTCCGCGACGGCGCCGTTCGCGTGGCACGGCTGGCGCCGCTCGGCAGCCACGCCGGACTGCTCCCGCCCGTACGGACGCCGTGGCGGCTGGACAGTGCGGCCAAGGGCAGCCTGGACAGCCTGGCCCTCACCCCCTGCCCGGAGGTGCGGGAGCCGCTGACCGAGGGCCGGGTGCGTCTCGGGGTCGAGGCCGCCGGCGTCAACTTCCGCGACGTACTGGCCGCCCTGGACATGTACCCGGGCGAGGCCGGGCTGCTGGGCGCCGAGGCCGCCGGTGTGGTGACCGAGACCGGGCCCGGCGTACAGGGCCTGCGTATCGGGGACCGCGTGACGGGCCTGGTCTTCGGCGGTTTCGGCCCGGAAGCCGTCGCCGACGAGCACCTGCTGGCCCGGATTCCCGACGGCTGGACGGCCACCGAAGCCGCCTCCGTACCGATGGTCTTCCTGACCGCGTACTACGCCCTGAAGGACCTCGCCGGTCTGCGGCCCGGTCAGTCGATTCTCGTGCACGCCGGAGCCGGTGGCGTGGGGATGGCGGCGATCCAGCTGGCCCGGCACTTCGGTGCCGAGGTGTTCGCGACGGCCAGTGAGGGCAAGTGGGACACGCTGCGTGAACTGGGCGTCGCGGACGACCACATCGCCTCCTCCCGTACGACCGACTTCGAGGAGCGGTTCCGCGCGGTCACCGAAGGCCGCGGCGTGGACGTCGTCCTCAACGCCCTCACCGGCGAATTCATCGACGCCTCCCTGCGGATCACCGCCCCCGGCGGGCACTTCCTGGAGATGGGGCAGACGGACCTCCGCGACCCCGGATCCGCCGCCGGAGTGCGCTACCGCGCCTTCGACCTCGCGGAAGCGGGCCCGGAGCGCACCCGGGACATGCTCGGCGAACTGCTGGAGCTGTTCACCGCCGAGAAGATCCGCCCGCTGCCGGTGACGACATGGGACGTACGACGGGCCCCCGAGGCGTTCCGGTACATGAGCCGGGCGCAGCACGTCGGGAAGATCGTGCTGACGCTGCCCCGCGCCTGGAACCCGGACGGCACCGTGCTGATCACCGACGGCACGGGCGACCTGGGTGGTGAGCTGGCCCGGCACCTGGTGGCCGAGCGGGGCGTACGGCACCTGCTGCTGGGCGGCCACAGCGGCCCGGACACGCCCGGCGCGAGCGAGCTGGAAGCGGAACTGATCGCGCACGGCGCCGAGGTGACCTTCCTCGACGGCGACCTGGCCGACCGCGATGCGGTGGCCGCCGCCGTCGGCGCGGTACCCGCCGCGCACCCGCTGACCGCCGTCATCCACACCGCCGGCGTCGTCGACGGCGCCGAGGTGACCTCGCTGACGCCCGAGCAACTGTCGGCCGTGCTGCGTCCGAAGGCGGACGCGGCCTGGCACCTGCACGAGGCCACCAAGGACCTCGATCTCGCCGCGTTCGTCATGTACTCGTCCGTTTCGGGCATCCTCGGCAGCGGCGGACACGGCGACTACGCCGCGGGCAACGTCTTCCTCGACGCGCTGGCCCGGCACCGTACGGCACAGGGCCTGCCCGCCCAGTCCCTCGCGTGGGGCGCCTGGGCGACGCCGGACGGGACGACTGGCGCGCCGTCCGCCCCGGAGCGGATCGCGTCGCTCGACGTGCCCCCGCTGCCGGCCGAGCGGGGCGTGGCGCTGTTCGACGCCGCCACCGCGACCGACGCGGCACACCTCGTGCCCATCGGCCCCGTCGCCGCCAACGCCCGTGGCCGCGGCGCCGTACCGCCGGTCCTGCGCGGCCTGGTCAAGGGCGCCCGCCGTACGGCAGCGGGCTCCGCGGGCGGCGCCGCCGCGGCGGCGCGGCTCACCCGGCGGCTGACGGAGCTGAGCGGGGACGAGCGGAGCGCCTTCACGGTCGACCTCGTACGCACCGAGGCCGCCGCCGTGCTCGGGCACGCCTCGGCCAAGGCCATCGACACCCGCCGGGACTTCAACGACCTGGGCTTCGACTCGCTGACCGCCGTCGAACTCCGCAACCGGCTCTCCACCGCCACCGGTCTGCGGCTGCCCGCCACCCTCGTCTTCGACTACCCCAACCCCGTCATCCTCGCCGACCACCTCATCGCCGTCCTGCTCGACGAGCAGGGCGAGGCACGCACCGCCACCGCGGTCACCACGGCATCCGCCGACGACCCGGTCGTCATCGTCGGCATGGCCTGCCGGCTGCCCGGCGGCGTACGGTCCCCGGAGGACCTGTGGCGGCTCGTCACCGACGAGCGCGACGGCATCTCCGCCTTCCCGACCGACCGGGGCTGGGACCTGGAGACCCTGCTCGGCGGGGCCGAGGGCGACCAGGGCCGCAGCTCCGCGTCCAAGGGCGGCTTCCTGGACGGCCTCGGCGACTTCGACGCCCCCTTCTTCGGCATCTCCCCGCGCGAGGCCATGGCGATGGACCCGCAGCAGCGGCTGATGCTGGAAACCTCCTGGGAGGCCGTCGAACGGGCCGGCATCGACCCGGTGTCCCTGCGCGGCACCGAGACCGGCGTCTTCGTCGGCACCAGCGGCTCCGACTACGCCAGCATCCTGATGAACTCCGGTGAGGACGTGGAGGCCCACGCCAGCACCGGCCTCGCGGGCAGCGTCCTGTCCGGCCGGCTGTCCTACACCTTCGGCCTGGAGGGCCCGGCCGTCACCGTCGACACCGCGTGCTCCTCCTCGCTCGTCTCCCTGCACCTGGCGGCCCACGCGCTGCGCAACGGCGAGTGCTCGCTCGCGCTGGCCGGCGGTGTGACGCTGCTGTCCACGCCGATGAGCATCGCCGGATTCAGCCGGCAGGGCGCGCTGGCGACGGACGGCCGGTGCAAGGCGTTCTCCGACGACGCCGACGGCACGAGCTGGGCCGAGGGCGTCGGCGTCCTCGTACTGGAACGGCAGTCCGACGCCCGCCGCAACGGGCACGAGATCCTCGCCGTCGTCCGCGGCTCGGCCGTCAACCAGGACGGCGCCTCCAACGGCCTGACCGCCCCCAACGGCCCCTCCCAGCAGCGCGTCATCGGCCAGGCCCTGGCCAGCGCCGGGCTGTCCACGGACGAGGTGGACGCGGTCGAGGCACACGGCACCGGCACCTCGCTCGGTGACCCCATCGAGGCACAGGCGCTGCTCGCCACCTACGGCCAGGACCGGCCCGAGGGGCAGCCGCTGCTCCTCGGCTCGCTGAAGTCGAACATCGGCCACACCATGGCGGCGGCCGGCGTCTCCGGCGTCATCAAGATGGTCATGGCGCTGCGGCACGGCGTACTGCCGCGCTCCCTGCACATCGACACGCCCTCCTCCCACGTCGACTGGACGGCGGGGGACGTCAGGCTCCTCACCGAGCGGACCGATTGGCCGGACACCGGCCGCCCGCGCCGCGGCGCCGTCTCCTCCTTCGGCATGAGCGGCACCAACGCCCACGCCATCCTCGAACAGGCACCGGCGGACGCCGGGCGGCCGGCCGAGGACACCCGGGCCGCCGAGCCGGGAGCCGTCCCGTGGCTCGTCTCGGGCAAGTCCGCCCAGGCGCTGGACGACGGGATCGGACAGCTTCAGGAGTGGGTCGCCGAGCGGCCGGAACTCGCACCCGCCGACGTGGGCTTCTCGCTGGCCACCGGGCGGCCGCTGTTCGCGCACCGCGCGGTGCTGCTGGACGGTGCCGAGGTGGCGCGCGGCACCGCCGAGGACCGCTCGCTGGCCATGCTCTTCCCGGGCCAGGGCGGACAGCGCATCGGCATGGGCCGCGAGCTGTACGACCGGTTCCCGGCGTTCGCCGAGGCCCTGGACGCGGTACTGGCCCACTTCGACGACGAGCTGCGCGAGGTGATGCGCAGCGACGCGGAGCGGCTGGACCGGACCCGGTTCACCCAGCCGGCCATGTTCGCCATCCAGGTGGCGCTGTTCCGGCTCGTCGAATCCTGGGGCGTACGGCCCGACTTCGTCGGCGGGCACTCGTTCGGCGAAATCGCCGCCGCGCACGTCGCCGGGGTCCTCTCCCTGAAGGACGCCTGCACCCTGGTGGCCGCCCGCGGGCGGCTGATGGGCACCCTGGAGGGCCGGGGCGCCATCATGGTGGCGGTCCAGGCGAGCGAGCAGGAAGTGACCGCGCGGCTGGTCGACGGCGTCTCGATCGCGGCGGTCAACGGACCGGAGTCCGTCGTCATCGCCGGCGACGGGCCCGCCACCCAGCGCGTCGCCGACGCGTTCGCCGCCGAGGGCCGCAAGACGCGGCAGGTGGCGGTGCAGGTCGCCGGCCACTGCCCGCTGATGGACCCGATCCTGGACGAGTTCCGCCAGGTTGCCGAGGGCCTGTCCTACCAGGAGCCGCGCATCCCGCTCGTCTCCACCGTGACCGGCGGGCGGGCCCCGGAGGAGCTGATGTGCTCCGCCGACTACTGGGTCCGCAACGTCCGTGAGCCCGTCCGCTTCGCCGACGCGATCCGCACCCTGGCCGACGAGGACGTCTCGGCGTTCTTGGAGCTGGGCCTCGACGGGGCACTGACGGGCATGGTCCCGCATAACCTGGACGGCACCGCCGTCACCGTCAGCGCCCTGCGCAAGGACCACCCCGAAGAGCCGGCCCTGCTCACCACCCTGGCGCAGCTGCACGTCGCCGGGGTCGACGCGGACTGGGCCCGGATCTTCGACGGCACCGGCGCCCGCCGCGTCGACCTGCCCACCTACCCCTTCCAGCGCCAGCGGTACTGGCCCAAGCGCAGGGCCCTGGCGGGCGATGTGACCTCCGCCGGCCTGCTGCCCACCGAGCACCCGCTGCTCGGCGCGGCGGTGCCGCTGGCGGACGGCGGCGGCACGCTGTTCACCAGCCGGCTGTCGCTGGAAACCCACCCCTGGCTCAAGGACCACGTGGCGGGCGGCACGGCCGTCTTCCCGGCCGCCGGCTTCGTCGAGCTGGCCGTGAGCGCCGGGGACCGGTTCGACTGCGACCGGATCGCCGAACTGACCCTCGACACGCCGCTGGGGCTCACCGACGGCGCGGCCCTGGTGCTCCAGGTGTGGGTCGGCGCCCCCGACGACGACGGCAACCGGCAGATCCGGTTCTTCACGCGTCCCCAGGCCGCGCCGGACGAGCCCTGGGTCCGGCACGCCACCGGCACCCTCGCCGCCGACCGGCACACCGACACCCTCGACGTGTCCGGCTGGCCGCCCAGCGACGCGACCGAAATGGACGTGGACGAGTACTACGAGGGCACCGAATTCGGACCCGCCCTCCAGGGGCTGCGGGCGGTCTGGGTCCGCGACGACGAGACCTTCGTCGAAGCCGAACTCCAGGACGACACCGCCTCCGACGCCCCGTCCTTCGGCCTGCACCCCGCACTGCTCGAAGCGGTCCTGCACGGCACCTCCTTCAGCGGCGTGGGCGACGGGAAGCACATCTCCTACGGCGCCTCCTGGAACGACGTGTCGCTGCACGCCTCCGGCGCCGCGGCCCTGCGGGCACGGATCACGAAGACCGGCGAGGACACCGTCGCCGTCACCGCGGTCGACGCCGCCGGGGAACCCGTGCTGTCGGCCCGCACCGTCACACTGCGCGCGCTGGCCGAAGCCCCCGAGCGCACCGCCCGCGGCCAAAGCCAGAAACTGCTCCGCCTGGAGTGGATCCCCGCACCGCGTACGGAGGACGCGCCGAGCGCCCGGAGCACCGTCCTGGCACCCCTGGGCACCACGTCGCTCGCCGGCCTCACGGACACCCCCGACCTGGTCGTGGTCCCCGTGCCCCGTACGGCGGACGGCTACCCGGAGGCCGTGCACGAGCTGACGACCCAGGCCCTGCTCCTGGTACAGCAGTGGATCGCCGACGAGCGCTTCACCACGTCCCAGATGGTGTTCCTGACCTCCGGCGCCGTCGACGGCGGCGACCTGGTCGGCTCCGCCCTCTGGGGCCTGCTGCGCTCGACGATCGCGGAACACCCCGGCCGTTTCGTGCTGGCCGACGTCGAGGACCCGGACGAGGACGGCGACGACCTCGCCACACTCCTCGACGCCCTGCCGGGCCTGCTGCCCACCGGCGAGACCCAGTTCGTCGTCCGCGACGGCGCGGTGCTCATGGGCCGGCTGGCCTGGCTGCCCGCCGACGCCGGCACCCGGCCGGGGCAGTGGGACCCCGAAGGGACCGTACTGATCACCGGTGGCACCGGCGGCCTGGGCATCGAACTCGCCCGGTACCTGGCCACGACCGGCACCCGGCACCTGCTGCTGGTCAGCCGCAGCGGCCCGGCGGCCCGCGGGGCGGACGAACTGGCCGAAGAGCTGCGGGCCCTCGGCGCGCGGCCCACGATCGCGGCCTGCGACACGGCGGACCCCGCCGCGCTCGCCGGCCTGCTGGCCGCCATCCCCGAGGAGCACCCGCTGACCGCGGTCGTCCACCTCGCCGGCGTCCTCGACGACGGCGTGGTCACCGCGCTGACCCCGGAGCGCCTGACGCCGGTGCTGCGGCCGAAGGTGGACGCCGCCTGGCACCTGCACGAGGCCACCAAGGACCTCGGCCTGTCCGCGTTCATCATGTTCTCCTCCGTCTCCGGTGTGCTGGGCGCCCCGGGCGTGGCCAACTACGCCTCCGCGAACGCCTTCCTCGACGGCCTGATCCGGCACCGCGCCGCCCTGGGCCTGCCGGGCCAGTCACTGGTGTGGGGCCACTGGGACGGCGGCGGCATGGCCGACGCGATGAACCAGGCCACCGTGCAGCGCATGCGCCTCAACGGCATGGCGCCGGTCTCCATCGAGGAGGGCATGGAACTGTTCGACATCGCGCGCGGCTACGCCGAGCCCGTCGTGATGGCGGTGGGCCTGATCCCCGGCGCCCGTGTGCCGGAAGGACAGATCCCGCCGCTCTTCAGGGGGCTGGTGCGGCACAGCAGGCGGACCGCCGTCAACGCCGCGAGCACGTCCGCCTCCCCGGACACCTTCGCCCAGCAGCTGCTGGCGCTGCCGGAGGGGGAGCGCGTACGCCACCTCGTCGACCTCGTCCGTACCGAGGCCGCCACCATCCTCGGCCATGTCTCCGCCGAGGAGATCGAGGCCGGCCGGGACTTCTACGAGCTGGGCATCGACTCGCTGACCTCGATCGAGCTGCGCAACCGGCTCGCCACCGTCACCGGGCTCCAGCTCCCGGCGACCCTGGTCTTCGACAACAAGACCCCCGACGCCCTCGGCGCCCGGCTGCGCAGCGAGTTCGCCGCACAGCCCGGCCTGGGCGGCGGCGAGGGCGGCCTCCTGCTGGCCGGGCCCGACCCCGACTCGCTGGAGCGGATGTTCCTCGACGCCATGGACGAGGGCAGGTTCCCGGAGATCCGGCTCATGCTGCGGGCCCTGACCGGCCTGCGCACGACCTTCGAGAACACGGCCGAACTGGTGGAGCTGCCGCTGCCGACCACGCTCGCCGAGGGCCCCGCCGAGCCGCGGCTGATCTGCATCAGCACACCCACCGCCAATGGCGGCGTCCACGAATACGCCAGGTTCGCCGCGTCCTTCCGGGGCGAGCGGCACGTCAGCGCACTGCCGCTGGTCGGCTTCGCCGCCGGGGAACGGCTGCCCGCCACACCCACCAGCGCGGTCAGGACCATCGCGGAGAGCGCCCTGCGCGCAAGCGACGGCAACCCGTTCATCCTGGTCGGACACTCCTCCGGCGGGGCGTACGCCTACGTGGCCGCCGGGCTGCTGGAGAGCACCTGGGGCATCAAGCCCGAGGCCGTGGTGCTGCTGGACACCGTCAGCATCCGGCACGACGACCGGGAGGACATCGACTACGACAACCTGATGCACCGCAACTTCCTCGCCGACCAGGAATCCCCGGTGCGGGTGACCAACTCCCGGCTGTCCGGGATGGGGCGGTACATGGGCCTGCTCGGGCAGCTCGACGTCCAGCACACCAGCGCACCCGTGCTGATCGTCCGCGCCGCCCGGGAGACCTTCGCCATGGAGGGCACCGCGGCCGTCTCGCCCGACGACACGAAGAGCGACATGCTCCCGTCGGCCGAGGTCCGCATCGTCGACGCGGATCACTTCTCCATGGTCCGCGACCACGCCCCGCAGACCGCGCAGATCGTCAAGGACTGGCTGGCCACCCTCGGCCAGGAATGATCCGGCAGCGGTGACCAGCGCCCCGGCGGGCGGCCACCCGGCCGCCCGCCGGGGCGTATCCGCGCACTCATCTAGGGAAACCCGCAGTCCACCGCGGCGAAGATGGCGGGGCAACGGTCAAACGTGCGTGTCGGGTCCCCGGGCCGGCATCCCACCGAAAGATTGGCGTCCTGATGTCGAACGAGGAGAAGCTGCGCGAGTACCTCAAGCGCGCGATCGCGGACCTCCACGAGACCCGTCAGCAGTTGGACGAGACCGAGGCGAAGCAGCGCGAGCCCATCGCGATCGTCTCGATGGCCTGCCGCTTCCCCGGTGGCGTCCGGTCCCCGGAAGACCTCTGGGACCTGCTGCGGGACGGCGTCGACGCGATCTCCTCCTTCCCCCGCAACCGCGGCTGGGACCTGGATGCGCTCTACCACCCCGAGCCGTCCCACCAGGGCACCAGCTACGCCCGCGAGGGCGGGTTCCTGCACGACGCGGGCGAGTTCGACCCCGGCTTCTTCGGGATCTCCCCGCGCGAGGCGCTGGCCATGGACCCCCAGCAGCGGCTGCTGCTGGAGACCGCGTGGGAAGCCGTCGAACGCGCCGGCATCGACCCGGAATCCCTCGCGGGCAGCAGCACCGGCGTGTTCGTCGGCACCGGCCACGGGGAGTACGACACCGAGGGCGGCCGGCGCGCCGACGAGGTCGGCGGGCACCTGCTGACCGGCAACCACATCAGCATCGCCTCCGGCCGGATCTCCTACGTGCTGGGCCTGGAGGGCCCCGCGCTGACCGTGGACACGGCCTGCTCCTCCTCGCTGGTTGCCCTGCACCTGGCCGCGCACGCGCTGCGGCGCGGCGAGTGCGCCATGGCCCTGGTGGGCGGCGCGACCGTGATGTCCACGCCGAAGATCTTCGTGGAGTTCTCCCGCCAGCGCGGCCTGGCGCCCGACGGCCGCTGCAAGCCGTTCGCGGCCGCTGCCGACGGCACCGGCTGGAGCGAGGGCGTCGGCATGCTGTGCGTCGAGCGGCTCTCGGACGCGGTGCGCAACGGCCATCCCGTACTCGCCGTACTGAAGGGCTCGGCCGTCAACCAGGACGGCGCGTCCAACGGCCTGACCGCCCCCAACGGCCCCGCGCAGCAGCGCGTCATCCGCCAGGCGCTCACCGGCGCCGGCCTGGCCGCCGCGGACATCGACGCCGTGGAGGCGCACGGCACCGGCACCACCCTCGGTGACCCCGTCGAGGCGCACGCGCTGCTGGCCACGTATGGTCAGCAGCGCCCCGCCGACCGGCCCGTGCTGATCGGCGCCATGAAGTCCAACGTCGGGCACACCCAGGCCGCCGCCGGTATCGCGGGCGTGATGAAGATGGTCCTGGCGATGCGGCACGGGCAGCTGCCCAGGACCCTGCACCTGGACGAGCCCACCGGGCACGTCGACTGGAGCGAGGGCAACGCCAGGCTCCTCGCGGAGCCCGAGCCCTGGCCGAGCGCCGACCGGCCCCGCCGCGCCGCCGTCTCGTCCTTCGGCATCAGCGGCACCAACGCCCACGTCATCCTGGAACAGGCGCCCGCCCAGGACGCCGAACCGGCCCCCGAACCGGCCGTCCGGCCGGGCGCGCTGCCCCTGGTCCTGTCCGCCCGCACCGAAGAGGCCCTGCGCGCCCAGGCCGAACGGCTCGGCCGCCACCTGCGGGACCGGGCCGACCTGGAACCGGCCGCGGTCGCGCGCGCCCTCGCGAGCAGCCGTACGCTCATGGAGCACCGCGCGGTCGTCGTCGCGGACGACCGGGAAGCGCTGCTGAACGGCCTGGACGCGCTGGCCGCGAGCCGCACCGCCACCGGCCTGGTCAGCGGCGTCGCCGCCACGGCCCCCACCGCCTTCCTCTTCGCCGGACAGGGCTCGCAGCGCGCCGGCATGGGACGCGAGCTGTACGCGACGTACCCCGCGTTCGCCACGGCCTTCGACGCGGTGTGCGCGGAACTCGACCCGCACCTGGACCGGCCGCTGCGCGACATCGTCTTCGCCGAGGAAGGCAGCGACGAGGCCGCCCTGCTGGACCGCACCGCCTACACGCAGACCGCCCTGTTCGCCCTGGAGACCGCCCTGTTCCGGCTGGTCGAGTCCTGGGGCATGGCGCCCCGGTTCGTCGCCGGGCACTCCATCGGCGAGCTGACCGCCGCCCACGTCAGCGGCGTACTGACCCTCCAGGACGCCGCACGGCTGGTCGCCGCGCGCGGCACCCTGATGCAGGCGCTGCCCGAAGGCGGCGCGATGGTGGCGGTCCAGGCCACCGAAGAGGAGATACGCGGCCACCTCGCGGACCGCGAGGACGTGGCCCTGGCAGCCGCCAACGGGCCCGATTCCACCGTCATTTCGGGCGACGAGCAGGCCGTGACCGAGATCGCGGAGCACTGGGCGGCGCAGGGCCGCCGCACCAAGCGGCTGCGGGTCAGCCATGCCTTCCACTCCCCGCACATGGACGGCATGCTGGAGGACTTCCGGCGCGTCGCGCGCGGCCTGACCTTCCACGCGCCCCGTATCCCCATCGTGTCCACGGTGACCGGCGCGCTCGCCGCCGAGGAGGACCTGCGCTCACCCGACTACTGGGTACGGCAGGTCCGCGAAGCGGTGCGCTTCTGCGCCGCGGTACGCACTCTCGAAGCCGAGGGCGTCACCACGTACGTGGAGATCGGCCCCGGCGGCGTCCTGACGCCCATGGTCCAGGACAGCCTGACCACCCTCGAAGCGCCCGTGCTCGTCCCGCTGCTGCGCACCGGACGCCCCGAGGCGCCCGCCCTCACCGAGGCCGTCGCCACCGCCTTCGCGCACGGCGACCGCGTCGACTGGACCGCCTGCTTGGGCGCGCCCGGCACCTCGCACGTCGACCTGCCCACCTACGCCTTCCAGCGCCAGTGGTACTGGCTGGACCCGGCGGGCCGCGACGAGGAGGAGACCGCCGCCGCAGCGGGCGAGGCCGGCTTCTGGGCGGCCGTCGAACGCGAGGACCTCCAGGAACTCTCGGCCGTCCTGGCCATCGACGGCAGCGAGGCGGACTCCCTCGGCAGCCTCCTGCCCACCCTCTCCTCCTGGCACCGGCAGCGCAGGACGCAGGCCGCCGCGGACCGCTTCAGCTACCGCGTCCACTGGACCCCGCGCACCGCCTCCGGCGGCCCCGCCGCCACCGGCCACTGGCTCGTCGTGGTGCCCGAAGACGGCACCGGCGACCCGTGGACCGCCCGCCTCCTGGACACGCTGCACGACCAGGGCCTGCACACCGACGTACGCGAACTGCCCGCCGACCATGACCCCGACGCGCCCATCGCCTGGCCCGACACCCCACTCGACGGCGTGCTCTCCCTCCTGGCCCTGGACGAGCGGCCCCACCCGGACCTGCCCTCCGTGCCCCGCGGCCTGGCCGCCACCACCACACTGCTGCACGCCCTGGAGAGCGCGGGCGTCCAGGCGCCGCTGTGGTGCGCGACCCGCGGCGCCGTCGCCGTCGACCGGCACGACGCGCTCGACAGCCCCGTACAGGCACAGATCTGGGGCCTGGGCCGGGTGGCCGCCCTGGAGGCGCCGCAGAGCTGGGGCGGCCTCGTCGACCTCCCCGAGAACCTGGACCGGCGCACCGTCTCCGCACTGCTGGACGCCCTCGCCTCGGAAGAGGACCAGGTCGCGATCCGCCCGGCCGGGACCTTCGCCCGCCGCCTGGAAAGGATCGCCCCCGGCGGCGACACCGGTGTCCGGTGGAGCATCCACGGCACCGTCCTGGTCACCGGCGGCACCGGAGCCCTCGGCGGCCACCTCGCCCACTGGCTGGCCGACGCCGGGGCCGAACACCTCGTGCTCACCGGCCGCCGCGGCCCGCAGGCCCCCGGCGCCCAGGAACTCGCCGCCGCGCTCACCGACCGGGGCGTCAAGGTCACCCTCGCCGCCTGCGACGCCGCCGACCGCGAAGCGCTGGCGGCCGTCCTCGCGGACATCCCGCCGGAACTGCCGCTGACCGGCGTCGTGCACGCCGCGGGCGTCCTGGACGACGGCGTGCTGGCCGCGCTCACCCCCGAGCGCTTCGAGACCGTACTGCGCCCCAAGGCGCGTGCCGCACAGCACCTGCACGACCTCACCGAGGGCATGGACCTGGACCTCTTCGTCCTGTTCTCCTCGATCGTCGGCGTCCTGGGCAATGCCGGGCAGGCCGGCTACGCCGCCGCCAACGCCCACCTGGACGCCCTTGCCGCGCACCGCCGCCAACAAGGACTCCCGGCCACCTCCGTGTCCTGGGGCCCCTGGGCGGGCGAGGGCATGGCCACCGACAGCGACGCGGCCGACCGGCTGAGCCGTGACGGACTGCTGCCCATGGCCGCGGCCCCTGCGCTCGCCGCCCTGCGCCAGGCCCTCGCCCAGGACATGACGCACGTGACCGTGGCCGACATCGACTGGAGCGCGTACGCCCCGGCCCTGACCGCCGTCCGCCCCAGCCCCCTCATCGGCGACCTGCCCGAGGCCCGCCGCGCGCTCGGCCCCGCGGACGGCCCGCGCCGGGAACGCTCCCCCCTGCGCGACCGGATCGCCGCCCTGCCGCCCGCCGAGCAGGAACAGGCCCTCGTCACCACGGTCAGGGAAGAGGCCGCGAAGGTCCTCGGACACCCCTCGCCGGACACCGTCGACGTCCAGCGCGCCTTCCGCGAGCAGGGCTTCGACTCGCTGATGTCGGTCGACCTGCGCAACCGGCTCTCCGCCGCCACCGGCCTGCGGCTGCCCGCCACCCTGCTGTACGACCACCCCTCCACCGTCGCGGTCGCCGCGTACCTGCGCTCCGAGGTCCTGGGCGCCGCGGGCCCCGCCACGGTCGTCCAGGCGTCGGCCGCCGCCCTCGACGAACCGGTGGCGATCGTCGGCATGGCCTGCCGCTTCCCCGGCGGGGTGGACTCGCCCGAGGCCCTGTGGCGCCTGCTCGCCGAGGGCGGCGACGCCATCACCCGGATGCCCGCCGACCGGGGCTGGGACCTGGACCGGATCTACCACCCCGACCCCGACCACCAGGGCACCAGCTACACCCGCGACGGTGGCTTCCTGGAGGGCGTGGCCGGCTTCGACGCGGACTTTTTCGGCATCTCGCCGCGCGAGGCCCTCACCATGGACCCCCAGCAGCGGCTGCTCCTGGAAACGACCTGGGAAGTCCTCGAACAGGCCGGTATCGACCCGGAGACGCTGCGCGGCAGCAGCACCGGCGTCTTCGCGGGCACCAACACCCAGGACTACGGCACGGTCCTGGACGCGGCCCAGGACGAGACCGGCGGCCACCGGATCACCGGCAACGCGATGAGCGTCGTCTCCGGCCGCGTCTCCTACACCTTCGGCTTCGAGGGCCCGGCGGTCACAGTGGACACGGCGTGCTCCTCCTCGCTGGTGGCCCTGCACATGGCGGCACAGGCGCTGCGCCAGGGCGAATGCTCCCTCGCGGTCGCGGGCGGCGTCACGGTGATGTCCACCCCGTCCTCCTTCGTGGAGTTCGCCCGCCAGCGCGGACTGTCCCCCGACGGCCGCTGCAAGCCGTTCGCTGCCGCCGCCGACGGCACCGGCTGGAGCGAGGGCGTCGGCCTGCTGCTCGTGGAACGGCTCAGCGACGCCCGCCGCAACGGCCATCAGGTGTTGGCCGTCGTCCGCGGCTCCGCCGTCAACCAGGACGGCGCGTCCAACGGCCTGAGCGCCCCCAGCGGCCCGTCCCAGCAGCGGGTCATCCGCCAGGCCCTGGCCAACGCCCGGCTGGACGCCTCCGAGGTCGACGCCGTGGAGGCGCACGGCACCGGCACCACGCTCGGCGACCCGATCGAGGCGCAGGCGCTCCTCGCCACCTACGGCCAGGGGCGGCCTGCGGAGCAGCCGCTGCTGCTGGGCGCGGTGAAGTCCAACCTCGGCCACACCCAGGCCGCCGCCGGTGTGGCGGGCGTGATGAAGATGGTCCTGGCGATGCGGCACGGCGTACTGCCGCGCACCCTCCACCTGGACGAGCCCACCGGGCACGTCGACTGGACCGCGGGCGCCGTCGAACTGCTCGCCGAGAACACCGACTGGCCCGAGACCGGCCACCCCCGGCGCAGCGCCGTCTCCGCATTCGGCATCAGCGGCACCAACGCGCACGTGGTCCTGGAGCTGCCCCCGGCCACAGAATCCGAAGCGCCCGCCACCGCTCCCGACGGGCCGGCACCGCTGCTGCTCTCCGCCAAGACCGAGAGCGCCCTGCGCGCCCAGGCGGCCCGCCTGCACGCCCACCTCGGCCGCGAGCCCGCGCCCCGGCTCACGGACACCGCGTACACGCTGATGACGCGCCGCGCGGCCTTCGCCCACCGCGCGGCCGTCCGCGCCGACGACCACGGCGCCGCACTGCGCGCTCTGGCCGCACTGGCCGCGGGCGAGCCCGACCCCGCCGTGGCCACCGGCACCGCCCGGACCGGCCCGGACGCCGTCCTCTTCTCGGGTCAGGGCTCGCAGCGTCTGGGCATGGGCCGGGAGTTGTACGGCCAATACGCGGCCTTCACGGACGCCTTCGACGCGGTGTGCGCGGCCTTGGACGAGCACCTGGACCGCCCCCTGCGGGAGGTCGTCTGGGGCGAGGACGCCGAGCTGCTGAACCAGACGGCCTACGCGCAGGCCGCGCTGTTCGCCATCGAGGTGGCCCTCTTCCGGCTCGTGGAGTCCTGGGGCGTACGGCCGCAGTACGTGGCCGGGCACTCCGTCGGCGAGATCGCCGCGGCGCATGTGGCCGGAGTGTTCTCGCTGCCCGACGCCTGTGCGCTGGTGGCGGCGCGTGGCCGGCTGATGCAGGCGTTGCCCGTCGGCGGGGCGATGGTGGCGATCCGTGCGACGGAGGCCGAGATTCTTCCGCATCTGACGGAAGAGGTGTCGATAGCGGCGATCAACGGCCCGTCGTCGGTCGTGGTCTCGGGCGCGGAGGAAGCCGTACTTGCGATTGCGCGGCACTTCGAGGAGGAGGGCCGCAAAACGACCCGCCTCCGGGTCTCGCACGCTTTCCACTCGCCCCTCATGGAACCGATGCTGGAGGAATTCCGGGCCGTCGCCGAGGGCCTTTCCTACGGCGAACCGGAACTGGCCGTCGTATCGAACGTCACCGGCGAACTCGCCACCCCCGACCAACTGCGCACCCCCGAATACTGGGTGACCCATGTCCGCGCGGCGGTCCGGTTCGCCGACGGCGTCCGCGCCCTGCGCGCTCAGGGCGTGACGCGCTTCCTGGAACTGGGGCCCGACGGCACGCTCTCGGCGATGGCACGCGAGTCGCTGCCGGACGGGGCCGCCGACGGCGGCACTCCCGAGGAGGCCGTTCTCGTCCCCGTCCTGCGCAAGGACCGCCGCGAGGAGACAACGCTCCTCGCGGCCCTGACGGAACTGCACGTACACGGCGCCGACATCGACTGGACCGCGTTCCTCACCGGCCTCTCCGGCCGGGACGCGCACGCCATCGACCTGCCGACGTACGCCTTCCAGCACCAGCGGTTCTGGCCGACCCCCGACCCGGCCCGTACCGGGGACCTCGGTGCCGCCGGTCTCGCAGCGGCCGGACACCCCCTGCTCAGCGCCGCCCTGGAACTGCCCGACGGCGACGGCCTGCTGTTCACCACGCGCCTGTCGCTCGCCACCCACCCCTGGCTGGCCGGGCACGCCGTCATGGGCGCGGTGCTGCTGCCGGGCACGGCATTCGTCGAACTGGCGATCCGCGCCGCCGACGAGGCGGGCTGCGACCGCGTGGACGAACTGACCCTGGCCACCCCGCTCGTCCTGCCCGAACACGGCGGCGTGCACCTCCAACTGCGCGTGGGCCCCGCCGACGAGACGGGCCGCCGCGCATTCAGCGCGCGCTCCAGGGCGGAGGGCGACGGCGACCACCCGTGGGTGCAGCACGCCACCGGCACACTCTCCACCGGCCCGCAGCCACCCGCGACCGACATCGACTTCGCCGCTTCCTGGCCGCCCGCCGACGCCGAGCCCGTCGACCTGACCGGCCTCTACCCGGGCCTGGCCGACCGCGGATTCGACTACGGCCCGCACTTCCAGGGCCTGCGCGCCGCATGGCGCCGGGGCGACGAGGTGTTCGCCGAGGTCGCCCTGCCCGAGGAGGCCGAGGGCGACGCGTCCGGCTACGGCCTGCACCCGGCGCTGCTCGACGCGGCCCTGCACATCGTCAACGTCGACGGAACCCACGGGCAGGTCGTGCCCTTCTCCTGGGAGGGCGTCTCGCTGCACGCCTCCGGCGCCGCTGCGGTACGGGTGCGGATCACCCGGCACGACGCCGACACGGTCTCCGTGGACGTCGCCGACACCGCGGGCGGGCCCGTCGCCTCCATCGGCGCGCTCGTCGTACGGGCGGTCTCCGCGGACCAGTGGGAAAGCGGCACCGACACGGTGGGCCGGGACGCGCTGTTCCGGCTCCAGTGGAATCCCGTACGGCTTCCCTCGGCCGGGGCCGGGGAGACCGTCGCGGTGCTCGGTTCCCTCCCGGACTCGTCGTTCGAGCAGTACGCGGACCTGGAGTCCTTGGCGGCGGGCGGCGCCGTGCCGGGTGCGGTGCTGATGGTTCCGACGGCCGGGGCCGCGGGGACGGTGGACTCTGTTCACGCCATGGCGGCCGAGGCGCTGGATGTGATCCAGTCGTGGCTGGCGGATGAGCGGTTCGCGGCTTCGCGTCTGGTGTTCGTGACGCGGGGCGCGGTGTCGGGTGCGGATCTCGCGGGTGCGGCGGTATGGGGCCTGGTGCGGTCGGCGCAGTCGGAGCACCCGGGCCGCTTCGGCCTGGTGGACCTGGCGGACGACGCCGATGTGGCGCTGGTGCCGCGAGCACTCGCGACGGATGAGCCGCAGCTGCTCGTACGCGGCGGTGAGGTGCTGGCGGCGCGGCTGGTGCGGTCGCAGGCGCAGCAGGCGATGACGTGGGACCCGTCCGGCACGGTGTTGATCACCGGTGGTACGGGTGGTCTGGGCCGGGTTGTCGCCCGGCATCTGGTGGCGGAGCACGGGGTACGGAGTCTGCTGCTGGTCAGCCGGAGCGGTCCGGCTGCCGAGGGCGTCGATGAGCTGGTGGCCGAGCTGCGGGACCACGGCGCCGAAGCCGTCGTCGAGGCGTGCGACGTAACCGACGCGACCGCCGTAGCCGACCTCGTTACCCGTCATACGCCCACCGCCGTGGTGCATACGGCCGGTGTCCTGGACGACGGCGTGGTGGAATCCCTCACCCCCGAGCGGCTCGCGGCCGTACTGCGTCCCAAGGTGGACGCGGCCTGGAACCTGCACGAGGCGACCAAGGATCTGGCCCTGGACGCGTTCGTGGTCTTCTCCTCCGTGGCCGGGACGATCGGCAGCGCCGGCCAGGGCAACTACGCGGCCGGTAACACCTTCTTGGACGCGCTGGCCCACCACCGCCGGGCTCAGGGCCTCCCGGCCACGTCGCTCGCGTGGGGCCCGTGGTCCCAGGACAGCGGCATGACCGGCACCCTCACCGATGCCGACGTCCAGCGCATCGCCCGTCAGGGCATGCCGCCGTTGTCGGCCGAGGAGGGCGTGGCCCTCTTCGACGCCGCCGTTGGCGGCCCCGAGGCCATGGCGCTCCCCGTCCGCCTGGATCTGGCGACCTTGCGCGAGCAGGGCGAGGTGATCCCGCTGCTGCGCGGCCTGATCAGGACCCGCGCGCGGCGCTCGGTGGTCGCGGGCTCGGCCGCGGTCGCCGGGCTGGTGGAGCGCCTGTCCGGGCTGTCCCCGGCGGAGCGGCGCGAGGCGCTGCTCGATGTCGTCCGTACGCAGATCGCCACGGTCCTGGGGCACGCGAGCCCGGAGACGGTCGACCCCGACCGGGCCTTCCAGGAACTCGGCTTCGACTCCCTGACCGGCGTCGAGCTGCGCAACCGGCTCAACAAGGCGACGGGCATGCGCCTGTCGGCGACCACCGTCTTCGACTACCCCACGGCCGGTACGCTCGTCGACTTCCTGCTGGACGAGCTGTTCAGCGCGCAGAAGGCCGCGGACGAAGCGCTGCCGGCGCGGATGCCGACGGCCACGGCCGACGATCCGGTGGTGATCGTCGGCATGAGCTGCCGCTACCCGGGCGGCGTCACCTCGCCCGAGGACCTGTGGCGGCTGGTGTCGGACGGCGTGGACGCCGTCTCGGACTTCCCCGCCGACCGCGGCTGGGACGTGGACGCGCTCTACAACCCCGACCCCGAAGCGCTCGGCACCTCGTACACCCGCTCCGGTGGGTTCCTGCACGAGGCGGGCGACTTCGACCCCGAATTCTTCGGGATGAGCCCCCGGGAGGCCCTGGCGACGGACGCCCAGCAGCGGCTGCTGCTGGAGACGACCTGGGAGGCCATCGAGCGGGCGGGCATCGACCCGGCCACGCTCCGGGGCAGCCGTACGGGCGTCTTCGCGGGCGTGATGTACACCGACTACAGCGAGATCATGGTCGGCGACCAGTACGAGGGCTACCGGGGCAACGGCAGTGCCGCCAGCATCGCTTCCGGCCGGGTGTCGTACACCTTCGGCTTCGAGGGCCCGGCGGTCACGGTGGACACGGCGTGCTCGTCGTCGCTGGTCGCCCTGCACCTGGCCGCGCAGGCGCTGCGGTCCGGTGAGTGCTCGCTGGCCATGGCGGGCGGTGTGACGGTGATGTCGACGCCGACGACGTTCGTGGACTTCTCGCGGCAGCGCGGCCTGTCGGCGGACGGCCGCTGCAAGGCGTTCGCCGAGGCGGCCGACGGTGTCGGCTGGGGCGAGGGCGTCGGCATGCTGGTGCTGGAGCGCCTGTCGGACGCCGGTGAACCAGGACGGCGCGTCGAACGGTCTGACGGCGCCCAACGGCCCGTCGCAGCAGCGGGTCATCCGGCAGGCGCTGGCCAGCGCGGGCCTGTCCGGGGCGGACGTGGACGCGGTCGAGGGCCACGGCACGGGGACGGCACTGGGCGACCCGATCGAAGCGCAGGCGCTGCTGGCCACGTACGGCCAGGAGCGGCCCGAGGACCGGCCGCTGCTGCTGGGCTCGGTGAAGTCCAACATCGGCCACTCGCAGGCGGCCGCGGGCGTCGCCGGCGTGATCAAGATGGTGCAGGCCATGCACCATGGCGTACTCCCGCGGACGCTGCACGTCGACGAGCCCTCGACGCACGTCGAGTGGAGCGCGGGCGCCGTGGAACTGCTGACCTCCGCGGCCGAATGGCCGCAGGGCGACGGGCCGCGCCGCGCCGGCGTCTCCTCCTTCGGCATCAGCGGGACCAATGCCCACGTCATCCTCGAACAGCCCGAGCCGGTCGCGGCCGACGCCGGAACGGACGTCCCGGCGACCGGGCCCGGCGCGCTGGCGTGGGTGCTGTCCGGCAGGAACGAGGCCGCGCTGCGCGGCCAGGCAGCACGCCTGCTGCCCCTGGTCACCGGCGACGACACGCTGTCCGCACGGGACATCGGCCACTCGCTGGTGACCGGACGGTCGACGTTCGCCCGGCGTGCCGTGGTGTGGGGCCAGGACCGCGACGCACTGGTGCGGGCCCTGTCCGCACTCGCGGCGGGCGAGACCGACCCCGGCCTGGCGGAAGGCCCGGCCGATGCGGGGAAGACGGCCTTCCTGTTCTCGGGCCAGGGATCGCAATGTCTGGGCATGGGCCGGGAGTTGTACGGCCGCTACCCGGTGTTCGCGGACGCCTTCGACGCGGTGTGCGCGGCCTTGGACGAGCACCTGGAGCACCCTCTGCGGGAGGTCGTCTGGGGCGAGGACGCCGAGCTGCTGAACCAGACGGCCTACGCGCAGGCCGGGCTGTTCGCCATCGAGGTGGCGCTGTACCGGCTGGCGGAGTCGTGGGGCGTCCACGCGGACTTCGTTGCGGGGCATTCGATCGGTGAGGTAGCGGCGGCGCATGTTGCCGGGGTGTTCTCGCTGGGCGATGCCTGTGCGCTGGTGGCGGCACGCGGCCGGTTGATGCAGGCGCTGCCCGTCGGTGGGGCGATGGTGGCGATCCGGGCGACGGAGGCCGAAATTCTTCCGCATTTGACGGAAGAGGTGTCGATAGCGGCGATCAATGGCCCGTCGTCGGTCGTCGTCTCGGGCGCCGAGGAAGCCGTACTGGCGATTGCGCGGCACTTCGAGGGCGAGGGCCGCAAAGCCACCCGTCTCCGGGTCTCGCACGCTTTCCACTCGCCCCTCATGGAACCGATGCTGGAGGACTTCCGCACGGTCGTGGCACGGCTGTCGTTCGGCACGCCGGCGATCCCCGTCGTGTCCAACCTGACGGGCGAACTCGCCGAGCCCGACCAGCTCGCCGACGCCGACTACTGGGTCCGGCACGTCCGCGAGGCCGTGCGCTTCGCGGACGGAATCGGGGCGCTGCGCACGGCAGGGGCCACGCGGTTCCTGGAACTCGGCCCGGACAGTGTGCTGACGGCGATGGCCCGCGAGACGGCATCGGACGAGGCCGTACTCGCCCCCGTCCTGCGCAAGGACCGCCCCGAGGAGACGACGCTGCTGGGCGCCTTGGCGCAGCTGTACGTCCGGGGCGCGAGCGTGAACTGGGCGGAAATGTTCGCCGGTTCGGGCGCGCGGTGGGTGGATCTGCCGACGTACGCGTTCCAGCATGAGCGGTTCTGGCCTGCGGGCGGGGCGGCACGTACAGGCGATGTGCGGTCCGCCGGTCTGGGCTCGGCGGGGCACCCGTTGCTGGGTGCGGCGGTGGAGCTGGCGGGCTCGGGCGGGCTGCTGTTCACCGGTCGGCTGTCGGTCTCGTCGCATCCGTGGCTGGCTGATCATGTGGTGCTGGGCTCCGTCCTGGTCCCCGGTACGGCGCTGGTCGAACTGGTGCTGCGAGCGGCCGACGAGGTCGGCTGCGACCTGCTGGAGGAACTGACCCTGGCCGCGCCCCTGGTGCTGCCTGCCTCGGGTGGCGCGGTTCAGGTACAGGTCTGGGTCGGCGAGCCCGACGACGACGGTCGCCGACCGGTGTCGGTGCACTCGCGCGAAGGCGAGGCCCCCTGGACGCTGCACGCCGAGGGCGCGGTCACCACCGGAGCCGCAACGGCCTCCTTCGACGCTGCCGTATGGCCTCCGCAGGGCGCGGAGCCGCTGGAGGTGGCGGGCTGCTACGACGCACTCGCCGACGCCGGGCTCACGTACGGCCCGGCCTTCCAGGGCCTGCGGGCAGCCTGGAAGGCGGGCGAGGACATCTATGCCGAGGTGGCGCTCCCCGAGGGCACCGACGGCGACGCCTACGGTCTGCACCCCGCCCTCTTCGACGCCGCGCTGCACGCGGCAGCGCTGGGCGGCGGCGAAGCGGGCGCCGTCCCGTTCTCGTGGACCGGAGTGACCCTGCACGCCACCGGCGCCTCCCGGGTGCGGGTACGCATCCGCGGCGCGGCCGGCGCGCTGTCGGTCGCGATCGCGGACACGTCCGGTGCGCCGGTCGCCTCCGTGGATGCGCTGGTGATACGCCCGCTCTCGGCCGGACAGCTGCGGACCGCCGACCGCGACGCCCTGTTCAAGGTCGAATGGGCCCCCGTCCCGCTCACGGACGAGCGTGTCGAGCCCGGCACCGGCCCGGAGGGCGAGCCGCTGCGCACCTACGCGGACCTGGACGCCCTGACCGGCGCGAACGTGCCCGGAACCGTCCTGGTCGCGCCGCCCGCCGACACCGCCGCAATGGTGGACTCCGTCCACGCGGCGACCGCCTGGGCGCTGGAAATGGTCCAGTCGTGGCTGGCCGACGACCGGTTCGCCACCTCGCGTCTGGTGTTCGTCACGCGCGGGGCGGTCACCGGCGCGGATCTGGCGGGCGCCGCCGTACGCGGTCTGGTCCGGTCGGCGCAGTCGGAGAACCCGGGCCGCTTCGGCCTGGTGGACCTGGCGGAGGACGCCGATACGACGGTGCTGCCGCAGGCGCTGGCGACCGACGAACCCGACCTGCTGGTACGCGGCGGTGAGGTGCTGGCGGCACGGCTGGCCCGTACCGAGGCCCAGCAGCCCTTGAGCTGGGACACCTCCGGCCCGGTGCTGATCACCGGTGGTACGGGTGGTCTGGGCCGCATTGTCACCCGGCACCTGGCGGCTGAGCACGGGGTACGGAGTCTGCTGCTGGTCAGCCGGAGCGGTCCGGCTGCCGAGGGCGTCGAGGAGTTGGTGGCCGAGCTGCGGGATCACGGCGCCGAGGCGGTGGTCGAGGCGTGCGACGTGACCGACGCGGCGGCTGTCGCCAACCTGGTCACGCGTTACGAGCCGACCGCCGTGGTGCATACGGCCGGTGTCCTGGACGACGGCGTGGTGGAATCCCTCACCCCGGAGCGGCTGGCGGCCGTACTGCGTCCGAAGGTGGACGCGGCCTGGAACCTGCACGAGGCCACCAAGGACCTGGCCCTGGACGCCTTCGTGGTCTTCTCTTCCGTGGCCGGTACTTTCGGCAGCGCGGGTCAGGCCAACTACGCGGCCGGTAACTCCTTCCTGGACGCGCTGGCCCACCACCGCCGGGCCGCGGGCCTCACGGCCACGTCCCTGGCATGGGGCCCCTGGTCCCAGAACAGCGGTATGACCGGCACCCTCACCGACGCCGACGTCCAGCGCATCGCCCGGCAGGGCATGCCCCCGCTGTCGGCCGAGGAAGGCACGGCCCTCTTCGACGCCGCCCTCGGCAGCGCGGAGCCCCTGGCGCTCCCCGTCCGTCTGGACCTCGCGGTCCTGCGCGAGCAGGGCGAGGTGCCCCCGCTGCTGCGTTCCTTGATCCGTACGAGGACCCGCCGTACCGGCGCCGCCGCGGCCTCCGGCATCGCGCAGCGCCTGGCCGGGCTGTCCCCGGCGGAGCGGCGCGAGGCACTGCTCGACGTCGTCCGTACGCAGATCGCCACGGTCCTGGGCCACGCGAGCCCGGAGACGGTCGCCCCGGACCGGGCTTTCCAGGACCTCGGATTCGACTCGCTGACCGCAATCGAACTCCGCAACCTGCTGGGCAAGGCCACCGGCCTGCGGCTCCCGGCGACGACCGTGTTCGACTACCCGACGGCCGACGCCCTGGCGAGCCACCTCCTCGACGAGCTGTTCGGCGCGGAGACCGAGACGCCGCTCCCGGTGTCCGCCCTCCCGTCCCTGACGGACGACCCGGTCGTGATCGTCGGCATGAGCTGCCGCTTCCCCGGCGGCGTCACCTCGCCCGAGGACCTGTGGCAGCTGGTCTCCGAAGGGGTGGACGCGGTCTCCGGCTTCCCCACCGACCGCGGCTGGGAGATCGACGACACCTACGACCCCGACCGCGAGGGCGCCATCGCCACCCGCTCCGGCGGCTTCCTCCACGACGCGGCGGACTTCGATCCCGAGTTCTTCGGCATGAGCCCCCGCGAGGCCCTGACCACCGACGCCCAGCAGCGGCTGCTGCTGGAGACGACCTGGGAGGCGCTGGAGCGCGCCGGCATGGACCCGGCCACCCTGCGCGGCAGCCGTACGGGCGTCTTCGCGGGCGTGATGTACCACGACTACTCGTCGCTGCTCTCCGGGCGCGAGTTCGAGGGCTACCAGGGCAGCGGCAGCGCGGGCAGTGTCGCCTCGGGCCGGGTGTCGTACACCTTCGGCTTCGAGGGCCCGGCGGTCACGGTGGACACGGCGTGCTCGTCGTCGCTGGTGGCCCTGCACCTGGCGGCGCAGTCGCTGCGCCAGGGGGAGTGCTCGCTGGCGCTCGCGGGCGGTGTGACGGTGATGTCGACGCCGCTGACCTTCGTGGAGTTCACCCGCCAGGGCGGGCTCTCCCCGGACGGGCGCTGCAAGGCGTTCGCCGATGCCGCCGACGGCGTCGGCTGGGCCGAAGGCGCGGGATTCCTGGTGCTGGAACGGCTGTCGGACGCGCGCCGCAACGGGCATCAGCGGTGAACCAGGACGGCGCGTCGAACGGTCTGACGGCGCCCAACGGCCCGTCGCAGCAGCGGGTCATCCGGCAGGCGCTGGCCAGCGCGGGCCTGTCCGCCGCCGATGTCGACGCGGTGGAGGCGCACGGTACGGGGACGACGCTCGGCGACCCGATCGAGGCGCAGGCACTCCTGGCCACGTACGGTCAGGAGCGACCGGAAGACCGGCCGCTGCTGCTGGGATCGGTGAAGTCCAACATCGGCCACGCGCAGGCGGCTGCGGGCGTCGCGGGTATCGTGAAGATGGTGCTGGCCATGCGCCACGGCGTCCTTCCCCGGACGCTGCACGTCGATGAGCCCTCGACGCACGTGGACTGGAGCGCGGGCGCCGTCGAGCTGCTGACCTCCGAGGCCGAGTGGCCGCAGAGCGACGGGCCGCGCCGCGCGGCCGTCTCCTCCTTCGGAATCAGCGGGACCAACGCACACGTGATCCTGGAGCAGCCCGAACCGGTCACGCCCGACACCGAACCGGACGATGCCGGACCGGACGATGCCGAAAACCGGACGGCCGACTCCGATGCACCGGTGCCGGTGCTCCTGTCCGGCCGGAGCGAGCCGGCGTTGCGCGCCCAGGCGGCACGGCTGCTGTCCCGTCTGGACGGCGAACCGGGCCCGCGGGTCACGGACGTCGCCTATTCGCTCGCGACCGGCCGCTCGGCGTTCCAGCACCGCGCGGTGATCCTGGCCGCGGACCGGGAGGAGCTGCTGAGCTCGCTGTCCGCCCTGGCCGAGGGCCGCGGCGAAGCGGCCGTCGTCGCGCAGGACCGGGCCCGCTCGGGCAAGCTGGCGTTCTTGTTCTCGGGCCAGGGGTCGCAACGCCTGGGCATGGGCCGGGAGTTGTACGGCCAATACGCGGCCTTCAAGGAGGCGTTCGACGCGGTGTGCGCCGCCTTGGACGAGCACCTGGACCGCCCCCTGCGGGAGATCGTCTGGGGCGAGGACGCGGAACTGCTGAACCAGACCGCGTACACCCAGGCGTCCCTGTTCGCCATCGAGGTCGCCCTGTTCCGCCTGCTGGAGACGTGGGGCGTACGCCCGGACCAGCTCCTCGGACACTCCGTCGGCGAGATCGCCGCCGCGCATGTGGCCGGCGTGTTCTCACTGCCCGATGCCTGTGCGCTGGTGGCGGCGCGTGGTCGGCTGATGCAGGCGCTGCCTGCCGGCGGGGCGATGGTGGCGATCCGTGCGACGGAGGCCGGGATCCTTCCGCATCTGACGGAAGAGGTGTCGATAGCGGCGATCAATGGCCCGTCGTCGGTCGTGGTCTCGGGCGCCGAGGAAGCCGTACTGGCGATTGCGCGGCACTTCGAGGGCGAGGGCCGCAAAACGACCCGCCTTCGGGTCTCGCACGCTTTCCACTCGCCTCTCATGGAACCGATGCTGGAGGAATTCCGGACTGTCGCCGACGGCATGACGTACGGAGAGCCACGCATCCCCGTGATCTCCAACGTCACCGGCGAACCCGCCGCCACGGAACAGCTGTGCTCCGCGCAGTACTGGGTCAGCCACGTCCGCGAGGCCGTACGGTTCGCCGACGGGGTCGGCGCGCTGACCGCGCAGGGCGTCGTGGCCTTCCTGGAACTCGGCCCCGACGGCGCCCTGTCCGCACTCGCCACCGAGTCCGCGACGGACGATTCGGTCCTGGCCCCCGTACTGCGCAAGGACCGGCCCGAGGCACCGGCGCTGCTCACGGCCCTGGCCCGACTGCACGCCTGCGGCATGCCGGTCGACTGGTCGGCCGTCTTCGCGGGTTCGGGTGCGCGGTGGGTGGACCTGCCGACGTACGCGTTCCAGCACGAGCGGTTCTGGCCTGCGGGCGGGGCGGCGCGTGCGGGTGATGTGCGGTCGGCCGGTCTTGGCTCGGCGGGGCACCCACTGCTGGGCGCGGCCGTGGAATTGGCCGGCTCCGATGGCTTGCTGTTCACGGGGCGGCTGTCGGTGTCGTCGCATCCGTGGCTGGCGGATCATGTGGTGCTGGGCTCCGTCCTGGTCCCCGGTACGGCGCTGGTCGAACTGGTGCTACGAGCGGCCGACGAGGTGGACTGCGGTGCGGTGGAGGAGCTGACACTCGCCGCGCCCCTGGTGCTGCCTGCCACGGGCGGCGCGGTCCAGGTACAGGTCTGGGTCGGTGAGCCCGACGACGACGGTCGCCGCTCGGTGTCGGTGCACTCGCGCGAAGGTGAGGGCCCGTGGACGCTGCATGCCAGCGGCGCCCTGACCCCGGCCCCCGCCGAGGCGGTGCCGTTCGATGCCGCCGTGTGGCCCCCGCAGGGCGCCGAGCCGCTTGAGGTGGCGGGCTGCTACGAGCGGTTCGCGGACGCCGGATTCGAGTACGGCCCGGTGTTCCAGGGCCTGCGCGCGGTCTGGCAGGCGGGCGAGGACATCTATGCCGAGGTGGCGCTCCCCGAGGGCACCGACGGTGACGCCTACGGTCTGCACCCCGCCCTCTTCGACGCCGCGCTGCACGCGTCGCTGGTGAGCGCCGGGGGAGCGGACGAAGGAGCCGTCCCCTTCTCGTGGAACGGAGTGACGCTCCACGCCACCGGCGCTTCCCGGGTGCGGGTACGCATCCGTCCCACCGAGGACGGCAGCTCGATCGCCGTCGCCGACACGGCCGGCGCCCCGGTGGCCTCGGTACGGTCCCTGACCGTGCGGCCGATCACCACCGGACAGCTCCGGACCGGCGACCGTGACGCCCTCTTCAAGGTCGACTGGACCGGCGTACCCCTCATGGGCGAGCGCGCGGACTCCCTCGCCCTGCTCGGCAAGGACACCGAAGGCATCCTCGACGGCCTCGCGCTCCAGCCCCGCACGGATCTCGACGACCTCGCGGAGGCAGGCGACCACGGCACCGTGCTCGTCCCGCCGGCGGCCGGGGCCGCGGGGACGGTGGAGTCCGTTCACGCCGTGGCGGCCGAGGCGCTGGGCGTGGTCCAGTCGTGGCTGGCGGATGAGCGGTTCGCGGCTTCGCGTCTGGTGTTCGTGACGCGGGGTGCGGTGTCGGGTGCGGATCTCGCGGGTGCGGCGGTGTGGGGTCTGGTGCGGTCGGCGCAGTCGGAGCATCCGGGCCGCTTCGGTCTGGTGGATGTGGAAGACGACGCCGATGCGACGCTGATCCGTCAGGTGTTGGCGTCGGACGAGCCGCAGTTGCTGATACGCGGCGGTGAGGTGCTGGCGGCGCGCCTGGCCCGTACCGAGGCCCAGCAGCCCCTGAGCTGGAACACCTCCGGCCCGGTGCTGATCACCGGTGGTACGGGTGGTCTCGGCCGCATTGTCGCCCGGCACTTGGCGGCTGAGCACGGGGTACGGAGTCTGCTGCTGGTCAGCCGCAGGGGGCCGGCTGCCGAGGGCGTCGAGGGGCTGGTGGCCGAGCTGCGGGACCACGGCGCCGAGGCGGTGGTCGAGGCGTGCGACGTGACCGACGCGGCGGCTGTCGTCGACCTGGTCACGCGTTACGAGCCGAGCGCCGTGGTGCATACGGCCGGTGTCCTGGACGACGGCGTGGTGGAGTCGCTGACTGCGGAGCGGCTGGCGGCCGTACTGCGTCCGAAGGTCGATGCGGCCTGGAACCTGCACGAGGCGACCAAGGACCTGGCCCTGGACGCGTTCGTGGTGTTCTCCTCCGTGGCCGGCACTTTCGGCAGCGCGGGCCAGGCCAACTACGCGGCCGGTAACGCCTTCCTGGACGCGCTGGCCCACCACCGCCGGACGCAGGGCCTCCCGGCCACGTCGCTCGCCTGGGGCCCCTGGTCCCAGAACAGCGGTATGACCGGCACCCTCACGGACGCCGATGTCCAGCGCATGGCCCGCTCGGGTATGCCGCCGCTGTCGGCCGAGGAAGGCGTGGCGCTGTTCGACGCGGCCCTCGCCAGTGAGGAGCCCGCGACCGTCCCCGCTCGCCTGGACCTGGCGGGCCTGCGCCGGCAGGGCGAGGTGGCCCCGCTGCTGCGCGGCCTGATCAGGACCTCGGGCCGGCGTACGGCGGTGGCCGCGACCGACGGCGACGCCGCGGTCGCCTTCGCCCAGCGGCTGACCGGTCTGTCGGCGGCGGAGGGACGCGAGGTCGTCCTCGATGCCGTACGCGGCCAGGTCGCGGCCGTTCTGGGACACGGCGGGGACACGGAGATCGATGAGGACCGCGCCTTCCTGGACCTCGGTTTCGACTCCCTCACCGCGGTCGAACTCCGCAACCGGCTGAGTGCCCTCACGGGAATCCGCCTGCCGGCGACGCTGCTGTTCGACTACCCGACGCCCGCGGAACTCGTCGACCACCTCCAGACCCGCATCGCACCCGAGCCGTCCTTCGGCCCGGAAACGCTCCTGGGCGAACTCGAAAGGCTGGAGAAGGGCTTCGGTGAACTCGTCATCACGGAGGAGGTGCACGAGCAGATAGCCGGCCGCCTGGAAGTCCTCCGGGCGAAGTGGCAGGCCCTGCGGGACACGGCCCCGGCGGCCGGACGCGACGGCTCCCCGGCCGACGAGGACTTCGACTTCGAGTCCGCCTCCGACGAAGAGGTCTTCGACCTCCTCGACAACGAACTCGGCCTGAACTGACAGGACGAGCCGAAAGAACGCCCCCTCCCCGATGGAATGTCGGGGAGGGGGCGTTTCCTTCCTGCGGGCCGGTGGGCCGGTGGGCCGGTGGGCCGGTGGGCCGGTGGGCCGGTGGGCCGGCCGACGGCCGCCCCACCGGTCAGCCGGTCAGTCGGTGAGCAGCGCCGCCCGCAGCCGCTCCAGCTCCTGCCCGTTCAGCCCCAGCCCCTCCCGCAGATAGGCGCCGAAGGTGCCGAAGCGCGCCTCGATCTCGTCGAAGGCGGCGTTCAGGTATGGGGCCCTCGTCTCCAGGACCGGCTTGAGGCGGGCGGCGATCTCGGGGGGCTGCGCGGCGAGTTCGGCGGTGTTGCTTGCGGCGAGGTAGTCGTTGCTGGCCAGGTAGTCGCGCATGACCGTCTCGCGGTCCACGCCGAGGGCCATGAGAAGGACGGCCGTTGCCCAGCCCGTACGGTCCTTGCCGCTGGAGCAGTGATGGACCAGCGCGTACGAGCCGGGCTCGGCGGCCGTGCGGAACAGCGAACGGTAAGCCTTGGCGGCCGCGGGCCTGACGATGAACTGCCGGTAGGATTCGGCCATCAGCCGCTCGGACGCCTCGGCTGTGGGGGGCAGTTCGCCGGAGTTCTCCTCGCCGATGACATTGGCGACGACATAGCGTGCGCCCGCGGGCAGCCGGTCCGGGGCCTTGGCCCGCTCGCCCGGCGTGCGCAGGTCGAAGTCCGTATGGATGCCCAGGCGCCGCAGCTTGGCCAGGTCGGCGTCGGTGAGCTTGTGCAGGGCGTCGGCGCGGTACAGCACGCCCATCTTCACCCACCGGCCGTCGGCGGTGCGGTAGCCGCCCGCGTCACGGAAGTTGGCGGCGCCCTCCAGGTGCAGCGAGCGGTCGGCGAGGGTGAGCGGATCGCCCTCGTCCGGCACGAGGCGGAACCACTGACGGTCGGCCGCGGGCAGCCGGCGTACGGTGACGGTGGCCTCGGCCCCGCCGTACGCCACGACCTTGCCGTCGGCGTACACGGTCACCGAACCGGCGCCGGGCGCCTTCCAGGACACGGTGAAGGAACCGTCCTGCTGCTGGGCCACCGTGGCATGGGTGAACGGAATGCCGCGCGTGGCCGGTGACGCCTGCGCCGCGTGCCGCCCCGCTTCGGTGGTCGGCGCGGCGACCGGCTCGGCCGAGGCGAAGGACGCGGTGACCCCCACGGCCGAAACGGTGGCGACGAACGACACGGCGATGCGGCGGGCGGTCTGCACGGCCGCCGTGGATGGTGAGTTCATAGCCGGGACCGTACGGCCGGAAACAGCACGGAATTACTAGAGCGGGCGGGACGGGCCGGGCGGGGCCGAAAGGCGATCCGCGCACGCCGTACCTTTAACATTTCCCTTAGTCTTTTGTGGGCAGGATGGGGGCGCGCGGCGGCCCGGGGCCGGTGGAACAGGCCCGCATTCTTCTTGGTGGCGGCGCCGCGGAACAGCCCTGCGGGGAAAAATCCTGTGGCGAAGGTTGGGTACTACCAGCGTGATCGAGAACCAGCATCTGTCACGGCGCCGTCTGCTCGGACTGGCCGCCCTCGGCGGCGCCGCCGTCGCCGGAATGACCACGATTTCCGCCGCCCCGCGCGCCGCGGCCGCCGGCCAGGGAAGCCCGCGGGCCGGTGACGGCGCGTTCGTACCGGCGGTGGTGATCGGCACCGGTTACGGTGCGGCGGTCTCCGCGCTGCGGCTCGGCGAGGCGGGAATTCCGACGCTCATGCTCGAAATGGGCCAGCTGTGGAACAAGCCGGCCGACGACGGCAACATCTTCTGCGGAATGCTCAAGCCCGACCGCCGGTCCAGCTGGTTCAAGTCGCGCACCGAAGCCCCGCTGGGCTCGTTCCTGTGGCTGGATGTCATCAACCGCAACATCGACCCGTACGCGGGCGTCCTCGACAAGGTGCACTTCGACGAGATGTCGGTGTACGTGGGACGGGGCGTCGGCGGCGGCTCGCTGGTCAACGGCGGCATGGCCGTCGTACCGAAGCGCTCGTACTTCGAAGAGGTCCTCCCGCGGGTGGACGCCGCCCAGATGTACGACCGGTACTTCCCGCGCGCCAACTCCATGCTCAAGGTGAACCACATCGACAAGGGGTGGTTCGAGGACACGGAGTGGTACAAGTACGCGCGGGTCTCGCGCGAACAGGCGGGCAAGGCGGGCCTGAGCACCACCTTCGTCCCCAACGTCTACGACTTCGGCCACATGCGGCGCGAGGCGGACGGCACGGCGCCCAAGTCGGCGCTGGCCGGCGAGGTGATCTACGGCAACAACCACGGCAAGCAGAGCCTGGACAAGACCTACCTGGCCGCCGCGCTGGGCACCGGCAAGGTCACCATCGAGACGCTGCACCAGGTCAAGGCGATCCGCCGGCAGCCGGACGGCAGCTATGTGCTGTCCGTGGTCCAGAGCGACGCCGACGGCAAGGTCGTCGCGCAGAAGGAGATCGGCTGCCGCCACCTGTTCCTCGGCGCGGGCAGCCTCGGCTCCACCGAACTGCTGGTGCGCGCCCGCGACACCGGCACACTGCCCGAGCTGAACGCCGAGGTCGGCGCGGGCTGGGGCCCCAACGGCAACATCATGACCGGCCGCGCCAACCACGTCTGGAACCCCACCGGGGCCCACCAGTCCTCGATCCCCGCCCTGGGCATCGACGACTGGGACAACCCGGCAGCCCCGGTCTTCGCGGAGATCGCGCCGATGCCGGCCGGCCTGGAGACCTGGGTCAGCCTCTACCTGGCGATCACCAAGAACCCCGAGCGCGGCACCTTCGTCTACGACAAGGCCACCGACCGGGCCAAGCTACGCTGGACCCGGGACCAGAACACTCCCGCGGTCAACGCCGCGAAGTCGCTGTTCGACCGGATCAACAAGGCCAACACGACGATGTACCGCTACGACCTGTTCGGTTCGCAGCTGAAGAACTTCTCCGACGACTTCAGCTACCACCCGCTCGGCGGCTGCGTCCTGGGCAAGGCCACCGACCTCTACGGCCGCGTCGCCGGCTACCGGAACCTCTACGTCATGGACGGCGCGCTCGTGCCGGGCTCCATCGGCGTCAACCCCTTCGTGACCATCACGGCCCTCGCCGAGCGCAACATCGAGCGGATCATCGCGGAGGACGTCAAGGCCGCGTAGCCGTGCCCCGGTGACGGCTAGGGCGTGTCTTTCGGATCATCCTGGGCCCGCGACGCCTGGCACGGCACCTCGCACCCACGGACACCCAGTCCGAGGGCAATGCTCCGCCTTGCGATGCACCGCACCAGACGCCGCGGGCTGCTCCAGGCTGATCCAAAAGACACGCCCTAGCCCCGGCGCGCGCGTCCGCGACCCCGGCCCTCCTCTCACGCGGAGGGCCGGTTCGCTGCTGCCCGGATATCTCCGCAGCCCGCACAACACCGCACAGGCTCTAAGGATTTTCCGGTGCGCGGCGTGAGATCAATGGACGGTGCGGCCGGACGATCCGCACGGGGTGTGCTCGCGAACCCTGTTCATCAGCGCGAAAGGGAATCCATGGAATCCGCCCGACGGCCGATCCTCTTCGTCAGTCTTCCGGAGGCCGGGCTGGCCAATCCGCTGCTCGTCCTGGCCGAGGAACTCTCCCGCCAAGACGTGCCGGATCTCTGGTTCGCCACCGACGAGCCGCGGCGCGAGGACGTGAAGAGGATTTCGGTGGGATCTCCGGTGGAATTCGCCTCACTGGGGGAGGTCGTCCCCGAACTGTCGGCGGTGACCTGGGGCGACGAGGTGTACCGGGAAGTCACCCAGTCGTCGCGGTTCAAGGCGCACCGCGCGGTGATCCGGCACTCGTACGTGCCCCGCGCGCAGGAGGAGAAGTTCCAGAAGCTCGCGGCCGTCGTCGACGAGATCCGGCCGGCGCTGATCGTCGTCGACTGCATCAGTTCGTACGGCGTGGAGCTGGCCATGGCGCGGAAGATCCCGTACGTGCTCAGCGTGCCGTTCACCCCGAGCAATGTGCTGACGGCGTTCACCCCCTTCGCCAAGGGCTATACCCCGAAGGACTTCCCCGTACCGCACACGGGGCTGCCCTATCCGATGAATGTCCCGCAGCGGGTGCGCAACATGCTCTTCAAACTGCGGACTCTCGCGATGTTCTGCACGCCCACGATGAGCAAGGTGCTGGCCGAGGACAACCGGCGGCGCAAGGCGCACGGGCTCGGGCAGATGAGCCCGATGGCGCGGATCGACCACGCCGACCTGGTGCTGTGCAATTCGATCGCCGAGCTGGACTATCCCTTCGACATTCCGGAGAAGTTCCGGATGGTCGGCACGATGGTGCCGCCCCTGCCGGAGGCCGAGCAGGAGGACGAGCTCTCGCGCTGGCTGGACGAACAGTCCTCGGTCGTCTACGCGGGATTCGGGACCATCACCCGGCTCACCCGGGAACAGGTCCATTCCATGGTGGAGGTGGCCCGCCGGCTCCAGGGACGGCACCAGGTGCTGTGGAAACTGCCCTCGGGACAGCAGCACCTGCTGCCGCCGAAGGAATCCCTGCCGGACAATCTCCGTATCGAGAACTGGGTCCCTTCGCAGCTCGATGTCCTCGCGCATCCGAACGTGAAGCTGTTCTTCACCCACGCCGGCGGCAACGGCTACAACGAAGGCGTGTATTTCGGCAAGCCGCTCGTGGTACGGCCGCTGTGGGTGGACTGCTACGACCAGGCCGTGCGCGGCCGGGACTTCGGCATCAGCCTGACCCTCGACCGGCCCCGGGACCTCGACGTCGACGATGTGGTCGACAAGCTGACCCGGGTGCTCGACACCCCCTCCTTCCGCGAGAACGCGGAGCGGCTCGGCGCCCTGCAGCGTGCGGCGGGCGGCCGTGCGGCCGCTGCCGAGGTGATCCTCGGACACCCGGCCCTGGCCCGGGCGTAACACCGCACGCACATCTGTCCGTGGACCACGAAAAGGCAAGGAAGAGACAGCGGATGTCGTTCAAGTATCCCGTGTCCAGGCCCGCTCTGGAGGGCAACGAGCTGGCGTATCTGACCGGTGCCGTCGAGGACGGGTGGATATCCTCCCAGGGCCCGATGGTCGGGCGGTTCGAGCGTGCCTTCGCCGACTACAACGGCATCGCGCACGGCGTTTCCTGTTCCTCGGGAACGGCGGCGCTCACCCTCGCGCTGCGGGCGCTGGGCATCGGCCCGGGGGACGAGGTGATCGTCCCGGAATTCACGATGATCGCCTCGGCGTGGGCGGTCACCTACACCGGCGCGACGCCCGTGTTCGTGGACTGCGGGGACGACCTCAACATCGACGTCACCCGTATCGAGGAGAAGATCACGGCGCGCACGAAGGCCGTGATGCCGGTGCACATCTACGGCCGGCGGTGCGACATGGACGCGGTGATGGACATCGCGTACCAGTACAACCTGCGGGTCGTGGAGGACAGCGCCGAGGCGCACGGAATCCGCCCGGTCGGTGACATCGCGTGCTACTCGCTGTTCGCCAACAAAATCATCACGGCGGGGGAGGGCGGCATCTGCCTCACCGACGATCCGAAACTCGCCGGGCAAATGGCGCACCTGCGGGCCATGGCGTTCACCAAGGACCACAGTTTCCTGCACAAGAAGGTGGCGTACAACTACCGCATGACGGCCATGCAGGCCGCCGTCGCGCTCGCCCAGACCGAGCGGCTGGACGACATCCTCGAAGTGCGCCGCGGCATCGAGAAGCGCTACGACGAGGGACTGGCCGATGTCCCCGGTATCACGCTGATGCCGCCGCGGGACGTGCTGTGGATGTACGACCTGCGCGCCGAACGCCGCGAGGAACTCCGGGAATTCCTGGCCGGGGAGTCCATCGAGACCCGGCTGTTCTTCAAGCCGATGAGCCGGCAGCCCATGTACTTCCACCCCGACTGGCCCTCGCTCAAGGCGAACACCTTCGCCGAGGACGGACTGTACCTGCCCACCCACACCGGACTGACCGCCGGCGACCAGGACTTCGTGATCGACCGGGTCCGCGCCTTCTACGGCGTCGGCTGACGGCCCGTCCGAAAGGGGAATTCCACCCATGACGCACACCGAACCGGCCGCGCCGGCCACCTGCCCGGTCACGGGAGCGGCGGCCGCGGCCACGGACACGACGGATTCGACCGGGCACGGAACGGACCCGCTGGTCGTCGACTTTCCGCTGCGCGCGCCCGGCATACCCTTCCCGCCGCCCGAATACGCCGACTACCGCGACAAAAAGGGGCTGGTGCTCTCGCACCTGCCCGACGGCAAACGGGTGTGGCTGGTCACCCGGCACGAGGACGTACGCGCCGTCCTGACAAACCCGGCCATCAGCTCCAACCCCCAGCACCCGGGCTTCCCCAATGTCGGCGAGACGATCGGCGTACCCAGGCAGGACCAGATACCCGGCTGGTTCGTCGGAATGGACTCGCCCGAACACGACCGGTTCCGCAAGGCCCTCATCCCGGAGTTCACCGTGCGGCGCGTCCGCGCGATGAAACCCGCGATCGAGCGCACGGTGGACGCGCAACTGGACGCGATGCTGGCCGCGGGCAACACCGCCGATCTCGTCGCCGACTTCACCCTGCCCATTCCCTCCCTGGTGATCTCGGCACTGCTCGGCGTGCCGCCCGCCGACCGCGAGTTCTTCGAATCCAGGACCCGCGTCCTGGTCTCGTTCCGTGCGTATTCCGACGAGGACCGCATGGCCGCCGGCAAGGACCTCATGCGGTACATCAACCGGCTGATCGAGATCAAGAAGAACTGGGGCGGCGACGACATCGTCACCCGGCTGCTGGCCACCGGCGCCATCGGTGCCCACGAAATGTCCGGCGTACTGATGCTGCTGCTCATCGCCGGCCACGAGACCACGGCCAACAACATCGCGCTCGGTGTGGTCACCCTGCTGAAGAATCCCCAGTGGATCGGCGACGAACGGGCCGTCGAGGAAACCCTGCGCTTCCATTCGGTCGCCGACCTGGTGTCCCTGCGGGTGGCCGTCGAGGACGTGGAAATCGCCGGGCAGCACATCAAGGCGGGCGAGGGCATCGTGCCGCTGGTCGCCGCGGCCAATCACGACGAGGAACTCTTCGCGTGCCCCCACGCGTTCGACCCCTCCCGCTCCGCCCGCGGCCACGTGGCCTTCGGCTACGGCGTACACCAGTGCCTGGGACAGAACCTGGTACGGGTCGAGATGGAAGTCGCGTACCGCAAGCTCTTCGAACGCATTCCCAACCTTCAGCTCGACGTGCCCGAGGACGGGCTGAACATCAAGTACGACGGCGTGCTCTACGGCCTGCACGAGCTGCCCGTCCGCTGGTGACCTGACCGGAACCCGCGCCCGCCCGGCGGCACGCATCACCGGCCGCCGGGCGGCCCCCATCCACCGCAGGAGAGAGACCCGACATGCGTATCACCGTTGACTCCGACCGCTGCGTCGGGGCGGGCCAGTGCGTGCTGAACGCGCCCGCGATCTTCGACCAGGACGACGACGGCCTGGTCACCCTCATCGCCGAGCCCGGCGCCGACCAGGAGGCCGCCGCCAAACTGGCCGGCGCCCTGTGCCCGTCCGGGGCCATCACCGTGCACGAGGGCTGACGCCCGCCCGGGCAGGAGCTCGTGTCCGAACCCCGGCCCGCCCACCGACCGAACGAGAGTGCTCAGAGCGATCCGGGAGTGATGGTGCCCGTCCACACAGCTGACTACGTGATCCAGCCGCCCACCGACGCGGCGGAGGTAGGGGGCGGCCATACGCTGCCCGAGGTGTTCGAGGCCGCGTCGAGGGCCGCCCCCGACGCGGTGGCCATCGTGGACGGGGACCGTTCGCGGACCTGGGCGCAGTGGCGGGCCGACGTCGGCGCGCTGGCCCGTGGCCTGCAGGAATCGGGCGTCGGGCCCGGTGACGTGGTGGCGGTGCGGCTGCCGAACAGCTGGGAGTTCCAGACCCTGCACCTGGCCGTCGCGGCCGTCGGCGCCGTACTGCTGCCCATCCACCAGGGCACCCCGACCGCGGAGGTCCGCGCGCTGCTGACCCGCGCGGAACCCGTACTCCTCGTCCTGTCGGCTTCCGGGAGCGAGGGCACGGCAACGGCCCGCTCGCTCCTGGAGAGCGTGCCGACGCTGCGCGGCGTGCTGCTGGCCGGGGCGTCGGAGGCGGAGTGCGAGGAGCCGGGTATCGGGGCGCTGGACGGGCTGCCGGCAGCCTGGATGGGCAGCGAGCCCCGGCCGGTGCACCTCACCCCCGACATGCCGCTCGCCCTGATCCCTTCGTCCGGCACCACCTCGGCGCGGTCCAAGCTCTGCGTGCACACCCATGGCGGCCTGCTGGCGAACACCGCGGCCGTCGTGGCCGAGGCCGCCGACGCCTTCGACGGCACGGTCCTCACCGCCTGCCCGATGACCCACCTGTTCGGACTCCAGTCCCTGCACACGGCGCTGTTCGCCGCCCGGACGCAGGTCCTGCTCACCGGCTGGGACGTGGACCGCTTCCTGGCGCTGGCGCGGCAGCACAACCCCCGCGTCGTCTTCGCCGTACCCGCCCAACTGCGGGAAATCGTCGCGCGGCTGGCCAGGACGGACGAGCCGGCGGGCTTCGCACCGCACCAGGTGCGTACGGCGGGCGCCGCCCTCGCGCCCGCGCTCGCCGCACAGATACGCGCCGCCCTCGACTGCGAACTCGCCGTGGTGTGGGGCATGTCCGAGATCGGCACCGGCACCGTGACCCGGGCCCACCATCCCGACGGCAGCGTGGGGGAGCCGGTCGACGGCGTGCGCGTACGGGTCGTCGACGACAACGGCGATGAGCGCGCGGCGGGGGAGACGGGCGAGCTCCAGTACCGGGGACCGGCGATGTTCCGCGGCTATTTCCGCGAGCCGGAGCTGACGCGCTCGGCCCTCACCGAGGACGGCTGGCTGCGGACCGGCGACATCGCCGCCATCGACACGGACGGCGTGGTCGTCCTGCACGGCCGGGCGGCCGAGGTGATCGACACCGGGGGCCGGAAGGTCAGCGCCACCGAGGTGGAGGGCCTGCTCGCGGATCTCGTGGGCCTCGGCCCGCTGGCCGTGGCGGGCGCGCCGGACGACCGGCTCGGGGAGTACCCGTGCCTGGTCGTGACCGACCGCGCGGACCGTACGATCGGGCTGACCGAGGTGACCGCGTTCCTGCGCCGGCGGGGACTCGCCGACCACAAGATCCCCCTCGAACTGGTCACCGTGCGCGAGCTGCCCTTCACCCCCGCGGGCAAGCTCGACCGCAGAGCACTCAAAAAGCAGCTGCTCACCGGCCTGGAAGCGACATCCGTAGCGGCCCGTCTCGGCGCGGTCCCGCCGGAGACGGCCGAAGAGGCGCTGGAACTGGTACGCGACTGCGTCCGCCAGGTCCTCGGCAGCAGCGGCGACCCGGCCGGCCCCGCCGCCGGTACGCCGGAATTCCCCGACACCGAATTCCGCCGGCTCGGCCTCGACTCCGTCCTCGCGGTCCGGCTGCGGAACCTGCTGCGGGAGGAGACCGGGCTGTCCCTCCCGGTCACGCTGGCCTTCGACTTCCCGACTCCGCGGGCCGTGGCGCACGTACTGGCCGAACAGAACGACCCGGCTTCGGCGACGGCACCGGGGAAGACGCCGCAGGAGCCGCGGAGGTTCCCGGCCGGCGAGGCCGATCCGGTGGCGATCGTCGGCATGGCCTGCCGCCTGCCGGGCGGCGCCGACTCTCCCGACGCCCTGTGGGAGCTGCTGGCCGACGGAACCGACGCGATGTGCGCCTTCCCGGACGACCGCGGCTGGGACCTGGACCGCCTCTTCGACGAGGACCCCGACCGGCCGGGCACCTGCTACGCCCGCGAAGGCGGCTTCCTGCCCGACGCGGGCGACTTCGACGCGGGCTTCTTCGGCCTGTCCGACCACGAGGCGACGGCCACCGACCCGCAGCAGCGCCTGCTCCTGGAGGCGGCCTGGGAAACCTTCGAGCGGGCGGGCATCGACCCGGCGTCCCTGAAGGGCACCCGTACGGGCGTGTTCACCGGCGCGATGGAGCGCGGCTACGGCGCCCTCGCGTCCGCCGTGCCCAGCGAGTGGGAGAGCATGCTCGGCACCGGGGCCGCCAACAGCGCGATCTCCGGGCGCATCGCCTACACCTACGGCCTCGAAGGCCCCGCGCTGACGGTCGACACCGCCTCCTCGTCCTCCCTGGTCGCCCTGCACCTGGCCTGCCGCTCCCTGCGGTCGGGCGAGACCGACCTGGCGCTGGCCGGCGGCGTCACCGTCATGGCGACCCCGGCGCCCTTCACGCACTTCGCCCGGCTGCGCGCGCTCGCCCCCGACTCGCGCTCCAAGGCGTACGCGGACACCGCGAACGGCTCCGCATGGGCGGAAGGCGCGGGACTGCTGCTGCTGGAGCGGCTGAGCGACGCCCGCCGCAACGGACACCGTGTACTGGCGCTCGTACGGGGCTCCGCAGTGAACCAGGACGGCGCCTCCAACGGGCTCACCGCCCCGAGCGGCCCCGCACAGCAGCGCGTCATCCGCCAGGCCCTGGCCGACGCCGGGCTGTCGCCGCAGGACGTGGACGCGGTGGAGGGGCACGGTACCGGCACTCCGCTCGGCGACCCGATCGAGGCCCAGGCCCTGATGGCCACCTACGGCCAGGAGCGGCCGGAGGGACGGCCGCTGTGGCTGGGGTCGGTGAAGTCCAACCTGGGGCACACACAGGCCGCCGCCGGGGTCGTCGGGGTCATCAAGACGGTGCTCGCGCTGGGCCGCGGCGTCCTGCCCAGGACGCTGCACGTGGAGGCTCCCTCCACCAAGGTCGACTGGTCCGCCGGGGCGGTACGGCTGCTGACCGAGGAGCAGCCCTGGCCCCAGGAGAGCGGGCACACGCGCCGGGCAGGAGTGTCGTCCTTCGGGCTCACCGGCACCAACGCCCACGTGATCCTGGAGGAGGCCCCGGGCGGGAAGCCCGAGCAGGCGCCGGCTACGGAACCGGCCGACGACACCGACGTACCGTGGGTGCTGTCCGCCCGCAGCCGGGCGGCGCTGCGCGAACAGGCCCGGCGCCTGGCCGAGCATGTGGCGGCCCACCCCGGGCTGCGCACACAGGACATCGCCCACGCCCTGGCCACCACCCGTACCCGGCACCGGCACCGGGCCGTCGTCAGCGGCCCCGACCGGGACCGGATGTTGTCCGCGACGGCCGCGTTCGGGCGCGGGGAGCGGGCCGCGGAGGTCACCCCGCAGGATTCCGCGCCGGGCGGGCTGGCCTTCGTCTTCTCCGGGCAGGGCGGCCAGCACCCCGGCATGGGGCGCGCGGCGGCCGACGCGTTCCCGGTCTTCGGGCAGGCGCTGCGCGAGGTGTGCGCCGCGCTGGATCCGCTGCTGAGGCGTCCGCTGACCTCGGTGATGTGGGCGGACCCCGACTCCGACGATGCGGCGCTCCTGGACAACGCCGAGTACTCGCAGCCGTCGCTGTTCGCCCTCCAGGTCGCCCTCTACCGGCTGTACGAGTCCTGGGGCATGGCCCCGGACCACGTGGCGGGCCACTCGGCCGGCGAGATCGCCGCCGCGCACGTGACCGGCATCCTCTCCCTCCAGGACGCCTGCACCCTGGTGGCGGCACGGGGCCGGCTGATCAGCTCGCTGCCGACCGGCGGCGCGACGGTGGCGGTGCGCATCCCGGAGGACGAGGTGCAGGCGTGGCTCGCCGAGGACACGACCGGCTCCGTGTCGGTCGCGGCCGTCAACGGGCCGCACTCCCTCGTACTCTCCGGTGCCGAGGCCCCGCTCCTCGCCCTCACGGACCGGCTCCGCGCCGCCGGCCACAAGACCCACCGGGTCCCCGTGCGCGTCGCGGCCCACTCGTCGCGGATGGACCCCATCCTGGACGAGTTCCGCGCGGTCGTCCGCACGCTGTCCTACGGCACGCCCACCCTTCCCCTCGTCTCCACCGTCACCGGCCGCCCGCTGACCGACGAGGAGGCGCGCGACCCCGAACACTGGGTGCGGCACCTGCGGCAGCCCGTGCGCTTCAAGGACGCCGTCGGCCGGCTCCGGGAAGCAGGCGTCACCGGGTTCCTGGAGCTGGGCGCCGAACCGACGCTCACCCCCATGATCGACGAGTGCCTGGAGGCGGCCGGCCCGCAGCCCGGCGCCGCCGTCATCCCGAGCCTGCGCACCGGGGCACCGGACCGGCACACCCTGCTCACCGCGGCGGCCCGGGTGCACGCCCACGGCGCTCCCGTCGACTGGGACGCGGTGCTGCCCGGGGCCCGGCCCGTCGCCCTGCCGACGTACGCGTTCCAGCGGCGGCGGTTCTGGCTGGCGGCGGGCCCGGGTGCGGGCGCCGAGGCCGCTTTCGTGGGCGCCGCGATCGGCGCGCCCGTGCCGGAGGCCGATGAGGAGCCGTCCGGGCTGGAGGTCCGCCTGGCCGGTCTCGAAGACGCCGAACAGGACGCGTACGTACGCTCCCTGGTGCTCGCCGAAACCTCGGCCGTGCTCGGCGGCCAGGAGCCGCCCGACGGCGAGGGCACCCACACGTTCAAGGAGATGGGCATCAACTCGGTGAACGCCGTCGAACTCCGCAACCGCCTCATCGCGGCCACGGACCTGCGGCTCCCCGCCACGCTCGTCTACGACCACCCCACCCCGAACGCGGTCGTCCGTCTGGACTCGGTCGTGGCCGAGCTGGAGTCCCTGCTCACGGCCGGCGCGGAGGTCTCGGCGGAGGCGGCGGCACGGCTGAAGGCGATGGCGGCGGGGCGGGGCGGCGGGACGGACACCCGGGTCGGCGGGGCCCCCGGCCCCGGCGGGCGCCCAGCGGCGGGGCCGTGTCCGGGCTGGGGGACGCGGACCCCTGGGGGGGGGGGGGGGGGTCTTTCCGGGACCCCCCCCCCCCCGCCGTTCATGGCTGAGGGGGCCGGCCCCGCAAGGGCCGGCCCCCTCAACCGCTGTGCGGATCAGTCCTCCAGCGTCCCGCGGAAGCGGTTGATGGCGTTGACGTGCCGCGCCCGGAACTCGGCGTCCCGTACGCCGAGCCCTTCCTCGGGAGCGAGCGCCAGAATGCCGACCTTGCCCTGGTGGAGGTTGCGGTGCACGTCGTACGCCGCCTGCCCGGTCTCCCCCAGGGGATAGGTCTGGGACAGCGTCGGGTGGATCCTGCCCTTGGCGATCAGGCGGTTGGCCTCCCAGGCCTCGCGGTAATTCGCGAAGTGCGAGCCCACGATGCGCTTGAGCGACATCCACAGATAGCGGTTGTCGTACTGGTGCTGGTAGCCCGAGGTGGAGGCACAGGTGACGACCGTGCCGCCCTTGCGCGTGACGAACACACTCGCGCCGAACGTCTCGCGCCCCGGGTGCTCGAAAACAATGTCCACGTCCTCGCCGCCGGTCAGTTCGCGGATGCGCTTGCCGAACCGCTTCCACTCCCGGGGGTCCTGCGTCTGCTCGTCCTTCCAGAACCGGTATCCCTCGGCGTTGCGGTCGATGACCGCTTCCGCGCCCATGGACCGGCAGATCTCCGCCTTCTGGTCGTTGGACACCACACAGACGGGGGTGCCGCCGCCGGCCAGCACCAACTGCGTCGCGTACGAACCGAGTCCACCGCTCGCGCCCCAGATCAGCACATTGTCACCGACCTTCATGCCCGCGCCGTTGCGGGAGACCAGCTGGCGGTACGCGGTGGAATTCACCAGCCCGGAGGCCGCCGCCTCCTCCCACGTGAGATGGCCGGGCTTGGGCATCAGCTGATTCGACTTCACCAGCGCGAGTTCGGCGAGACCGCCGAAATTGGTCTCGAAGCCCCAGATGCGCTGCTCGGGGTCGAGCATCGTGTCACCGTGGCCGTCCGCGCTCTCCAGCTCGACGGAAAGGCAGTGCGCGACGACCTCGTCACCCGGCTTCCAGACGGTGACGCCGGGCCCGGTGCGCAGCACGACGCCCGCCAGGTCGGAGCCGATGACGTGGTACGGCAGGTCGTGCCGCCTGGCGAGCTCGCTGCGCCTGCCGTACCGCTCCAGGAATCCGAAGGTCGGCAGCGGCTCGAAGATCGAGGTCCAGACGCTGTTGTAGTTCACCGAGGACGCCATGACGGCCACCAGGGCCTCGCCGGGACCGAGTTCGGGCACGGCCACCTCGTCGAGGTGCAGCGACTTGCGGGGGTCCTTGTCGCACCCCGCGAGCCCCTCGAACATGTCGGTCTCGTCCTTGTGGACGGTGATCGCGCGGTACGACTCGGGCAGCGGCAGCGCGGCGAAGTCGGCGGCCGTGGTGTCCGGCGCCTGAATAGCGTTCAGTATTTCCTTCACGGGGAGCCTCCGGAAAAGGCGGGTCGGCAGTGCAGCGGTAAGGGCGAGGCGACTCCGGCCGCGTGATCACCATTCCCGTGCGTGAGGAGTCAATGTCTCCCCGTAATCCCCCTGGGCGTCCCTGGGAAGAGCCCCGGAAAACCCGCCCCGCGGGAGCGCGGAAAGACGGGCCAATCATGACCGGAAGGCTCTAGAGGAACGCCTAGTGTTCCCATCGGTAAGTTCACGGCCGACGCCGCACGCCCAGAATCCCGCCGTCCGGAAAAGCAATCTTCCGCGCGTCTTTTCGCCCGGTCGGTGTTCTCAGAGCGCGATGAGACCCGCGTTCGTCGGCTGGAAGCCGCAGGCGTCGAAGGAGAACGTGCGCAGTTCGTCGTCGAAGTCGACGTGCAGCCATTCGCACCGCGCCGCCCGGGCGCCCCGGACGGCCGTGGCGACCAGCCCGGCCCCGATCCCGGAACGGCGCGCGTCCGCCGTCACCACGGTGTCCAGGACGAACGCGTGGACACCACCGTCCCACGCGACATTGACGAAGCCGACGAGTTCACCGTCACGGTCGCGCCGGGCGCACACCCAGCCGAGACTGTGCCGGTGGAGCTGCGCCGACCAGTCGATGTCCAGGACCCGATGGCCGAAGCCCTCCGCGTGCAGCCGGTTGACGGCCGCGTTCTCGAAGCTGCCCCGCCACTCGTACGTGATCGCCATGCCGTCAGCGTAGAGGCGCGCGGTTTCCCCGTGGCGCACACTGGTGTGCATGGCCGAACTTGTCGCAACGTCCGTCGGTGGCACACCGATCACGGCCCTCGACGACGGCGAAGGGCCGCCGCTGCTCCTCGTGCACGGGGGCGGTGGCGGCACCGCGTCCTGGGACGGCGTCATGCGGTCGCTGACCGACGGCTTCCGGGTGGTCAGGATCGCCCGCCGTATCTACGTCCCCGGGGCGACGACCCCGCCGTACTACTCGACGGCCGTCGAAGCGGCGGACATTCTGGCGATCGCCGGGCTCCTCGGCCGGCCCGCGCTGCTGGCCGGCCACTCCTCGGGCGCGGTCGCCGCGCTCGAAGCCGCGGTGCGTGCGCCCGGGGCACTGGCGGGCCTGTTCCTCTACGAACCGCCGGTGTCCGCCCGGTCCCTGGCCGGAGGGGAGGCGGCCCGGCGCGCCCGTGCGGCGTTCGAGGCGGGAGATGCCCGTGAGGCGATGCGGATCCATCTGCGGTACATCGTCCGCGAACCCGCTGACGTGGTCGACACGATGGTCGCGGACCCGAAGGCGCGGGCCGCGTTCACCGCGAAGGCGGCAGCGGGCTTCGCCGACATCGACGCGCTCGACGCGCTGGGTGTCGGCGTCGAGCGCTTCCAACGGCTCCATGTGCCGACCACCCTCGTACAGGGCGAGAAAAGCCCGGCCCACCTACGGGAGCGCCTGACCGACCTGGAGGCCGCCCTGCCCGACGCACGTGTCGTCACGCTCGCCGGACAGGGGCACACGGCCCACCTCATTGCTCCCGGCGAACTGGCCGAGGCGATACGGGAGGCGGCCGGTCGCGTCTTCCGCTGACGGGGTGCCGGCCGCCCGTGGTCCACTACGCCAACGTGACGTCCAGCGCCAGCTCCTTGAGCCCGTTGACGAAGTTGGAGCGGACGTAGCGGGGCTCGGCCGTACGGCGGATGTCGGAGAGGCGGGGCAGGAGTTCTTCGAACATCACACGCAGTTCGAGGCGGGCCAGGGAACTGCCGAGGCAGGAGTGCGGGCCGCCCTTGCCGAAGGTGAGGTGGTCGTTGGGGGTGCGGGTGACATCGAAGCGGTACGGGGCGTCGAAGACCGTCTCGTCGCGGTTGCCCGAGGAGAACTAGAGGACGACCTTCTCGCCCCGGGAAATGCGCCGGCCGCCCAGCTCGGTGTCGCGGGTGGCGGTGCGCCGGAAATGGTGCACGGGGGAGGAGCAGCGCAGGAACTCCTCGACGGCGCCCGGTACCAGGGACGGGTCACGGCGCAGCCGCTCCCGCTGGTCCGGATGGTCGATCAGGGCGAGCATGGTGTGGGAAATGGCGTGCCGGATGGTTTCGTTGCCCGCCACGACCAGCAGCAGGAAATAGTTGTCGAAGTATCGGCCGGACAGCGGCACTCCGTCGGACGGCGGCTGATCGACGAGCCGGCTCACGAGGTCGTCGCCGCCGGTGCCCCTGCGCCGCGCCGCCAGCTCCCGCCCGTACGCGCGACAGGTGCAGATGGAAGCCGGACCCGCCCTCCTCGTTGAAGGGCCTGGCCATGAAGGTCGCCAGCCGCCCTTCCGTACGCGCGATCTCCTTGACGGCCGCTTTGAAGCGGAACGCGCGGTCGGCGGCGTCGAGCGTCGCGGAGTGAGCGAGGTTGATCTCGAACTGGCCGCTGCCGAACTCCCGGTTCCCCGCCGTCGTGCCGATCTTCAGCTCTTTCAAGTGCCGTAAGGTTCGCAGCAGATAACCGACGGGGTCGCCGCGCAGCCCGGCGCTGTAGACATTGCCCGGGGCCTGCCCGTACGGCGGCCAGCCGGTGGCCGCGCCCTCGTCCCGTTCGCAGAGGTAGTACTCCAGCTCCGGCCCGATCACCGGGTGCAGTTCTTCGCCGGTCCGGTGGAGGACGCCACGCAGCAGGTCGCGCGGGGACTCCGGGGCCGGGTGCCCGGTCGCCGGGTCCAGGGCGTCGCCCAGGTGTGCGGGGAGGGATGCGGTTCGGGTGTGTTGTTTGGCGCCCTGCTTTGTTTGGCCTCAAACGGTATGTCCGGTCCGCCGCGCTCCTCAAGAGGCGTGCCGCATCCCGGCCCCGCGCGGCGGGCGCACCCGTACAGGAGCCCAGGACGTCGGCCGAATCTTCGTGGCTTCTGCCAGTACGACCGCCCGCCGGGGTGCGGAGAGACTGCCCGCCACGGGCCGCGGCGCCCTCCGGGGGCGGAGGCCGGGGTCACGGACATGACCGAGCGCACGAGAGGACCGCACGGTGGGCGTGCAGCAGTACGACGAGATCGGCGAGGCGTTCGAGGGCTTCAAGTCCCTGCCGCTGGCGCAGTACGCGGAGGTGCCCGGCTTCCTGACCATGGTCGGGGACGTGGCAGGGAAGTCGGTGCTCGACCTGGCCTGCGGCACCGGCTTCTACAGCCGTGAGTTCAAGCGGCGCGGTGCCGCAGAGGTGCTGGGCATCGACATCTCCGGCGCCATGGTCGCCGCGGCCCGGAAGGCGGAGGAGCGCGATCCGCTGGGGGTGCGCTACGAGGTGGGCGACGTGTGCGCATTGCGGCCCCTCGGGGAGCGCTTCGACATCGCCACGGCGGTCCAGCTGCTCAACTACGCGCCGGACATCGCCGCCATGGAGCGGATGTGCCGCAACGTGCACCGCAGCCTTACGCCCGGCGCCGAGTTCTTCGTCCTCGCCCAGACGCCCGACTACCGCTTCGACGGGCCGTCCCCGCGCAAGTACGGCTTCGTCACCGAACTGACCGGCGAGGAGGCCGAGGCCGGACCGCGCGTGCGGACCACGGCGCTGCTCGACCCGCCGATCTCCTTCGTCAGCACCTGCCCGCGCCGCGAGGTGTACGAGCTGTGCCTGCGGGCGGCCGGGTTCGGCGACGTGACGTGGGTCCCGCTGGGGGTGTCCGACGCCGGTGTACGCGCATTCGGCGCCGGCCACTGGGCGGACTTCCTCGCCAACCGCCCACTGGAGATGCTGCGCTGCCGCGCCGTCTGACGGCCGACGGGGGCCTGGCGGGTCGGACAGCAAGTGGTCGGCCGTACGGGGCGATCGGGCACGCCCGGTACGGGCGAGCCGTGCCCGGTGCGGACCGGGCAATGGCCATTGTCGAACGAGAACGGGCACGTTCGGGCAAGATGTGTGGTGCGACGGGCCGGACCGGGCGGCTTCGATACCGGTAGGAAGTGAGGCCAGGACCGTACGGGGGAAGGGAACGGCGGTATGCCACACACCAGTTGAGCAGCCGGCACGAGCGCGGAGCGCCCGGTCGCCGGCGCCCGGGATCGGGGGTGCGCAGTGGAGGCCGAGGAGCGCCGGCGCCGCATCGTGGAGGCCGCCCGCGAGGCGGGATCGGTGGACGTGGGCAAGCTCGCCGCGGATCTCGGGGTGGCCAAGGAGACCGTACGGCGGGATCTGCGGGTGCTGGAGGAGCACGGACTGGTGCGGCGTACGCACGGAGGCGCGTATCCGGTGGAGAGCGCGGGGTACGAATCCACCCTGGCGTTCCGGACCACCATGCACCTGTCGGAGAAGATCCGGATCGCGTCCGCCGCGGCGTCGATGCTCAGCGACGCGGAGAGCGTCTTCATCGACGAGGGCTACACCCCGCAGCTCATCGCCGCGGCGCTGCCCGCGGACCGCCCGCTCACCGTGATCACGGCCTCCCTGGCCACCGCGGCGCTGCTGGCCGCCCGGCCCAGCGTCACCGTGGTGCTGCTGGGCGGCCGGGTGCGCGGCGGCACCGTGGCCACGGCCGACCACTGGGCGGCGGGCATGCTGTCCGAGTTCGTCGTCGACCTGGCGTACATCGGCGCCAACGGCATCTCCCGGGAGTACGGCCTCACCACCCCCGACCCGGCGGTGAGCCAGGTCAAACAGCAGGCCGTACGGGCGGCCCGGCGCCGGATCTTCTCCGGTGTGTACACCAAGTTCGGCGCGGTGAGCCTGTGCCGCTTCGCCGAGCCGGCGGACTTCGAGGCCATCGTCACCGACACCCGGCTGCCGCAGGGCGAAGCACACCGCTACTCACAGCTGGGCCCGCAGGTCCTACGCGTGTGACGGCGCGCCGTGGGCCCGGCTGACGGAGGCGACGAACAGGGCGGTCAGGCGGCGGTCAGGCCGCGGCTGCTGAGCCCGTCGCGCAGCGCACGCATCGCGTAGTACACCCGCGACTTGACGGTACCGGGCGGCACCCCCAGCAACTCCGCCGTCTGCGCGAGGCTGCGGCCCATGAAGTACACGTGCACCAGCACCTCGCGGTGGTTCGGTGCCAGCTCCCGCATGGCCTCGATCACCACCCGCCGGGTCAGGGCGCGATCGACCCCGTCGGGTACGGGCGAGACGGGTACCTCGGCGGCGCCGACCTCGACGGGCCGGGCCCTGCGCGAGCGGTGGCCGTCGATGACCAGATTGCGGACCACGGTGAACAGCCAGGGACGCAGCGCGTTCGTCGTCGGATCGAGGTCGTCGGCGCGCTGCCAGGCGCGGAACGCCACCTCCTGCAAGACGTCCTCCGCACGGTGCCGGTCGCCGCCCAGCAGCCGGGCCGCGAAGCCGAGCAGGGCCGACCCGTGCCGTTCGTAAAGGGTGTCGAGGAACTCCTCGGCCTGCCGCGCCGAACGGGCCGGTACGGTACGGGAGTCCTTGGCGCGCCCGGTCAGCGGCAGTGGTGTCTCCACGGTGTGACTCCTCACGTTCACGTGCTGTGAGCTGGGGCGTTCGCCCCGGGCGCGCGGGGGAACACGCCACAGAAGACGTTGTAACGCCGTGGGAGCACGACCGGGGTGTCCGTGTGGGCGGGCAGCGTGACCGAGTTGGCGGGGCCGCCCGCTTCCGCTTCGTACGCCGACGTGCCCTACCGCGCGGCCGGGCGCGCGGGACGGTGCCCGGAGCGTCCGGCCCGGCGTCCGCCGTGTCCGAACCGTCGCCCGTTTCCCGCCCGTACGGGCAACGCGCCCGGCGGCCAGGCCCGGGAACTCCAGCCGGGCGGCTCCGGCGCCGGACCGATGATGACCGAACAACGAGCCGATCATCACTCTTTCGCAGGAAATGATGATCCCGCACGGGGGACGGGGCGCCCGAAGCCCCGTCCGCTCCGGCGCCGGCCGGTTCACTGAAAGCTCCCACAGGACTTCACCCCACAGGAGCACCGGACATGCCCGAACAGGGACAACAACGCGACACCCCGCCCCTCGGCGCGGCCGCACAGCACACCGCCGCCGGACTGGAACAGGCCCTCCTGCTCGCGGTCGGCGCTGCCGACCTCGTGCTCGACCACGTACGCCAGGCCGCCGAGCGGGGCCAAGGACTGCTGCGCCGCTCCGACCTGCGGGAGCTGCTCGCCGACGGGGTGGACGAACTGCGCACCCGCGGCGAGCTGGCCGCCCGGCGTGTCGGCCCGGAGACCGACAACTACCTGGAGCTGATGGCCTGCCGGGCCGTGCGGCGGGCCGGCGGGCCGCATGCATGACACCGGAGAGCTCAAGAAGAGGATCGATACGTGCCTGCGGCGGCTGGCCGACGAGGAAGAAGCCGAACTGCTCCGCGTATCGGACGAACTGGCCCCGCTGTGCCGGCAGCTGCGCGCATCGCTGACGCGCGGCAAGCGGCTGCGCGCCGCCTTCCTGTACTGGGGCTGGCGCTCCTCCGGCCAGCCGGACTGCGAGGGCGTGGTCAAGGCCGCGGCCGCCATGGAACTGGTGCACGCCGCCGCGTGCACCCACGACGACATCATCGACGACAGCCGCCTGCGGCACGGCGCCCCCACGGCCCACGTCGCCTTCGCGGAGAGCGGTGCCCCCGCCTGGGGCACCGCGCCCGGAGCACCCCACGAGGTACGCCAGGAACGCTCCGCCGCGCTCGCCATGATGCTCGGCGACCTGCTGATGGGATACGCGGGACAGGTCTTCGCCACCTGCGGCCTGCCCGGGGCGTATGTGGCGCGGACGGTGCCCCTGTGGTCGTCACTGCTGCGCGAGACCATCGCGGGCGAGTTCCTGGAGGTGCTGCGGACGGGAGGCGTCGTCCCCAAGGTCGCCGAATCGCTGGAAGTGGCCCGGTACAAAACGGCCAAGTACACCGTGGAACGGCCCCTGCACATGGGCGCGACCCTCGGCGGCGCGTCCCCGAGGGTGCTCGCCGCCTTCACCGCGTACGGGATGCCGCTGGGCGAGGCGTTCCAGCTCCGCGACGACCTGCTGGGCGTCTTCGGCGACCCGGCCGAGACGGGCAAGTCCAACCTCGACGACCTGCGGGACAAGAAGCCCACCACCCTGCTCGCACTGACCGCCTCGCTGCTGCCCGCCGACCAGGGCCGGCAACTGCGCGAGGCGCTGGGCAAACCCGCGCTGGACGAGGCCGACGCCGCCCTCGTACGGCAGTGGATGGAGCACAGCGGCGCCCGCCGGCGCATCGAGGACATGATCCAGGAGCGGATCGCGCGGGCCCGCGCGGCCCTGGATTCCGTGCCGCTGCCGCCGGAGGCCCGCGCGGCGCTCGGCACGCTGGCGGACTCGGCAACCAACCGGTCCCTGTGACAGCACGGGCAACCGGCCCCGTGACAGCGAGAGAAACGAGGAGCCAGTGACCACCGAGACCACCGAGCCGGCCGTGCGGTACACCGACGCCACCCTGGACGCGCTGCGCCTGCAAGGCGATCCGCTCGCCGACGCGACCGTCACGGCCATGTTCGAGCGCGGCGAGGTACGCGACTTCAACACACTCATGCGCTTCTTCAGCACCGCGGGCAACAAACTGCCGCAAGGTCTGCCGTCCTCGGCGGCCTCCTACCTGGAGGCGACCGGCATCCCGCCCACGTGGGTGGACTGGGACATCATGGAGCGCGCGCGGCTGTTCTTCATGGACAACGCCGCCCACATCAACACGGGGCTCTCCTTCGCGGCGATGCCCGCCACCTACGCCGTACCGCGCGTCGCGAAACTGCTCGCCTCGACGCATTCCATGGACTACCCCTCGCGCCGGATGGCGAACACGGGCCAGTTCGTCACGTACCTGATGCGGACCAACGCCTTCGAAGAAGGCAGCAAATTCATTCCGGCCGCCCAGAAGGTCCGCCTGCTGCACGCCGCGGTGCGCCGCCACCTGACCACGTCGGGCCGCTGGGACACGGAGCGCGACGGCACGCCGCTGTGCCAGGAGGACATGATCGGCGGGCAGATCTGCTTCTCGATCCTGGTACTGGACGCGATGCACCGCCTCGGCATCCACATGAGCGAGGAAGGGGCGGAGGCGTACTACTACGCGTGGCGGGTCGTCGGGTCGATGCTGGGCTGCGACATGGAGGCGGCCCCGAAGAACCTCACCGAGGCCCGCGCCTACGCCGATATCTACCTCACCCGCAACCTGGGACCGTCCGAGGACGGGGTCCGGCTGAACGACCAGCTGATGCGGATGTACGAGGACGTCGTCCCCGGCACCCTCTTCGACCCGATCGTCCCGGCCACCATCCGCTTCCTGGTGGGCCCGACCATCGCCGACTGGCTCCGGATTCCCCGCAGCCCCTGGGACACGGCGGCCAAGGCCGTCCCCGTCCTCCTCGGTGTGCTGGAGGCCATCGAGGACAGCAGCCCCCTGGGCGAGTGGGCCCTCGACAAGGCGGGCAACCTCCTCACCGCCTTCGAACTGGGTTCCCTCACCCGCGGCCGGGTCATGCAGTACGCGATCCCGGAGGAACTGAAGACCGACTTCGGGGTGCGCTCACAGCAGCGTCGTAACCAGCGGTGGGTGCCGCCCGCTCCGACGGTGGTGGGGGTGGACTGACGCCGTGGGCGGCCGGGGCGGTGGAGGCCCGGTCGCGTACCATGCGTTGGCAGCTCGGTCCGCCTTTCCCCAAGCCCCGCACCGGCCATGGTGAGCCGGCGGCATCAACGACCGTATGAGGGATGCTCACTTATGGCGCTCACACATTTCGGTTTCCTCTACACGGCTCCCGGCAGCACCGCCGGCGGCGATGTCAGCGTGGTGGACACCGGCGAGTGCCGCAGTGTCCTGGTCGGCGTGCGGAAGCCCGAGGAGGGTATCGAGGTCGCCCGCCGCCTGGTGAGCGAGGGCGTGCAACTGATCGAACTGTGCGGAGGGTTCGGCCCGGTGTGGACCGGGCGGATCATCGAAGCCATCGACGGAGCGGTTCCCGTGGGCGCGGTCGGTTACGGACCGGAAGCGGTCGACCAGGTGCACGCCATCTTTTCCTGAGCGTCTTCTCCTGACCGTGCGGCCGGTGCCGTCCACCACGTCACCGGCCGCAGGGAGCCGGCCGCCGCCCGGCTCCCTGCGCGCGTCACCTACGGCCCGCTCCCTCACCGGAGCGACGTGTCACCGTCACGGCCTCCGGTCAGCCGCAGTGTCACGAAGGCCACCACCCCGGCGGTGATGCCGAAGGTGAGGGCGGCCGGGACCCCGACACCGAGTTTCGAGAACAGGTGCGCGGGGCCCCATACGCCGACGGTGCCGTCCGTCACCGAATGCAGCAACTGGCCGGCCAGCAGTCCCAGTACGGTCACGCAGACCGTGCCCACCGCCATCGCCGGAACCGTGATCCGGGTGAGCAGGCCCGGCAGCAGCCGCAGCCCCCACCAGATCACGCCCAGCACGAGTACGTCGACGAGCCGGTACAGCAGCCAGTCGCCGAGCGGCGTGTTCCCCGGGCCCGACCACCCGCCGAGCAGCAGCCATTGGCGCAGCAGATCGCCGGGCTCGGACAGCATCCCTCCGCCGGCGAACGAAGTCTGGATCCAGGCCGCCACCGCTTCGTACGAGAGAGCCACCAGCGACAGCGCGATCACCGCGGTACCGGCGCTCGCGGCCAGACGGGCGGCGCGCGGCGGCACACCCGGCCGGGGCGGCAGGTCCGCACCCTTGGCGGTGATACGCGCCACGGCCACCGTGAGCAGAGCGGCCAACAGCGCAGCGAACACCATGACCGGTCCGCTCGACGCGATCACGCCCGCCAGCTGCGGCAGGATGCGGAAGCTGCCGCGTCCCCCGGATGCGATCAGCCACGGCGCGGAGACCGTCATGGCCAGCGTGCCGGCCACCGGGCCCCAGGCCCACAGCGCGAGCAGCGTGGCCGGTGTACGGCGCCGCGCCGGCGGAATCCTGCGGATCAGGAGCAACGCGCCGGCCAGGTGGAACGCGAAGACCGCCACGAATCTGACGTGCATCGCGGTGCGGTACAGATCGGCGTACCGGGCGCCCGCACCCGCGTCCGCGCTCCCGCCGGACAGCGGCCCCGCCGGAGGGTCGTACGCCCAGGGCGCGAGCCAGCGCCGCAGCTCGTTCACGGTCTCGATGCCGAACACGCCGCCGGCACCCGGCAGTTGCAGTGCCTGTACGCTCGCCCCCGCCCACCACAGCAACAACGTGACCAGCAGACTTCCGACGAGTGCCGGTATCACGGCACGCCGGTATGTCATGTTCTTACCCCCCTGCTTCGGCCCTGCGGCCTTTGAACGATCTTGATCAGCAAAAGCGTACGGGGTGACGACGGCGCAGGTGACGGCGCCGATCGCGCCGACGGCGACAAGGCGGCGGGCCGGGGGTGTTGACGGCTTCCGCGGTCTCACAGAAGCCCCAGAAGTCCGTGCAACTGCCAAATGTCACGTCCGGTCAAGAACCTGCCGGCCGTGACCACCGTCTCCCAGACGTGAGATCAGTCAGGAGGGCACCGGCTGTGGCGCACTCCGTGAGCGGACCGCCCGCAGCCTCGCCTCCACCCTGCCCGGTGCCTGTCGCAGGGGAGGGCCCGGGGCTGACTCCGGCTCCGTACGAAGAAGATCGTAAGAGACCTCTGGCAATGACTCGGAGGACGATTCCGGTGCGGCTCGTTGCCCGGCACGCAGAGCGGCGTGCGTTCGATCGCTTGGCGACCTCGACGGCCGACGGGCGTGGTGGGGCCCTGGTGGTGGCGGGGGAGGCGGGCATCGGCAAGTCCGCGCTCATCGACGCGGTGGCGGGAACCCTGGACGGGTTCGAGGTGCTGCGGGCCGCCGGTACGGAGTTCGAGCGCGATCTTCTCTACGCGACGCTGCACCAGCTGTGCGCCCCGGTCCTCGACCACCGGCGAAGACTGCCCGCCGTGCAGCAGCGGGCGCTGGAGGCGGTGTTCGGCCTCGGCACGGAGCCCTCGCCCGACCCGCTGACGGTCGGTCTCGCCGTCCTGGGACTGCTGCACGAGGTGGCCAGGCACGGGCCGGTCTGCTGTGTGGTGGACGACGCCCAGTGGATCGACGACGCCTCGCGGCGCGTGCTGGTGTTCGTGGCCCGGCGGGTGTCCGCCGAGCGCATCGCGGTGGTGTTCGCCGCGCGCGATGTCGGCCCGCCGTCCGGACTCGCGGAGTTCCCGCGCGTACCCCTCGCGGGCCTGGGCGACGAGGACGCCCGGGCCCTGCTGGGAGCGGCGACGCACGCCGGGCCGGACGCCGAGGTCATCGACCGGATCCTGGCCGAGGCGCACGGGAACCCGCTGGCGCTGCTGGAGTTCGCCCACCACGCGGAACCCTTCGGGGTCCTCGGCCCGCGGCGCTTCCGGGCCAGTGTGGTGGAGGCGCTGGAGGAGCAGTTCGTCCACCGCTTCGAGCGGCTGCCGGACACGACCCGGCCGCTGGTGACGCTCGCCGCGGCGGAGCCGGTCGGCGATCTCGACCTGCTGCGCCGCGCGGCGCGGCTCCTCGGGCTGGAGGCCGGTGACCTCACCCTCGCGGAGAACGCCGGGCTGCTGACCCTGGGGCCGCGGCTGCGCTTCCGGCACCCGCTGGTGCGTTCCGCGGTCTACGCCTCGGCCACCCCGGAGAAGCGCCGGGGCATGCACGGCGCCCTGGCGGAGGCGACCGACCCGGAGACCGACCTCGACCGCCGGGCGTGGCACCGGGCCCACGCGGTCATCGACGCCGACGAGAACGTCGCCGCCGAGCTGGAACGGTCCGCCGACCGGGCACGCCTGCGCGGGGGCTTCGCCGCGGCCGCCGCGTTCATGGAGCGGGCCGGGCAGCTGACACCCGCTCCCGGCCGCCAGGCCGGGCGGCTGCTCGTCGCCGCCCAGCTGCGGTTGCAGGCCGGGGCGCCCAACGAGGCCCGGGCGCTTGTCCACCGGGCGGAGCGGCGCCCGATGGACGACAAGGGCCGTGCCAGGGCCCGCCTGCTGCGGGCACGGATCGACTATCAGCTCTCGCACGGTCCGCAGGCCACCGCCAGGCTCGTCGATGTCGTCACGGAGCTGGCCCCCGAGCAGGCGAGGGAAACGTATCTGGAGGCGCTCGCGTCGTTCATGTACAACGACAACCAGGTCGGCTGTCTGCAGGAGCTCGGCACCCGGATCCGCAAGCTGGCCCCGAGGCGGACGTCCGTCCGCCCGGCCGACCTGCTGCTCGACGCCCTGCTCGATCAGGCCATGCTGCCCGTCGAACGGGCGGTGCCCGCCATGCGCGACGCGGTGACGGCATACCGTACGGACGCCGGCTCGTCGGGCAGCCGGCGGATGAACCTGCTCTGTCAGGTCGTCATCGACCTGCGGGACGACGAGGCGATGGAGGAGATCGCGGACCGTCAGGTGGACGTGGCGCGCCGCCAGGGCTCCCTGGCCTCGCTGCCCCAGGCCCTGCGCTACCAGGCGGTCGCCAGGGTCGCGGTGGGCCGGTTCGACGAGGCGGCCGTCAGCCTCAGCGAGGCCCGCGCCCTCGACGAGGCGGCGGGCACGGTGCCGCTCCTGGGGCCCGAACTCGTCCTCACCGGCTTCCGCGGCGACCCGGACCGCTTCGGCGAACTGCGGGGGCGCCTCGGCCGTGACGGGCGGCCGTTCGAGGCCGCCGGTGAACACTACGCCAGGGCGGTCCTGCACAACGGGCTCGGCCATTACGAAGAGGCCCTGGACGCCGCGCTGGCGGCCCAGCGCAGGCACCAGGCCGGCTCGTACTCGATCTGGGCCGTCTACACCGAGCTCATCGAAGCCGCCGCGCGCGCCGGGCGCCCTGCGGACGCGGCCGTGGCCATGGAACACCTGGAGGCACTGGTCCGCACGAACCCCACGCCGTGGGCCGTCGCCGAATGGTTCCAGGCGCAGGCCCTCCTGGAGCGGGGTGAGGACTGCGAAGCGCTGTACCGGCAGGCCATCGGCCACTTCGCCCGGACCCGGGTCGGGGTGCTGCACGCGCGCGCCCGGCTGACGTACGGGGAGTGGCTGCGCCGTGCGAACCGCCGGGCCGAGGCCCGTGACGAACTGCGGACGGCGCACGACATGCTGTCGCGCACCGGCGCCCGCGCCTTCGCCGAACGCGCGGCCCGGGAACTGCGCGCCACCGGCGAACAGCCGCGCCGGCCCGGCGAGGACCCGCTGGGCCGCCTCACCGCGCAGGAACGGCTCATCGCCGGGAAGGTCGCCGCCGGCGCGACGTCCAAGGAAGTGGGCGTGATGCTGTTCCTCAGCCCCCGCACCATCGACACCCACCTGCGCAACGTGTACCGCAAGCTGGGCATCTCCTCGCGCCGACAGCTCCGTGAAATGCCGCTGTGACGGTCCGGCTCCGCAGTACGTCACCCTCCGTCCCCGGTTCAGGACTGGTCCGCACCGTGCCGGCCGAACAGCTCGATCTCGGCCACTGGCCACCTGCTTCTCGGCGGACGCGGCGTGCGCCCACTCGATGGTGAAGCGGACCGCGGTGGCCTCACCGACACGGAACGCGCGGCGCTGCCCGCCCGCGCCCGGGTCCAGGGTGAGTGCGCGGGTCGTGGTCCGTCCTTCCCGGCGACCGTCGCCTTGACCCGGTGCGGCAGGGCGGACGTGTCGAGCCGGTCGGCGCGGGCGGGCACCCCCGGACCCCACCACGCGTTGCTGGGCTTGTCGAAGGCCGGCTTCGGCCCGTGGCCGGGGTAGGAGCGCGAGGCCCGGATCTCGTCCGGCTCGACCGGGGCCCGCTCGGCGAAGGGGTCGCGGGTGGCGTCGATGCCGTCGGGGAGGTACACCACGCCGAGGATGACCGCCCGCCGCCCGGCGCGGACCAGATGTCGGCGACGGAACGGGCCTCCGGCGGGCTGCCGCCCACGGTCACCGGCACCGCCGGGCCGAGGCGCCCGAGCGTTTCCGGAAGCTCATCGGCGGCGATCAGCTCGTGCGGCAGCAGTGTGGCCGGCACGGCGGACAGCAGCCGGTGTTCGTCCTGCGGCGTCTTCGTCCGGGCCGTCACCAGGTAGGAGAGCCGGAACCAGCGCGGCGGGCGACGGTGGCGCACGACGGTGTCCCGGTCGTTGCGCAGCGCCGTGCGCCCGCGCTGCCGCTGGGATGCGTCCTCCCGTACGTCGTACAGGTAGGCGTTGACGGCGGGTGCGTTGCGCCGGGCCGCCCAGTCGCGGGTGGGCGCCTCGAAGGACACCTCGATACCGGCTCCGGCCAGTGCCCCGCCGCCGATCAGGCCCTTGAGGACTTCGTCCACCTCGTGAATCACCTACGCGCTCCCGCCTGCCGCCCGCAGTCCCGGCCGGCTCCCGGCGTCGGCTTCTTCGCGGCCCTGCCGCCGATCGTGCTCCCCGTGCCGTCCGCCGCGCAGGCACCTCGGGGACGGTGGCGGGGCAGACCGCGTGCCCCGAGGGGCCTCGATGCTCGTGCCCCGAGGGGCCTGTCTCGGCCGCCCGCCCGGTCAGATGTAGCCCTCGCGGAGCGCGTACGCCACCGCGTGCGAGCGGTTGCGCAGGTGCAGGCGGGTGGTGAGGCCGTGCATGACGTTCTTGACGGTGCGTTCGGAGTACGACAGCTTGCCGGCGATCTCCGTGGTATCCAGCCCCTCGGCCACCAGCCGCACGACATCCACCTCACGCGGCGTCAGCCCCAGGAAGGAAGCGGGATGGTCGCCGCCGCCCCGGTGCAGGCGCCCCACCTGGCTGATCAGCCGGCCCAGCAGGTCGGCGGGCAGATCGCCGCCGCCCTCGGCCGCGGTCAGCACCGCCTGCACCAGCCGGTGCGCGGTGGCCTCGCGGCGCCAGACGATGGCCCCGGCGCCGCACTCGATGACGTCCAGCAGCTCGTTCTCCCGGATCGTCCCCACGACGAGCACCACCCGCGCGCCCTCGCTGCGCACGGCCCGCCGCAGCCGGGCGAGCGCGCTCTCGTCGAGGACGTCCTCGACGAGCACGGCCACGGAGGCGGACCCGGGGCCCTCACAGAGATCGACCTCCGGGTGGCGGCGCAGCTGACCGACGACCCCCTCGCGGCTGATCGGGTCGGATGCGGTGACCGTCACCCGCACCCGGCTCACGGTGGGTACGGCAGCCATGACGGCCGGGCGCGTGCTGAGCAAGTGATTCCCCCCTCTTCCCTGTCCGGACATGGGTCCGGTACGTGGCTGTGCTGTCAACCATGCCGCCGGGAGGGCAAATGCCGCATCGGCGAGAACTACGTAAGCGGGGCCTACGTAATGGAGGGACGCTCATTCCGGGGTGGGCCGGTCCGGGCATGGGCGGCCATGTGACTGTACAAGCGTTTCCGCGCCGGACCCTGGCCCCGTACCGGCGCCGGTGGGAACCTGCCGGATGGGGAGATGCCCTCTCGTCGGGGGTGTGGGGGCATCCGCTTGCCCGAAAGGCGTGAGGGGGCCGTCATGGGGGCGCTGTCCACCAGGTTCACCGAGAGGTTCGCCGTTCCGTACCCGTTCGCCTGCGCGGGCATGGCCTTCGCGGGCGGGACCGCCGATCTGGCGGTCGCCGTCACCACCGCGGGCGGCGTCGGCGCGGTGGGGGCCGCGCTCATCCACCCGGACCACCTCCGGCAGATCATCCACGAGATCCGCGCGGGCACGGGCGAAGCGCCGTTCCACGTCAACCTGATCACGTACTTCGACAACACCGAGCACGTCCGCGTCTGCGTGGAGGAGCGGGTCCCGATCGTCTCGTACCACTGGGGGCACCCGCCGGCCGAGCAGATCGGGCGGCTGCGCGCGGCCGGGGTGTCGGTGTGGGAGCAGGTCGGCTCCGCGGAGGCGGCCGAGTGCGCCGTGGCGGACGGGGTGGAGGTCGTCGTCGCCCAGGGCTGGGAGGCGGGCGGGCACAACTACGGCGGCCTGCCCACCATGGTCGGTGTGCCCGCCGTCGTGGACGCCGTGGGGGAGCGGGCGCTGGTCCTGGCCGCGGGCGGCATCACCGACGGGCGCCAGGTGGCGGCGGCCCTGTGCCTGGGCGCCGACGGTGTGTGGGTGGGCACCCGGCTCCTCGCCTCGCCACAGGCGCAGGTGCATCCCGAGCACCACCGGCGGCTGATCGCCTCCCGGGGGGAGGACACGGTCCGTACGGCGGTGTTCGGCCCGGAATGGCCGGACTTCAACCCGATGCGGGTGCAACGCGACCGCGTGGTGGCCCAGTGGCACGACCGGCTGGACGAGGTGCCGGCCGACCGCAACGCCCTGGAGCAGATCGGCACCACGGTCTTCCAGGGCGAACGGATGGTGCTGCGTAAATTCAACGTGTTCCCGCCGGTGCCCGGCACGGAGGCCGACTGGGAGGAGATGCCCTGGCTGATGGGGCAGGGCGTCGGCCTCGTCCACGAGGTGCGGCCCGCCGGGGACATCGTCCGGGAGATGATGGGCGAGGCCGAGCGGGTGCTGAGCCGGTTCCGGCCCGGAGGCGCGTCATGAACGCACAGGGCCAGAAGGCCGCCGTCATCACCGGGGCGTCGCAGGGCATCGGTGCCGCGCTGGTCGCCGCCTACCGCAAACTCGGATACGGCGTGGTGGCCACCTCGCGCACCATCTCCGCGTCCCGCGCCCCGGACGTCATCGCCGTCCGCGGGGACATCGCCGACCCCGCGACCGCCGAACGGGTCGTCGCCGCGGGCGTGCAGCGGTTCGGCCGTATCGACACCCTGGTCAACAACGCGGGCCTCTTCCTCGCCAAGCCGTTCACCGACTACACCCCGGAGGAGTTCGCCTCGGTGATCGGGGTGAATGTGACCGGCTTCTTCCACCTCACCCGGTCGGTCGTCCGGCACATGCTCGCGCTGGGCGGCGGCCACATCGTCACCCTCACCTCCAGCCTGGTCGACAACGCCGACTCCCGGGTGCCCTCCGTACTCACCTCGCTGACCAAGGGCGGCCTGCAGTCCGCCACCAAGTCGCTGGCCATCGAATACGCGACACGCGGCATCCGCGTCAACGCCGTCTCGCCGGGCGTCATCAACACCCCGATGCACCGGGAGGAGGACCACGCGGCCCTCAGCGGCCTGCTACCGGTCGGCCGGATGGGCGCACCCGGCGACATCGTCGACGCGGTCCTGTACCTGGAGAACGCCACCTTCGTCACCGGGGAGATCCTGCACGTCGACGGCGGCCAGAGCGCCGGGAGCTGACGTACGGCCCGGTGCCCCGTTTTCGACCAGCAGGCAGCAGCACGCCGTCGGCCGGCTGCCTCGCTCTTCCGGCGCCATGCCGGGACCGGTACCTCCAGGCGCCCCAGAAGCGTCGCTCGTACGGATGGCCGGGTGAGCGATCCCGTATGCCGGTCGTCGGTGTCAGGCAAAGGCAACGGGAAATAAACCGCCGGCGTCGAGCCCTGACCCCGCTCCCGGAGACGCACTCATGATCGTCACCATCGTGGTGGCCGCCGTTGCCCTGGCCCTCGGCCTGACCGCCCACCACTTCCTGCGCCGCCACGACACCGACGCCGACGACGAAGGTCTGTCGGTACGGGACCTGATCAGCCCGGTACAGACCCTGACCGTACTGATCCTCGCCTTCGTGCTGGCCACCGCCGCCGGCTCCTACAACAGGGCCGAGGAGGCCGTGCACAACGAGGCCAACGCGGCCGATCACCTTGCGGAGACGGCGGACTTCCTCCCCAACGCCGCACAGCGCCGCCGGGTGCAGGCCGACGTCGTCTGCTACACCCGCGCGGTACACCACTACGAATGGCCGACCATGACCGACGGCCACAGCTCCCCGGTGCCCAGCGTCTGGACCGCCGACATGCGCGCCGCCTTCAAGGACATCGGCACGGACCAAGGCGCCTTCGGCATGCTCGTCGGGGCGGACGACGCCCGCGCCAAGGCCCGCCAGGCACGGCTGACGGAGGCGACCGCGGCGGTCCCCGCGGCGATCTACTGGTTCATGCTCGTCCTGCTCTCCATCACCGTCATCTCCCTGTGCCTGTGCATCCCCAGACGCCGCAACCGGCCCCAGCTCGCCACCCTGGCCATGGCCACCGCCCTGCTCACCGCCACCCTGCTGCTCGTCCACGACGCCGAGCGGCCCTTCGGCGGAGTCATCGCCGTAGGCCCCACCGCCATCACCGACGTCGAACACCAGGCCACCCGCGACTTCCACGCCGACGCCCCCGGCACCGCCCTGCCCTGCGACAGCCATGGACACAAGGAGAGCGGCAGCGCGTAGAGCCACCGGCGGCGGACGTGTCCACGCCGACGCCCGGGCGGCCGGCTCGTCGAGCACCGCCGTGCCGCGGCCGAGTTCCGCGCCGGTACGGTGACCAGTACGAATGGAAGCCGTGAACACGTCGTCGGGGATCGAGCTGTACTGGGCCAGCACCTGGATGGGCGATGCGAACCGGTGGATCGGCCCCGTCCTCGGCCTCCCACCGTTGCCTTTCGTCGACTTCGGCGACGCCCTGCTGCGCGAGCGCCCGGACGGGGTCCACTGGAAGTCCGCTCCACTGGTCGCCCATGCGGGCGGCCGGCCCTTCGCCTGGGTGGACGACGAGCAGACCGATGCGGACAACGCGCACATCGCCGCCACCCACCGCGGCGAGTCCTTGCTGCACCACGTCAATCCCCGTATCGGCCTACGGCACGAGGACTTCACCGCTCTGGCCGGCTTTGCCGGACGGCCCGAATTCTCAGCCGGCGGTCAGCGTGCGGTCGAGGAGAGGGAACAGACGGTCCCAGTGGCGCTGTAGGGCGGAGGGGCTGTAGGCGGCGGTGTCGGACATGGTGAAACCGTGAACGGTGTCGGGGTAGACCTCGGTGGTGTAGTCGACACCCGCGGCATCCAGGGCCTTGTCGAGTTCGCTCAGGGCCTCCGGCGTCAGGTCGCCTTCGGCGAGGCCGATGTGGACCTGTGCCGTGAGCCGGTGGGCGAGGCGGTGCGGGCTGTCGGGCGCGTCGGTGACCAGGAAACCGGGGTGGAATCCGGCGACGGCCGCCACCCGGCCGGGGTGCGCCGTTGCGGTACGCATCGCCAGGGCGGCGCCCATGCAGTAGCCGATCGTGCCGACCGGCCCGGCACCGACCTCGGGCTGGGCGGCGAGGAAGTCGAGGTAGGCGTCGGCGTCACGCAGGACCCGGTCGGTGGTGAGCGCCTCGACCAGCGGCATCAGCTGCGCGAAGACCGCGGACCGGTTCTCTTCTCCGATGTGGTCGGGAAGTTCGACCACCGGAGCCGGGCCGCTCCGGTAGTAGAGGTTGGGGACGAGTACGTAGTACCCGTGCTCGGCCAGTTCGCGGGCCTTGTTCTCCAGCTCGGGCCGCAGTCCGAAGGCGTCCATGTACAGCAGCACCCCCGGGTGCCGCCCGCCGCGGTCGGGAAAGGCGGCGAAAGCGTCCGACCGGCCGTCGGCGGTGGGAATCTGCAGCGTCTTGGTGGGCAAAGTCTTCCTTCCTCGGAGCGCACTCCATCTTCGTTTGTCGCCCTAACGGTTCAGCGCGTGTGAACGTACATCGTTAGTTGGACTAACGCAACGACTAAGATGGCGCCATGATCAGAGCCGAAGCCGCGGACCTGCCCGACGACGGCGCGCCCCGGACGCCCGACCGACTGCGCCGGCGCGCGAGCCGGCTGCTGTCACAGCTCTCCGTGCGGTCGGACCGGCTGATCACCGAGGGACTGGCCGAGGCCGACGCCCGCAAATGGCACTACGCGGTCCTCGCCTCACTGCTCGAATACGGGCCGGGCAGCCAAGCGGCCCTGAGCCGCCGCACCGGCATCTATTGCAGCGACATGGTCGGCGTACTCAACGAACTGACCGAACGCGGCCTCGTGGAACGGACCCCCGACCCCGAGGACCGACGCCGCAACATCATCACGATCTCCGCCCGGGGCCGCCGCCAACTGCACCACCTCGACAAGGTCCTCGACGACCTCCACGACCTGCTGCTGGCCCCACTGAGCCCCACCGAACGCGACCAGTTCGTAGAGCTGCTGACGCGCTTGCTGGATCATCACACCCGCGATTGAGCGTTCCGCGCCGAGTGGCATGGGCCGGCCCGCTCTTCGCAAGCCCTCGACCGCCCCACCCCGCAGCTGCAAAATAAACAACGACCGATCCACTCCCGCAACATTCGACCGGCAACCTCACCAAGGACCATGCCGTGAGTCGGAGGAAAGTCGGCTCGGCCGGTGATGCCGCGCGTGCGTCGCGGCCGATGAGCACCGGTGCAGCAGTGGGTTTCACCGTGGCCGTGCTGGTGGTTGCCAATGTGGTGAACAACCAGTGGGCGCCGGGGTTCGGGGTGCTGACTGCCGTTGTGGTCGGCGGGTTGCTGTTGGGGGTGTTGTTTCGGGCCGGAGGGAGTTGGGCGGACGCTGGGCTGGGTGCGGCGACGTTGAAGCGTGGTGCTTGCTGGGCGGTGGTGTTGGTCGGGCTGGTTGGGGTGGGGTATGCGGTGGCGGCGTTGCTGCCGGTTGGCCGGGGGCTGTTCGCGGATGAGCGGTATGGCGGGCTTACCGGTGGTCAGGTGGCGTTGCGTGTTCTGATTGCGGTGCCGGTTGGCACGGTGTTGTTGGAGGAGGTCGCCTTTCGGGGTGTGCTGTATGGGTTGGTGCTTCGGGCGCGGGGTGCGGCGTGGGCGACGGTTGTGTCGAGCGGGTTGTTCGGGCTGTGGCATGTGCTGCCTTCGCTGGGTCTGGTGGTCGACAAGCCCGCTCTGACGCCGCTGTTCGGCCGTTCCGCGGGCGGTGCGGTGATCGCGGTGGTGGCGGCGGTGCTGTTCACCGGGGTGGCGGGTGTGCTCTTCTGCGAGCTGCGCCGTCGTAGCGGAAGTCTGCTGGCGCCCATGGGGCTGCATTGGGCGGTCAATGCGTTCGGCTACCTGGTTGGCTTCCTGCTGCGGTGAGGGGGCGGTTACTTCTCGGGCGCGATGATGTCCTTCAGGCGGCCGAGGTCCTGTGGGGTGATGTCCGGGGACCGCATCACGGCGTTCCACGCGTCCACGTATTCGGTGGTGTAGGTGTGGCCGTGGCCTCTCGGTACGTCGGCGGCGAACGGGAGGTCCGCGGTGATCTGCCAGAAGGTGACGAACGGCAGCCACACCATCTGTTCCAGCACGTCGTCGCCCGGGTGCTGGCCGATCCAGTCCGGTTCGCTGTGGACGAGTTGCGGGCTCCACCAGACGATCGGATCGGACGGGTGCATCAGGTAGAGGACGCGGCTTCCGTTCCAGGGGCGGTCCGCCGGCGGGATCTCCGCGGCCGGGTCGTTGGCGAACCGTACGGTACGGCCGTCCTTGTACACGGGCTGTACCTCGGGGCTGCCGGCGTCACGGCGGTCGCTGAACTCCCGGAACAGCGTGTTGAAGGCCGGCGGGCCGGCGAAAACGGTGCCCGCGGTGCGGTTGCTCAGGTCGTACTCTCCGCTGAACGCGGTCTCGCCGCCGAAGGACCCCAGGCTCTCCCCGGCGACGAACAGCCGGGGGCGCTGGTCGGACGGCAGCTTCGACCAGGTGTCGTAGACGGCGTCGAAGAGGGCACGGCCCGCCTCGCGGGCCTTGGTCTGGTCGACCAGGTAGGACAGCCATGACGGGAGGTAGGAGTACTGGATCGCGACCGTGGCGGAGTCGCCGCCGCTGAGGTACTCGAAGGAGTCCACCGCGGCGGGGTCGACCCAGCCGCTTCCGGTCGTCGTCATCACGAGCAGGTTCTTGCGCCGGAAGCCGCCCTGACGCGTCAGGTCGGCGACCGCTTGGGCGGCGCGGGCCTCGGTGTCGTCGGATGACGCCAGTCCGGCGTAGGCCCGGATCGGTTCCGTCGCCGGGCGGCCGGTGAACTTCCCGATGGCGGCCGCCGATGGGCCGGTGCCGGTGAAGTTGCGTCCTTGCAGGCCCAGCGAGTCCCACGGTACGAGCGAGCCCGGCCCGCCGGAGCGCAGGGTCGTCGTGGGCCGGTGTGCCCCTTTCTCGGTCGTCGTGTCGCGCAGCGAGAAGGTGTCGTTGGCGAGTCCGACGAGGCCGTCGAGCAGCAGTCCGGTGACGATGGCCCAGACGAGGGCGGCGACCGCGGTCCAGCCGACGGCGGACGCGGCGCGCGGCCCGATCCAGCGCTTGAGCAGGCGTACGAGCCGGCGGTACAGGCCGCGGACGCCGCGTGCGATCAGCAGGAGGAGGGAGAAGACCAGGGCCGCGATGAGGGGTGACACCACGGCGAGCGGGACGTTGTAGTCGGTCACCCCCATCAGCCGGCGGATCTGGTACTGCCAGTACTGCCCGAAGCCGAAGAAGAGGCCGAAGAGGATGACCGCGCTGAGGGAGAAGGCGGTCCAGGACCTGGGCCGCGGGCGCCGTGGCCGCCGGTCGGCGAACGCGCGCCACACCCACGCGGCGAGCACCCCGGCCGCGTAGCCGAGGGCCGCGTTGATGCCGCAGATCAGGCCCTGGAGGAGCCCGCCGCGCGGGAGCAGCGACGGGGTGAAGGACAGGCAGGCGAAGAGCAGCGCGCCCCAGCACCCGGGAAGGGTTACGGAGAACAGTCTCCGGCGCTTACGGGACTTCGACCGCGGCGACGGCGATGGCGGCGACGACCGGCCGGAACCTTCGGCCGCTGCCGCATTCGCTCCCGCATCATCCGCAGGTGGCGGCGGACCGTCCGGTGCCCCTGCCCCGTCTCCCGCCATGGCTGCCTCCGTCCGGAAGACCCCACCAGAACAGCACGACGACCGTGTTCACCACGGAAGTCAGTGCAGGACCTTGCCCTTCGCCCGCTGGAACTCGTCGTCCGAGATGTCGCCGCGTTCCCTGAGCCGGGACAGCTTCGTCAGCTCGTCGGCCTGGGTGGTGCGGGACGCGTCCTTCGCCGCGGTCCGGCGTACGTACGCGTCGAACGCCTCCTGCTGGGCCTGCGCCCTGCTCGCTTCGCGCCGGCCCATGCCACGGCCCCGGGCGAGGACGTAGAGGAAGACACCGAGGAAGGGCAGCACGATCACAAAGATGATCCAGCCCGTTTTGGCCCAACCGTTCAGCTGGTCGTCGCGGAAGATGTCGCCGATGACGCGGAACAGCAGGAAGAACCACAGCACCCACATGAAGAGCCAGAACGTGGTCCAGAAAACGCCGAACAGCGGGTAGTCGTACGCGAGGGTGACGGAACCGCTCATGGTTCCTTGCCTTTCTCTGCGGGCTCGTTGCGGTGGGGCGGGTGACCGGCGTACGGATCTGCACGGACGCGGTCCGTCGATAGCAGCACGGTTCGAAGGGCGGCGGTGTTCAGGTCCGCGTGAAGCACCGGAATTTCACGCGTGGCCCTTACGGGGGTCGGCCTCTCCCGCTGCCTTGTCCTCCGCCTCGTCGTCCAACCGCGATGCGGTCGCGAGCAGTTCGGCGGCGATCGGGGCGAGGGCTTCTTCGGTGAGGAATCCCTCGGCCACGGGCACGCCTCCCTGCTCGCGGACCGCGCGCCTCAGCTTCCTCGCCCATCGGTGTTCGAGCAGCAGGAAACCTGCTGTGGTGCCCGGCTCCAGTTCGTCGGCGAGTTCCCGGACGTCGTCCGGGGTGAGGCCGAAGGCGCGCCCCGGTGCCAGTGACGGGAACGCGGCCTCCGCTCCCCGCAAGCTGCCCGGGCCCAGTCCGAGCAGTGCGCCGACCGTGTCGCCCATGCCTTCCGCCTGATAGCCGACGGAGACGAGGTCACCGCCGGCCTGCTTCTGTACGACCAGCAGGTCCAGCACGAGGATCTGGCCGGCGGCCATGAGCTCGTCCAGCTCCTCGACGATCCGCCCCTCGAACGTCGCGTCCGGGCCGAACGCGATCGTCAACAGCTGTATGGGGCCGGTCTCGGTCGTCATGCGGTCTCCCTCTGTAGGAGTTCCCCGCCATTCAGCAACGGACCGGGTGGGACGGCATCCCCCGTAGAAGGTGAGTACACGGCGCGAGGGCGCGGCGCGCGGGAGCCCGACGGCTGTCCGAAAGACGTGAAGGCGACGCCTCCGGCAGGATCGATGCGCTCGGGCTCCGGGTACTGTGTGCCTGCACCTGCAGTGCTCCGATGCTCCCGACCGCCGCGGTCCGCGCCTTCGCGCACCGGCCCGACGCCGGGACGCGTTCCATCAGGACCATCAGGCAGGACTACCAGGACTACGGCACTCTCGACGTGAGGTGTCCCGGTGTGACGATCTCGCCTCTGCGGCGCTTGCTGTTGTTGCGCCACGCCAAAGCCGCCCGTCCCCCGGGGACGGCGGACCACGAGCGGCCGCTGTCCGGGCGTGGCCGCCGGGACGCGCGGGCCGCCGGGCACCTGCTGGCGAAGGAGGACTGGCTGCCCGACCTGGTGTTGTGCTCCACGGCCCGCCGTACGAAGGAGACGTGGGAGCTGGCCGCGGCGGAACTGGCGGGGCTGCCCCAGGTGCGCTTCGAGCCGCGGCTGTACCACCCGCCGGTGCCGCAACTCCTGGCCGTCGTGCACGAAGTGCCCGCCCACGTATCGACGTTGCTGGTGATCGGCCACAACCCGAGCCTGCGGGACACGATCCTGATGGCGGCCGGTGACGGGGTCGGGCAGCGGGTCCGGGAGGTCGAGGAGAAGTTCCCGACCGCCGCGGTCGCCCTGCTGGCCTGGCGCGGGACGTGGGACGGACTCGACGCCCGTACGGCCCTGCTGACGGGGCTGGCCGTCGCCCGGGGAGCCCGGCCGGAGCCTTCGTGAACGGTGATCGGCACCCGACGGGGAGGCCGCCCGGACAGTGTTCCTCAAGCGGATGGTCCGCCGTACCCTCGTCCTACAGTTGTCGCCCCGGACCTCGGCGGCTCGTGTCACTGATGGACGTAAGACCCGGAAATGGGCAGCGGGTGATGCGACATGCGACAGCGGGACCTGCCCCCGGCGGGGCCGGCTTCCGAGCCCGTGCGCTGCCCCGGGCACGGCGAAGCGAAGTTCGTCGACTGTTCCGGCACAGGACCGCGCCGCCGTTCCGGCGGCGCGTGACGGGGCAGGGCGGGCGACGGGTGCTCGTAGGCCCGCTCACACCGAAAGGGCCGAGCGCGGATGACCGACACGACAGCGGAACGCATCGAGGCGTTCATCGAACAGCTGCGGATCCCTCCGGGCACGGAGGTGGACCTGACGCGGGACTTCGACCCCGGCTCCCGGGCGGGCATCGCCAAGAAGACGAACGGGGTCGAGCTCTTGCGGGTGGGAATCGAGCTGCTGGCGGAGTACCAGCGGCGGCTGGCCGCCGAGCAGACCTGGGGCGTACTGGTGTGTCTGCAGGCGCTGGACGCCGGCGGCAAGGACGGGACGATCCGCCATGTGATGAGCGGGCTGAGCCCGCAGGGCGTACGGGTGGCGAACTTCAAGGTGCCCTCCACCGAAGAGCTCGACCACGACTACCTGTGGCGTTACACGCGTCAGCTGCCCCGGCGCGGGGAGATCGCCATCTTCAACCGGTCGCACTACGAAGAGGTCCTGGTGGTGCGGGTGCACCCGGAGAACCTCCACCGGCAGCGGCTGCCCGGGACGACGCGGGACGGCGGTGTGTGGGCGCGCCGCTACCGGGAGATCAACGCCTGGGAGCGCTACCTCGCCGAGAACGGCTTCAAAGTCGTCAAACTGATGCTGAACCTGTCGAAGGAGGAGCAGCGGATCCGGTTCCTGAAGCGGATCGACGTGCCGGAGCGCAACTGGAAGTTCTCGGCGGCCGATGTGCGCGAACGCGCGCACTGGGACGCCTACCAGCGGGCCTTCTCCCAGATGCTCTCCGCCACCAGCACCCCCTGGGCTCCTTGGTACGTCGTACCCGCGGACCGCAAGTGGCTGGCGCGGCTCTGCGCGGCCGCCGTGCTCGCGCACACGCTGATCGGCATCGACCCGCAGTACCCGCAGATGAGCAAACCGGCCCGCCTGGAACTCGCCAGGGCCAAGAAGGAGCTGGAGAAGGAAGCGCCCAAGGGCGCACCGGCGGATCCGTACGCGGCGTCGGTGGCCGGTAAGAACCGCGAGCGGCACGGGAAGGACGGGCGCACAGGACAGGAGTAGGCGCAGCCCGGGGACGACCGGAGCGGAGGCAGTCACGATGGCTGTGGAAACAGGTGCCCAGGACCATCGGGCAGTCGAGCCCGAGCGGTGGTACGCGCGGTCGCCGGAGGAGGTCGCGGCGGCCTTCGGGGTGGACCCCGCTGTGGGACTGTCCACGGCGCGCGCCGCCGAACTGCTGGACCAAAACGGCCCGAACGCGTTGCCGGCCGAGGAGCCCGAGCCGGGATGGCGGCGGTTCCTGGCCCAGTACCGCAGCTACATGCAGATCATCCTGGTCGTCGCCGCCGTGGTGTCCCTGCTGATCACGGAGTGGGGGACCGCCGGAATCCTGCTGGTCCTGACGGTGGTCAACGCGGTGATCGGCATGCGGCAGGCCGGCAAGGCCGAGAGCGCCATGAACGCCCTCAAGTCGATGATGAAGGCGACCGCCCGGGTACGCCGGGACGGGAGGGAAGCCGAGATCCCGGCCGAACAGGTGGTGGTCGGCGACGTCGTCCTCCTCTCGGCCGGAAGCGAGGTACCGGCGGACGGCCGCATCATCGCGGCCAGCGCCCTGCAGATCGACGAGGCCGCGCTCACGGGCGAAAGCGCGCCCGTCGCCAAGGAAGCGCGGACGCTGCCCGGCGAGCGGCCGGGGGCGGCGGCACAACGGCCGGGGTCGGCGGACCAGCGGCCCGGACCTGCGGACCAACGGCCGGGGCCGGCCGATCAGTCGAACATGGCCTTCATGAACACCCCTGTCACACACGGCAGCGGCATCGCCATCATCACGGCCACCGGAACCGGCACCGAACTCGGGACCATCTCCGGCATGCTCTCCGCCACTCCCCAAGAGGTCTCGCCGCTGACCAGGGAGCTGGACCGGCTCACCCTGTGGATCGCGGGGGCGGCCGGCCTGACGATGATCGCGATGTTCGTCCTGGGGCGCAGCCGCGGCGAAGCCTGGGACGTGCTCTTCGTGAGCGCCGTCGCCCTGGCCATCGCGGCCATCCCGGAGGCACTGCCCACGGTGGCGCAGACCATCCTCTCGATCGGGGCCGTCACCCTCGCCAGGGGGCACGCGATCGTGAAGGACCTGCCCTCGGTGGAGACCCTGGGATTCACCTCGGCGCTCAACTCCGACAAGACCGGCACCCTGACGATGAACCAGGTGACGGTCGTGGAGGTGCTGACGCCGACGGACCGCTACACCGTCTCCGGCAGCGGGTACGGCCTGGAAGGCGCGGTGCACCACGCCGCGGGCAGCTCGGACTCCATCGAGCAGGCGGTTCTGCCGTACCTGGTCGCCTCCGACGCCACACTCGTCGACGGCAAGGTGGTCGGCGACCCCACCGAAGGCGCACTGATCGTGCTGTGCCACAAGGCCGGCCTGGACATCGACGCCACCCGGGAGCGCCTGCCCCGGCTGGCGACTCTGCCGTTCGACCCGACGTACAAGCTGATGGCCACGTTCAACGCGGCGAGCGATGCCGCCGGGCGGCCGGTCGTACGGTGCTTCGTGAAGGGCGCGGCACCGGCGGTGACGGCCCGCGCGGCAACGGCCTTCTCCGACGGCATGAGCTTTCCGTGGGACGCCGACCTGCGCGAGCGGGCACAGGCGCACGAGGACCGCATGGCACGGCAGGGCAAGCGCGTGATGGCCGCCGCGGTCCGTGACCTGGACCCGGCTGCGTTCGACCCGTCCGGTGATCTCCTCGGGTACGTCACCGAGCTGCAGATGACCAGCCTGGTGGGGATGGTCGACCCGCCACGGGACGAATCCCGGGCAGCGGTCGCCGCCGCGCAGGCGGCCCGTATCCGCGTCCGGATGGTCACCGGGGACGAGGTCACCACCGGCGCCGCCATCGCCGAACAGCTCGGCATCGAAGGCGACGCCGTCCTCGGCGCCGACTTCGCCGCCCTGCCCGAGCCCGAACGGCTGGCCGCCATCGAGCACATCGGGGTACTCGGCCGGGTCGCCCCCGAACACAAGGTGCTGCTCGCGGACACGCTGAAGAAGAAGGGCGACGTGGTGGCCATGACGGGGGACGGCGTCAACGACGCCCCGGCGATCAAAGCCGCCGACGTCGGCATCGCCATGGGCTCCGGTACCGAAGTGGCCAAGAACGCCGGCCAGGTGATCCTTTCTGACGACAACTTCGCCAGCATCGTCTCCGCGGTCGAGCAGGGCCGGAAGATCTACGACAACCTCACGAAGTACATCCGCTTCGTCCTGGTCCTGCTGGTGGTCTTCGTCCTGACGTTCCTCGGCGCCGCCCTGTTCAACATCGCCGCCGGTGAACCGTTCACCGCCGCGCAGGTCCTGTGGATCCACTTCTTCGTCAACGCCGCCTTCGGGTTCGCCCTCGGCTTCGACCAGGAGAGCCCGGACCTCATGGGCCGCAAGCCGCGGCCCCGCGGGGAGCCGGTGCTCACCCCGGGGGTGATGGTCACGGTCGGCCTGGCGGGACTGGCCATCAGCATCGGCCTGCTCTGCATGATCCAGCTCGGCCGGTCGCTCTACGACAGCCTCCCCATCGGCAACTCCATCGCGTTCACGTCCTTCGCCCTGTGCCTGATCGTGGCCGCACTCGAATGCCGCAGCGAGACCGGCACCGCGCTGACGACCGCAAGCTTCGACAGCAAGCAGATGAACCGGGCGCTGCTCATCGAGGTAGCCCTCGCCATCGCCGTCACCCAGATGGACCTCTTCCACCGCCTGCTGGGCACCACCGAACTCGCCCTGAGGCACTTCGCGTGGGCCCTCGTACCCGCCGTCGCCCTGCTGCTCCTGTGGGAACTCGGCAAGCTTGTGGCCCGGAGGGGTGGGCATGTTCGGTGACGGTGCATGACGACTGCCGAGCGGGGCGCGGACGGTGGGCTTGCGGCAACTGTCGGTGGGGGCGCGTGTGCGGGGTGCCTGCTCCTGCTGGGGCGCTTATACGCTGCTTGGAGCTGCCCGTACGGCCGCTACCGTGGCGACGATGAGCACCATGGCAGGGCAGGAGAAGCGGTGCCGGTGACCGCCACGACCTTCTCCTGCGCCTGGAAGCCGTCGCCCCGGCCAGGCGCACGGACGCTTCGTCGCCCCGGTGGAATTCATGCGCACCCGCGCGCAGCGCGCTCCTCGCCCCTACGCCGACCCGGGCCGGCCCCCGATGTCACTCCCGACCAGTGGCAGCATCTGCATGTCACCGCCGGGCCCTCGGGCCGGCGGATCCGCCACGCCCCCGCACCGTGACACCGGGACCACAGCTCACCGCTTGTCCACCGCCGGTCCGGCCTCTCCCGAAGCCTGCGACTGCCTGTGCAGCTCGGTCGCGACCGTGTGTGCCCAGGCGCGGATCTGGTCGAAGTCCCGCCAGTCGTGGGCCATGCCCCGCTTGGCCATGGAGCGGGCGAGCCGGCCTTCGGGGTGCGGGTCGAGGCGGCCGCCGAAGGTGGTGTGGCCGCGCGCCTCGATGCGGGAGATGGCGCGCCGCACCGCCCGGGTCGGCGGGATGTCCTGGCGGAGGCGTCGAGCGGGCCGCTGCTGAAGCACCACACGGGGCGCTCCCGCAGCGGGGCCTTGAGCCTGCGGGCGAAGCGCCGGGCGTCGTGCTGCCAGCGGCCGGCGTACAGTCCGCCGCCGAGGACGACCGCGTCGTAGGAGGACAGGTCGTCGATGTCCGCCGCCGAGCGGACCTCGGCGGCCAGGCCGTCCTTTTCGAGTACCGCCGCGATCTCCTCGGCGATGCCGGCCGTCCCTCCGTTCCGGGTTCCGTAGGCGACGAGAATGCGTTGTCCGGTCATGGTGGGTCAATTCCCTTCATAATCGGGCCGGTCAGATCTTCCGCAGCCATTCCTCGGTGATGCCGTGCAGGGCCTGTTCGGTGGGGCGCAGATGGGAGTCGTCCTCCTGGTAGGAGAGGTGGTCGGTGACGCTCACGACACCGTCGACGCGGCCGGTGAGCCGTACGGCGATGGGGACTTCGCTGCGGCGCTGAAGTTTTCCGGTGAGGGTGACGACGCCGTCGTGGACGCGCACGTCGATGGTGTGCGGGGCGAGCCACAGGGTCCGGACGAAAACGTCGTCGATGATCTCGTTGCGGATTTCCTCGTCGGGGCGGCGGAAGACGGAGAGCAGGTCGCTGCGGGTGACGATGCCCATGAGCCGTCCCTCCTCGTCGATGACCGGGAGGCGTTCGACGTGATGGGCGGCCATGGTGCGGGCGGCCTCGGTGACAGTCTGGCGGGGGCCGATGGTGACGGCGGGGGAGGACATCAGGGCACGGGCCGTTCGCGCACCTGCCTTGGCCCGCGCGGTGCGGGCGCGCTTGGAGCGCGGAACCGGTACGTACCGCCGGTGCGGTGCGTCCTCCTGGCCGGCCTGCCGGTACATCAGGTCGGTCTCCGAGACGACGCCCAGTACCTTGTCGTCCCGGTCCACGACGGGCACTCCGCTGATGGCGTGCCGTGCCAGCAGGTCGGCGACCTCCTTGAACGGCGCGTCGGGGAGCGTCTTGACGACGTCCCGGTTCATGACCTGGTCGATCAGCCGGTGCTTCATCTTCTGTGCTCCTTCCGGCTTCGTGGTGTGTCTCGGGGCGGTCCGCCGCTCAGCCGACGGGTACGAGGACGACCGGGCAGTGCGCGTGGTGCAGCATCGCGTGGGTGACCGGGCCGAGTTGCAGACCGATGTGACGGGGGCGGCGGTGGGCGGCCAGTACGGCCACGTCGGCGTTCCGGCTCGCTTCCACGAGGGCTTTGCCCGCGCCCAGGCAGACCGTGTCCGGGTGGACGTCGATGTCCGGGTAGGTTTCGCGCAGCGGTGCGACGGCGTACTGGGAAACCGTTTCGGCTCCCTTGCGCAGCTGCTCCAGTTCGTCCCAGGTGAGGTGGTACGACGCGGCGTGGGAGCCATGGGGTGCCGCGGGGTACTGCCAGGCGTGCAGCACCCGCAGGGCGCATCCGCGCCGTCGGGCTTCCCGGAAGGCGAAGTGGAGGGCGTCGGTGTCCGCGTCCGATGCGACGCCGATGAGGACGCGGTGGTGCTCTTCGGCGTCCTGGTCGCCGCGTACGACCATGAGCGGCGTGGTGCAGTGGGCCGCCACGCGCAGGCTCACCGAGCCCAGCAGCAGCCCGGCGAAGCCGCCGTGGCCGCGGGTGCCGACGACGGTGAGGGCGGCGTCGCGTCCGCAGCGCAGCAGGGCGCGCGCCGCCGATTCCGTGGTCAGGGACGCGCTGACGGCCACCTGGGCGGCGCGGGCCCGGACGCGTTCGGTGGCGGTGTCCATCATGCGGCGGGCGCTGCTGTAGAGGAGTTTGCCGGTGTCGTCGGTGACGCCGAAGTCGGGCAGCGGGTGCTTGCCCCAGGGCCAGCCGCAGATGATCTCCAGTGCGGTGCCGCGGCGGGCGGCCTCGTCGGTGGCGTGGTCGAGGGCGCGTACGGCAGGGGCGGAGCCGTCGAATCCGACGATCACCCGGCCGGAGAACGGGGTTGGTGCTCGGGTCATCACAGCCTCCAGGGGCGGAGCCGGTCAGCGGGCGCGCAGGCGGCGCAGGTACGGGCTCTGCGCGGTGTGCGGGAGCAGCCGGATACGGACGTCCAGCGGAAGAATTGCGTCCGGCCGGGCGAGTACGGGATTGAGGTCGGCCTCGGCCAGCTGCGGAAGGTCGCACGCCATCCGGGACAGACGCAACAGCAGCTGTTCGAGCCCTTCGAGGTCCACGGCCCGGCCGGTGCGGTGGCCGAACAGCAGGGGCGCGCACCGGGGAGCGGTGATCAGGGCGTGGGCGTCCAGGTCGGTGAGCGGCGCGAGGCGGGCGGCGTGGTCGGCCAGCACCTCGGTCGCGGTGCCGCCGAGGCCGAAGAGCACCAGGGGGCCGAACACCTGGTCCTGGACGACGCCCGCGACCAGCTCGATGCCGCGCGCGGCCATCGGCTGCACCACCGCCCCCGTCATCACACCGGCGAAGTCCCGGGCCAGCTCCCTGTATGCGGTACGGATGTGCTGCGGCCCCTCCAGGTCCAGGCGCAGCGCTCCGACATCGGTCTTGTGCAGCAGTCCGGGCCAGTACGCCTTGAGGGCCATCCGGCCGCCGCCGAGCCGTTCGGCCCCGGCCACCGCCGCGTCGGCGTCGGCGGCCCACTCCCACGGTGACTGCGGAATGCCGTACGCCTCCAGCAGCGCCGCGCACAGGCCGGGGTCCGCCCAGCCGCCGTCGGGATGGCGGGCCAGGAAGTCGGCCACGAGTGCGGCGGCAGTTCCGCTGTCGATGCCCTCCAGGGCCGGGACCGTGCCCGGGGGCTCGGCGCGCCAGTGGGCGTAGGAGACGGCATGGGCGAGAGCCCGGGCGGCAGCAGACGGTTCGGCGTACGCCGGGACGGTGGCGCCGCCGCTGTGCAGCAGCCGTACGGACACGTCCTGACCGGGGAGTACTGCGGCGACCGGCCGGGCCCTCGTCCCGGACGGCGCAACGAGGGCCCTGGCCGGATCGTCCCCGGTCGCGGCGGACAGAGCGGTGGGAACCAGCGCCACGAGCACGGCGTCCACGGCGCCGTGCCCGGTCAGCAGGTCCAGGCAGGCCGCCAGTTGCTTCCCGGAGACGACGGCGGTGGTGTCGACCGGGTTAGCGGCCTTGGCGCCGGGCGGGAGGGCGGCGAGCAGGTCGGCGATGAGCGGTCCCGGCAGCTCCGGAATGGTCAGCCCGGCTTCCGCGCAGGCATCGGCGGCCAGGACGGCCGCGCCGCCCGCGTTGCTGACCACGGCGACCCGGGCGCCGGCTGGCAGCGGCTGGGCACGCAGCAGGGCGGCGGTGGCGACGAGATCGCCGATGCTGTCGGTGGCGATGATCCCGGCCTGCCGGAACAGGGCCCGGCGGGTCATCGTCGGAGTGGCGATGGCCGCGGTGTGCGAGGCGGCGGCGCGCCGCCCGGCCTGTGAGCGGCCCGCGTCCACGGTCAGGACGGGCATGGTACGGGCCACCCGGCGCGCGGTGCGGGAGAAGGCGCGCGGGTTGCCGAACGACTCCAGGTGCAGCAGCGCCAGATCGGTGACGCCGTCGCTCTCCCACCACTGCAACAGGTCGTTGCCGCTGACGTCGTACTTGTCGCCGAGCGAGACGAAGGAGGACACGCCGATGCCGAGCCGGGACAGTGCGCCGAGCAGCGCGATGCCCACCCCGCCGGACTGCACGGCGACCCCGGCGGTGCCGGCACGGGGCGGCGCCGCGGCGAAGGTCGCGTCCAGCCGTACGGTCTGCTCGGTGTTGGCCAGGCCCAGGCAGTTGGGGCCCACCAGCCGCATCCCGTGGCGCCGGCAGGCGGCCAGCAGCCCCGCCGCCTGACCGTCGCCGAGCCCGGAAGTGATGGCGACCAGGGCCTTCACACCGTGTTTGCCGCACTGTTCGGCGACGTCGGGTACGGCGGGGGCGGGTATCGCCAGGACCGCGAGATCGGGGACGTAGGGGAGTTGGCCGACGGACGGGTGGCAGGGTGTGCCGTCGATGGCGTCGGCGTGCGGGTTGACGGCGGCGAGCTGCCCGGTGAAGCCGTGCGCGCGGATGTTGACGAGGAGCGCACGGCCAACCGACGACGGGGACCGGCCGGCGCCGATCACGACGACCGAGGCGGGCCGCAGCAACGGCTCCAGACTGGCCACATCGGCGGTGCGCCCCCGCTCGTCCACCGCGGTCAAATACGGTTCGTCTTCGCTGAGTTCGATGGTGCACTGGACCTCCGGACCGTCGAAGCGCCGCGCGGTGCGCAGCCCAAGGTCGGCGATCACCTTCAGCATGAGGTGGTTCTCGGTCAGGGCATCGGCGGTGAACCTGCGGAGGCCGGCAGCGCGGGCGGCGTGCACCAGATGCTCCAGCAGCAGGGTCCCGATGCCGCGGCCGTGCCAGGCGTCGGCGACCGCGAGCCCGATGTCCGCAGCCTGCCGGTCGGCGGGGGAGCGGTGGAACTCCGCCGTACCGGTGACCTCGTCACCCACCAGCGCGAGCAGAGCGTGGTCGCCCGGGTCGCCGGGGGAGCTGATGCGCTCCGCGGCTGCCTCGGCGGACCCGGGCCCCGCGGTGAAGAACCGCAGCCGCAGATTCTCCGGGGACATGCCGGTGAACAGGCGCAGCACCCGTTCCCGGTCCTCCGGGCGGGCGGGCCGTATGCGGACCGTGGTGCCGTCGGACAGCAGTGCGTACACACTGTTTCCGGGCCGCTCGGTGCTCGTCATCGCAGCTCCTCGGCTGGAACGGGTTCTGCTTCCAGATTCCGTGGCCCAGGCGGGACTTCCCATAGGCCGTACGGGGCCGGCCCGGGCCACTCGGCCCTGGCCCTCGGTCGAGGACGTACGTCAGGCGGCGGGAATCAGCTCGGCCAGGCCGCCCACCACGTGACCTGCGCCCCGCTCGTAGAGTTCGCCCGCGTACTCCGCCCGGCCCGCCCGGTCCAGGCCGACCACGAGACCGAAGCCGCCCCGCCGGGCCGCGGTCACCCAGGCGGGCGCCGCGACCACCACGGCGGTACGCAGGGGCGTGGCCCGCACACGCCCGTCCACCACGGCGTCGAAGCGGTGCTGCACGCCCGCCGCCGCCAGCAGGGCGTGCGCGCGGCGGGAGGCGGACACCGCGGCGACCGGCACCGTGTGCCGGCGCATGGCGCCCACCAGCCGCAGGCTGTCCGGCCAGACCGGCACACCGTGGCGCTGCATGTACGCGTCGAACAGCCGGTCCTCGTGGGCGACGAGCGTCCGTACGGCGCGGCTCGCCGGTGCCCAGGCACCTTCGTCCTCCGGGGGCGGAATGCCGCGCGCGGTCAGGAACGCCTGGACGCCGTCGGCGCGGGCTCGTCCCTGGAAGAACCGGCGGAAGTCGCCGTCCGGATCGAAGGGCCGGGTGATGTGCCGCGGGAGGTGCTCGGCCCGCCGGAAGAAGGTGTCGAAGGTGCGCTGCCAGGCCCCGGCGTGAATGCGTGCGGTGTCGGTGACCACCCCCTCGATGCCCACGATCAGCGCGTGGTACCGGGTGAGCGGCGAGGGCCGGGTCTCGGCGGTGTCGAGGGCCGAGCGGTGAGCCGTCGCGCCGTGGGGGAGCGCGAAAGGGCCCTGCTGGACTGAGGCGATGGCCATTATCCTGACTCCTCGGTGGGTGTTCCGGCGGGCAGCGGTTCGCCCGCCACGGCGTCCGGCATCGCCCGCGGTACGGCGAGCGCGCGGACCGCCTCGGTCTCGTCGACGGTGGTGATGGCGGAGCCGACGTGCACGACGACGTGGTCGCCGACGTCGGCCTCCGGCGTGTGCTCCAGGCACGCTTCGCAGCGGATTCCGCCGAAGTCCCCGCGGGCCATGCGCGGTCCGGTGCTCTCGTACATCTCCAGTACGCGTCGCGGGATGAGCCTGCCCGGCAGGCGGCCCAGCACGTTGGGCAGCTCGATGGCTTTGCCCAGGGCCGGACCGTGCGAACTGGTGCCGGCCGGGCGGGCGTACGGGCCTTCGGGGCCGAAGCGGTGGTCGCGGCCGGGGTGACGGGGCTTGGCGTGGGTGCCGTCGACCACGATGGCCGGCTCCGCGCCTTCCCACAGGGACACCAGCCGTCCGCTCCGACCGTCACGGTCCACGAGCTCGACCGACGGCGGCAGCGGGCGCTCCACGGTCCGCTCGCGCAGCCGTCGCACGACGGCCGGTCCGATTCCGTCGTCGCGACGGAACGTGGTGCCGACGCCGGTCACCGCGATGCGGGGCGCCTGTGCCACGGGACTCTCCTGTCCGAGAGGCGACCGATCGGGCCCGGCCGGGATTCCGGCCACCGCCGGGCGCCGGCCCTACCCCGCCAGAGTGCGGCCTCAGCACGCCCGCCCGCTTGGGGCCGAACGGCCCTCGACACGCCCCGAACCACCCCTCCACAGCGTCAGCAGCCTCGGTCTCCCCGGGGCGCGGGGCCGCCTCGTATACGCGAGAGCGACCGTCGCCTCGCTGCGGGCGCCCTCACCGACAACTGCGGACACGCTCGAAGCTGCCCTCGCTCCCGACCTCCTGGTGGTCGGCGCCGACCATGCCCTTGAGGCTCTTCGGCCGCTCATGCCCGTTCGCCAGAGCTCTCGGGGGCCGTCGGATCGCGGTGCCGGATCTTCTCGGCCAGCACCGCGGCCTGGATACGGCGGCCGACGCCGAGCTTCGCGAGGATCGAGGAGATGCGGTTCTTGACGGTCTTCTCCGCCAGGTACAGCCGCTGGGCGATCTGCCCGTTGGTCAGCCCCGCGCCGATCAGTTGGAGGATTTCCCGCTCCCGGGGGGACAGGCGGGCCAGTTCGGGCGGTACAGGATCTTCTTCGCCGCGGACCCGGGCCATGACGCGCGCGGTGGCGCCCGGGTCGAGCAAGGACGCGCCGGCCGCCACCGTCCGTACGGCCGAGACCAGGTCGGAGCCCTTGATCTGCTTGAGGACGTAACCGGCCGCGCCCGCCATGATGGCGTCGAAGAGCGCTTCGTCGTCATCGAAGGAGGTCAGCATCAGGCAGGCCAGTTCCGGCATCCGGGCGCGCAGTTCGCGGCACGCCTCGATGCCCTCGTGGTCGCCTTCCGGACTGCCGGGACCGAGCCGTACGTCCAGGAGCGCGACGTGCGGGCGCAGGGCGGGCCCCCTGGCCAGGGCTTCGCGCCGGTCGGCGGCCTCGCCCACCACGTCGATGTCCGGTTCGGCGTCGAGCAGATCGCGTACGCCCCTGCGTACCATCTCGTGGTCGTCCAGCAGGAAGACCCGGATCGGGTTCGGGGTGGCTGGTGCGTGCATGAGGGCATCGCTCCGTCCGTGAGCGCGGCGAACCGCCGCCCGCGCCGTAACCCGGCGCGCGTCCGCTTCGATGGTGCTCCTTCTCCGACGGGCCCGACAGCGGCCGGTGCGCGAAGCCTGCCGCCCGCGCGTCGACTTCCTGCCGGTCCCGGTGGTCCCCGTAAGGGCCGCTCATCGCTCCTCTCGAAGACGACCACGAGCCGGGCGCCCTCGGCGCGCACCCACACTCTTGCGCCCCGCCCACCCTGGCGCTCGTAGGCCACCCTGGGCCCCGCGCCCGCCCCAGGACGTAAACCGTCGCCGGAGCCGCACCGCCCTCCCGCTCCCTGTGCCCGCCCTTCCTCCGTCGCACCGCTCGCCGTATCGAAGGTCTTCCCGGAAGCCGGTTTTCCTGCCCTTCCCTTCCGGCCCCTTGACGGGCGGCAGCGCGCGCCCGATAACTGCGGCCACGCGCCGGAGGTGAGGAGGAGCCATGCTTCAGAAACTCGCGAGCGTGACGGAGGAATGGGTCGCCGGGATGCTCAACCGCCGACCCGTCGGAGGGCTGGCTGTGGGAGTGGTGCACGACGGCCGCCTTGAGCACCTCTCCGTGCACGGGTTCGCCGACATGGAGATGCGCGAGCCGATAAGCGACAACACGGTCTTCCGTGTCGCCTCGATCAGCAAGACCTTCACGGCGATCGCGGTGATGCAGCTGTGGGAGCGGGGCCTGGTCGACCTCGACGCCCCGGCTGCGAACTACCTCAGCGCCTACCCCCTCATCCTGGCCGGGCCCGGTTACCGGCCCCCGACCCTGCGTCACCTGCTGACCCACACCGCGGGCGTGGGCGAGCTGCGCACACCGGCCGATCTGCTGCGGCCCAACGCGGGGGAAGGCGTACGGGTGGGCCGGCCACTGCCGTCGCTCGCCGAGTACTACCGCCACGGCCTGCGGATCGACGCGGACCCGGGCACACGATGGACGTACGCCAACCACGGATTCGCCACCCTCGGCCAGATCGTCGCGGACGTCAGCGGCGAGCCCTTCGACCACTACCTGCGCGAGCACGTCTTCACCCCCCTCGGCATGACCGACACCGACCTGATCCGCGCCGCACGCATCCTCGGGCGCCTGGCGACCGGGTACGAGCTGCGCGCCCGCGGCCTGAAAGCGGTCACCGACCGGGAGCGGACGACCCCTGGCGCCTCGTCCGTCTACTCGACCCCGCGGGACATGGCCCGCTACCTGTGCGCACTCCTCGGCGGCGGCACCAACCAGCACGGCTCGGTCCTCGCCCCCACGACCCTCGCCACGATGTTCGCCCCGCACTACCAGCCCGATCCCCGCGTGCCCGGCATGGGCCTGGCCTTCTTCCGCGGGGAGCTGGACGGCCACCGCTTCGTCGAGCACCAGGGCATCCTGCCCGGCTTCACCTCACAGCTGTTCGTCGCCCCGGACGACGGGCTCGCCGTGTTCGCCCTGACCAACGCCGCCCACCGCGCGCTGCTGTGGCTGCCCGGCGAAACCGAGGCCCTGCTGCGCCGCCTGCTCGGCCTGCCGGAGCAGACGCTCCGCACCGACGTGCCCCAGCGCCCCGAACTGTGGGGCGAGCTGTGCGGCTGGTACACCCTCGCGGGCCGGATCACGGACATCCGGGCCCGGGCCATGGCGGGGCCTGCGGTGGAGGTGTTCGTCCGCGGCGGCCGGCTCATGCTGCGCAGCCTGATCCCCGTACCTCTGATGCTCCGGGGCATCCCGCTCCACCCCGACGACGAAGACGATCCCTACGTCTTCCGGATCGACCTGTCGCGATACGGGATCGGCAAGGTCAGAATCGCGTTCAGCCGCGGACCGGAGCCCGGTACGTACGCGCTGCACTTCGTGCCCGTCCCTCTCTCCTTGCACAAGAGCGCGGTTTCCCGAGGCGTACGTGCGCGCCTGATGCAGAGTACGACGCCTTAGGTCGTGTCCGCAAAGTCGGTCGTTGGTCGGTTCGTGGTGCGTCGTCATGAGGTGACCGATCAGGCGTGGATGGTGATTGAGCCGTTGCTGGCTCCACCGCGGATGGGCCGGCCGGTGCGAGACCGCAGACAGGTGATGAACGGGATCTTGTGGAAGCTGTCCACCGGGGCGGCCTGGCGGGACCTGCCTGACCGGTACGGGCCGTGGAAGACGGTCTATGAACGCTTCCGCCGCTGGTCGGCCGACGGGACCTGGGACCGTCTGCCGGCCCACGTTCAGCAGCACTGCGACGCTGTCGGCGCCGTCGACTGGACGATCGTGTGCATCGACTCGACCACCGTGCGGGCCCATCAGCATGCGGCCGGGGCCCGAAGAAGGGGCAGTCGTGGCCGGGCGAGGCGGTCGGCCGCTCCCGCGGCGGACCGACCACAAAGATCCACCTGGCATGTGACGGCCAGGGCCGTCCCCTGGCCTTCACGCTGACCGTCGGCAACATCAACGACTGCACCCAGTTCGAGGCCGTGATGGCCCGCCTCCGCATCCAGCGATGCGGACCAGGCCGCCTTCGCACCCGCCCTGCCCTGGTCGTGGCGGACAAGGGCTACTCGTCCACGAAGATCCGCGCATACCTGCGCGGCCGCGGCATCAAAGCCGCCATCCCGGAGCGGATCGACCAGATCAACGGCCGCATCCGGCGAGGCGAGAGCCGGTGCCGGCTCAACCGAGCGGCCTACCGGCGCCGCAACCTCGCCGAGCGCTGCTTCAACCAGCTCAAGCACCACAAAGCCCTGGCCACCCGCTACGACAAACACGCCCGTCACTACCAGGCCATGGTCACCCTCGCCTGCCTCAAACTCTGGCTGCCCTGATTTTGCGGACACGACCTGGCCCTGCCGCGCGCCTACCGGTACGGCAAGGACCTGGAAATGGGCCGAACTGATGATGGGTGCGCATCTGGCCGGCCAGGCGCCGGCCCTCTCCGGCCTGGGCCTCGCCCACGGCATGGGTCACGCGCTCACCGGTATCCCGCACGGCGTCGCTCTGGTCGCGGTGCTGGACGAGGGCCATGGAGTTCAGCGCCCGCCGCAGGAGAGGCATACGAGCGAGCGGCTGGGTGATGCGGGCGGCTCCGCCGGTCGACGGTGACCGGGCCATGGCCGCCGGGACGGCGATGCGGGAACGGTCCGGGGCGCTGGATGACATGCGGCCCCTGCGTGAGCTGGGCACCGTGGCGCGACCTGCTGCCGGTCGACGCGGCGGGCTCGGTCGGGGATGCCGCGACGAAACGCCGGCGGCTCGCCGAGCCGGTTCGTGATGCGCATCGGCCCACGGCAGCCGTCGGCCGATGGGCTGTGCCTCGAACGGAGAAGTCGTATTGCGCGGTCTCACGATCCTCTCCACCGAGCACCCGGTCGCCCCGCAGGCCGACGGTCATGACGTCGAAGCCGCCCGGCCGGCGCGTAGGGCGTTGCTCTCGCAGAGGCGGGCAGTGGCGAAGCCGTATCCCCAGCCGGGGGTGTCCTGTGGACGGTGAGACGGGCGGTGATGCGGAGCCGTGCGTTCGTACGGGGCGTGGTGGCTCCCTCGGAAGAGAGGGCCGCGCGGTGCGGTGCCACAACAGAGCCCGACGACAAGGGTGTCGCCCCCTGAAGGAGACGGATGCGCCGGCCGTCCGCAGGGCCGTGGCGTTAACCCGGAAGGGGGGTGGAGTTAACCCGTCCGTTCCTAGCGTCTGACGCGTACCGATCAGCGACCGAAGGAGACGTTTCATGGAGACGCTGGGGCAGCTCGCCGCTCATCTGGCGCTCGATCTCGCCGCGGTGGGCGTGCTGACCTTCGCTATCTACTACCCGCGCCACCGGCGCCGCGATCTGGTGCCCGCCTACCTGGCGCTCAACGTCGCGCTGTTCGCGGTCGTCTCGGCGCTGGCCCAGGTCGGCGAGGGGGGCGTGGCTCTGGGCTTCGGTCTGTTCGGGGTGCTGTCGATCGTCCGGCTGCGCTCCGACTCGGTCCAGCACGCGGAGGTCGCGTACTACTTCACGACCCTGGTGCTCGGCCTGCTGTGCGGCCTGCCGCATCTGAGGTTCTCCGTCGCCGCGGCGCTCGCCGGGCTGCTGCTCCTGGTGATGTACGGCGCCGACCACCCGCGCCTGATGGCCCGTACCCGCCGCGCCGTCGTCACCCTGGACACCGTGCACGCCGACCCCCAGGCGGTCCGTGACGACCTGGCGCGCAGACTCGGCGTCCCCCTCAACTGGACGGTCAACGAGGTGGATTACGTCCGGGACCTGATGGTGGTCGACGTCCGCTTCCGCCTTCCGGACACGTCCACGGCGCCCACCCGCACGGCACCCCTGGACGAGCATCCCCGAAGGACCCGCACGGCCGTCCCCTCCGACGCTCACCCGCAGCCCCGTTCCCTCTCCGGGGAGACCGTGTGATTCCCGCCTTACGGGCCGTGGCCGATGCCGCCATGGCTGCACGTCCGATAACCCTCTGCGAACTCCAGGCCCGCGCAGAGCTGATGGCCCGCGTCGATCACAGCTACCTCGTACCGGCCGAGGTCTTCGCGGACTTCGCGGCCCGGCTGACCGACCCGCACCGGCCCGGCGGTCCGTTCCAGGCGCTGTGCATCAACGGCCGCCGTTGGTTCGGCTACCACTCCGTCTACTACGACACCCTCGACCTGCGGTCCTTCCACGACCACCGGCAGGGGCGCCGGCACCGCTACAAGATCCGCGAGCGGCTGTACGAGCATTCCGGCGAGCGAGCGGCAGTTCGAGATCAAGCTCAAGGGGCGACGCGGCGAGACGGACAAGCGAAGGCGGCCCCTGCTGCCCGACGAGGCGACGCTGGGACGCGGCCCGCGCGACTTTCTGGCCACCGTGCTGCACGGTACGTACGGCATCGTCGCGCCCGAGGAACTGGTCCCGTCGCTGGTGACCGATTACCAGCGCGCCACGTTCGTCGCCGACGGCCGGCGCATCACCTGCGACGCCGGCCTGGTCTGCCAGGACGCGGGGACCGGCCGCAGCGTACGCGCCGACGAAGACGTGGTGCTCGTCGAGACCAAGACCGCGGTGACCGGCCACCTCACGGAGGCGGACCGGCTGCTGCACACCTACGGACTGCGCGCCGTCCAGTTCACCAAGTACTGCGGCGCCATGGCGGTCCTGCGACCCGGCCTCAAGGCCAACAAGTGGGGGCGGGCGATACGGACGGTGTTCCCTCAGCCGGCGACGTAGGACGCCGTCTCAGCTGGCGGCGTAGGACCCGTCCGGGCGGCACTTCCACGGCCGGGCCTGTGGCTGTCCACCTCCAGACACGGGGTCCGCCAGGCCGGAGGGAGCGCGCTGTGACAGGGCCACCGCCCACAGCCGCCGCACCCCTGCCGGCGAGCCGCTCGACTGCTCCGCGGTGGTCTGGGCCTGGACGATCTCCAGGCCCAGACCCGTTGCCCCGCCACCGTAGTCGCCGAGTGCCGGGATGCACCCTTACGGAAAGCCTGGCCCGTCGTCCTCGACGATGATCCGCTTCTCCCGCCGCCTTCGGGAACGGCCGCCTGGAGCGTGCCGACGCCGTCGGGTGGGTGGGTGAAGACGTTGCCGACGAGGGCCCCGACAGCGGCGATCCCGGCCCCCGTCTCGAGAGACCGTCGATGTCTGGCCGATCTGGGAGACCAGTGGACGGGCGCGCGAGGTGGTGTCGGTGGGAGCCCGGCCGCTGGCGCGGTTGCGGATGTGCAGAGTCGGCGGAACCAGCTGGCGGTGTGCGCGAGCGCGGTGGTAGCGCCGGTGCGAAGGAAGCAGGCTGCGGTGCGTGGTTACGGCGTGCCGGGCAGTACGGGGGTGGAGGAGTCACCGTAGCCGGCGGGCACGGCGTCCGATCCGCCCGTCGTGTTCGAGGCGCCTGCCAGCGCCAGCTCGCCAGGCGCCGCCAGTTTCACGCCCACCGTACGGACCGTGTGCAGGTACCGCGGCCGCTGTGCCGTCTCGCCCAGCTTCCGCCGCAACCACGACAGATGGACGTCCAGTGTCTTGTCCGTGCCGCCCAGCGGCTGCTGCCACACCTCCGCCAGCAGCTCCCGCCGGGAGATCACCTGCCCCGCCCGCCGGGCCAGGTACACCAGCAGGTCGAATTCGCGCGGCGTCAGCTCCAGCGGCGCGCCGTCCAACGTCACCTCCCGCGCCGCCGCTTCCACCAGCAGACCGCCGACCCGCAGCGCGGGCTCCGGCCCGGCGGTGCCGAAGCGGCGCAGCACCGCCTTGATCCGCGCATCCAGCTGGGCCGGGCCGAAGGGCTTGACGATGTAGTCGTCGGCACCGTCCCCGAGGACCGCGACCATGACCGGTTCCTCGTTCCGCGCGGTGGCCACGATCACCGGTACGTCGCTGACCGCCCGCAGCATCCGCAGCACCTGGGCGCCGTCCACGTCCGGCAGGCCGAGGTCCAGGACGACGAGGTCCGGCCGGTCGGTCACGGCGGCGTCCAGGCCGGACATTCCGGTCGCCGCGGTGGCCACGGCGTGGCCGCGGCCGCGGAGCACGCGCACCAACGTAGCGCGCAGCAGGGGATCGTCCTCGACGAGGAGGAGATGGGGCATGTCCGTCACCGTAGCCAGGTGCGCAGCGTGCGCGGGAGATGACACCGGGGTTTGTCCGGATCTTGTCCGGACGCCGGGAATGGCGGCGCAAGGGTGATTCGCCACGGTGACGTTGACCGGACGGGCCCTGGCACCGACCCGGGGCACAAACGGGGCGCGGACGGGTGCGGTAAGGCATGGCGTCATGGCGTGGCGCGTGGGGGAGGGCCCACTGGACGACCAGGGCGTACGGCAGGAATTGGCCACAGATCGCTCTGCTTCGCCAACTCCCGCCCTCCGTTACGCTACGGAGTCGCAGCCTGAGTTGGGCGTTGCGGTGTCCGCGTAGTAGTGCCGTCAGCGGTTCCGTACAGTCGTGGCTGGACCAGGGGCGGCCCATCGGAACGCCCGGCCGTCCGGGCGCCCGCGCAGGGGTGCGGACGGTGTTCACCTGCCCGGCACAGGAGAATTCCTCCCCGAAGATGGGGTCAGGGTGCCGGGAGCGGGTATCTCCTCCGCACGGTAGGCGTGTTGTGCCACCGAAAGCGCGTGTTCTGGGGGCCGAGGCGTCCAGCTCCATTCACGAAAGGCGCCGATTCCGTTGCCCCGTCCCGCTCGATACCACCTGCTCGTGCTGCCCAACGGGGCATGGGACACGGTGGAATGCCTGGCGGCGATGATCCGCCACCACGCCACCGTCCCCACCGTGATCGTCGATGTGTCGGCGGTGGACCGGCTGACCATCGATGTCCTGGCCGTCCTGGTACGCAAGGCGATGCGTCTGCGTTCGGTCGGCGGGGAACTGCTGCTGGCCGGCCCCTCTCCGGCCGTACGCAGGCTGATCATACGCACCGGGACCGGGTCTCTCCTGTGCGTCGTGCCCGGCAGCGCCGCCGCAGTGCGCCATCTGGCCCAGGACGGCCGGACCTGGCGTCCGGTGGGCCTGGCGGCCGGGCAGGGCGACCTCTTCGACGACCCGCCCGAACCAACTTGACGCGCCCGGCCGGACGTTCGATGCGGCCTCACCTGCGCATCACCCGTACCTGCGGCGCCATATCGCTACAGCCGCCAACCGAGGTACGCGAACACAAGGTGGTCGTACTTGGAGATGAACGCAGTGTTCCGAGAGCTGTGGAGGAGCTCATGAGATGGCGTGCCGGGAGCCGAAAGCGGCAACAGTGAAGGGCTCATCGAGATCGTCATTACCCGTGCGGGCGATGCGGCGCAACGCGTCGCCCTGATCCGCGGATTGCCGACACTCTTCGGCGGTGTCCGGGGGCTTCGAGTGTTCGAGGCCATCGGCCCGTACGTCGAAGAATGTGTCGAGCCATTTCCTCTCACCGGTTCCGGACGGGGCTCGCCCTGGGGCCGCCGTGGCAACGGCCGCGAACACAACGGATATCGCTGGCCTGGGGACGATGCCGTCCGGAGAGCCCTGGTGGAGGGCAACCGGAATACGTCGGAAACGTGCCGCAGGACGTCTGCGGTGGTGACCTGACGCGCGCTCGGCGTTTCCGTCATCAGGCGGACGAAGCCACTGCTGATATCGGTGATGCACCAGGTTTTCATGGGTGGTTTCCGCCCGGGGGAAGTGGCGGGGGGACGTCCCGCCGCGCGCACCCTAAAGCGTGTTGCGAAAGTGGAGTTATCGGACTGGGGTGCCCTGCGGCAGGTACCGTTTCTTGTCAGCCTCCCGGGGCCGCTGCCCCTGGCGACCGTCAGTTGCAATCGGGAGGCTGCGCAATGTCAGTGCAGCCGGCGGGGGCAGCGGTTTGTTGGCCGTGTCGGTGCGGAAGGACTGGAGCAGATAGGCCACCAGGCGCCGGGACGCTGCACCATCATCCGGTAGGGCGGTCACCAGACCGCAGTGTGCCAACAGGACCACCGCGAGGTCGGAAGGGTGAAAATCGGCCCGCAGCGCGCCCGACGCCTGGGCTCTGCGTACCAGGGTCGTGAAGTCCCGCTCGGCTCGTTGCCGGGACTGCGCGTGTTCCGACGTGGTTTCCGGGAAGGCCGCGACGAACGCGGCGGGGAACCCGCGTTCCTCCCGTTGCAGAGCGCAGACCGTCTCGACCAGTTGCTGGAAGCCCTGCCACGGGTCGGGGGCGGCCAGAGCCTCGGTGAGCGCCCGCGCGCAGGTCTCCATCTGCTGCGCGAACGCGCCTCTCACCAGGGCGTCTCGGGTCGGGAAATGCCGGTACAGCGTCGCCACGCCGACCCCGGCCCGTCGGGCCACGGTCGCCATCGGGGCGTCGATTCCGTGCTCCGCGAAGACCGCACGGGCGGCGACGAGGAGGCGCTCCCGGTTGCGCCGGGCGTCCGCCCGCACCTTGTCCCGGGCTGTGATCCGAGAGGATTCCGCCATCACTGTCTCTCGCTTCCGGTCCAAGCGGACGATTGCGTCCACTTGAGAGTTTACGGTCGGTGCCAGATCCCTGTACGGCCCCGGCGGCAAAGGCAGAATGATGAAGGACCGCATGATGAAGGACCGCATGATGAAGGCAGTGCTCTACGACCGCTATGGCGGCCCCGATGTGCTCTATATGAGCCGCGTGCCACGACCCGAGCCGGCCCCCGGCGAGGTCCTTGTGAAGGTGCGCGCGTTCAGCGTCAACAGCGGCGAACTGGCAGTACGTGTCGGCCGTCTCCGCCTGCTGAGCGGCCGGAAATTCCCCAAGCGCGTCGGCTTGGACTTCACCGGCGAGGTCGCCGCACCGGGTGCCGGAGTCACACGGTTCGCGGCCGGCGACCGCGTATGGGGGGTCTTGGGTCGCACCGCCGGGTTCGGCACCGCCGCCGAGTACGTGACCGTGCCCGCCGAGCGGGTCGGCCGGCTCCCCGACGGCCTTGACCTGGTGGACGCCGCCGCGCTGCCGGTGGCCACCACGGCCATCACCGCGCTGCGGGACAAAGCCGGGCTGCGCCCCGGCGAACGACTCCTCGTCCGGGGCGCGGCGGGTGGTGTCGGCAACGCCGCCGTCCAGCTCGGACGGGCGTACGGCGCCGAGGTCACGGCCCTGGCCCGTGCGGCCAACCTCGACTTCGTCCGCGGGCTCGGCGCGCACAAGGCCGTCGACCACCGCACCGTGCGGCCGGCGGAACTGGGCCGCTTCGACGTGGTCCTGGACACCGCGGGGACCGACCTGCGGGCCTTCCGGCGCCTACTGAATCCGGGCGGGCGCATGGTCACCATCGCCTTCGACCTGAAACGGCCTGCGGCGTCGCTCGGCTACCTCGCGGCCGGCACGGTCCACGGACACGGCCGGGTGCGTTTCTTCAGCGGCAACCCCACGCGAGCGGACTTCGACGACCTCGCCCGCCATGTGGTCGAGGGCAAGCTGAGCCCTGCGGTGGACACGGTCTTCCCCCTGGAGGAGACAGCAGCGGCACACCGGGCGCTGGAGGCGGGCGGCGTCCAGGGCAAGTACGTGGTCAGGGTCGCGTAGGACGTCTGTGGCGGCGCTGATCACAGCCACTCGTTGAGGGCAGCGATGAGGACGGTCGCCTGGTAGCGGACCGCCGACTTGTCGCACCGTGTGGCGACGGCGCGGTGCCTCTTGAGGCGGTTACGCGCCTGGTCGGCTTTGTCGGGGATGGTGCAGCGGTTGCCGCGGCGGCGGAAGCAGGCGCGGTTTCTGCTGAAGGCGTACGCCTTGTCAGCGCGGACCCGATGGGCTCGATCTGCTGCGCGAACCCCGCCGGGCACACGCTGGCCTTAATGCGCATGGAGTTCCACAACGAATCGGCGTCGCGCTCATGTGGAGTCGGCGCAGAGCCCCATTTACCAGCCACGGGTGGTTCGGACCTGCGCCTTCCACTGAATGAAGGCGCCGAAGAGCTTATCGGCCATCATGGTGCGGGTGATGCCCAGTTCGTCTTTCGTTCGGGTGATGCACATCGGCCAGCCCGATCCGTCGTTCATCTTGCGTTCGAAGTCGAAGATGGCGGTGCCGTCGACCATCTCGCGTGTGACGGTGATCGCTCTGGCGGGCTTGCCGCCCAGCTGGCCATGCCCGTCGGTCAACCCGCCTCCCTACGGCCGCTGCCGCGCCCGGGGAACACCAAGCGACGCTCAGCAGGGCGCGGCAGCGCCCCACGGGTGTACGCCCGTATCTCTTCCGCTCCGCGGGGCAGGGAAGGCGGCCGATGAGCGCCGGGAGTCGGCCGTACGCCTCGCGCTGTCAGGCCATTTCAACGTAACGATGGACCCGGTCGAAGCGCCGGTCTGCCACGTCCCGGCGGCGGATCACCCAGTGGGCCACGCCGGAGTCCAGTTCCGTGACGTCGTCGCCGCACCTCCAGGTGGCCAGCAGAGTCCAGTCGTCGGCGCCCTCTTCGTGGGCCGTACCGCCATGTTCGCAGGGGTCGGCCTCCCCGGGCGTACGGGCGTAGTGGACGGGGTCGTTCTGGGGCGAGACCGGGTGGCCGCCGATCTGCAAGGCCCAGGAAGGGCGATAGCCGCCCACGTGTGCCCAGGCGTCGCTGAGTTCGTCGGCGAGTTCGAACTGCTCGTCCTCGGGGAAGTCGCCCCATCTGTCGAGGGCGAAGCTCTCCGGCATCTGCGCGCTCGGCTGGTGCCAGAGCGTGCGCAGTTCACGCGGCCGGTACGGCTCGCGCCGACTGTGTTCGAGGGGGCTCGGGGTTGTCGGGGTCCCGGCGGGAACGTACAGCACCGCGTCGGACACCTGTCCCCCGATGCCGACATCGGTGCCGGAGAAGAGAAGCAGGTGGCCGTCGGCGGGGAGCGGGAGGCCGGTGGCGCCCGGCGGGAGGGCCGCGAGGTCGACGGAGGCCACGAAGGGGTCGGACGGCTTCGGCACGCCGTGCGGCAGCAGGGGGTCGCCGCCGACCCGGGCCACGAGGGGGCCGTCACCGCTCTCGGCCGCGTACACCGCCGGGCGGGCGACACGTATCCATTCCTCCACCTCCTCCGAGGGCAGATCCCGGGATGCCGCCTCGGCCCGGAAGCGGTTCATTCTGTCCATGCTCGCGTCGGTCACCGGGCCACCCTAACGGGCTCCTGGGCGGGTATCGGCAGGGCGAAATCGCCTGAAGGCAAGGCAATTTGGCGGTACTGACCTGTGAAGCGTGAAGTCGGCAGGGCTGACGAAGGTGATCGGCGCGGTATGCCGAGCGTGTGGGATATCCGCAAGGCGGTGGGCTGACGCCCGAACGGCAGGCGTTTCGCGAGCGGATCCGGCTGGAGGCCGCCGAGCGATGCGTTGCCCGTGCCGCCAATCCGTACGCTGACCACCCGCCCGGTCCTGCTGCGGGCCGGGCTCCCTGACGAGGCTGACAAGTCCATGCGGTTCTCCATCTCCGACCAGCCGGCCCGCACTCCGTACATCACAGCTCCGGCGCCGCCGCTGCCGCGTTGGGCACCGCGCCCGTGCGCGGACCGCCGCGCCTGGATTGCCTGGTTCCTGCCTGGAGGGTGTCGAGCCAGTCGGTCAGCAGGCGGTTGACCTCGTCGGGGCGCTCCTGCTGGATCCAGTGGCCGCAGCCGTCCAGGAGGTGGGAGGCCGACAGGCCGGGGAGGGTGGTGGGGTAGGCGTCGATGGCGTCGGACATCCAGGTGGTGGAGGCATCCAGGGCACCGCCGACGAACAGGGACGGCTGCTTGATCGGGGCTCCGCTGTGCGAGGCAAGGTCTTCCCAGTCCCGGTCCATGTTCCGGTAGCGGTTGAGTGCGCCGGTCAGGCCGGTGCGCTCGAACTCCCCGGCGTAGACGTCGAGGTCCTCCTCGCTCAACCAGGCCGGGAGGGGGCCCACGGGGAAGCGGTCGCGCAGCCGGCCGCTGCCGCGGGCGACGAAGTGCGGGTCGGGCTCGCCCTGGGCGGGCATGGTGTCAGCGGACAGGGCCGCGTAGAAGCCCGCGAGCCAGCCCCGGACGTCGGGCTCGATCTCCGCCTCGGCGCGCCCGGGCTCCTGGAAGTGGGCGACGTAGAACTCCTGCTCGGGGCCGCCGATCTGGCCGAAGACGTCGCTGGGGCGGGGGCCGCCGGGCGGCGCGTAGGGGACGCTCAGCAGGCCGACGGCGCAAAAGATCTCGGGGTGGAGCAGGGCGGAGACGGCAGCGATGTTGGAGCCCCAGTCGTGGCCGACGACCACCGCGCTCTCCTCGCCGAGCGCACGCACGACCGCGACGTTGTCCTCCACCAGATCGAGCATCCGGTAGGCGCCGGTCGCCTCCGGCTTGGAGGAGCGGCCGTAACCGCGCACGTCGATCGCCACCGCCCGGTATCCGGCCGCGGCGAGGGCCGGGAGCTGGCGGCGCCAGGAATACCAGGACTCGGGGAAGCCGTGCACGAGCAGGACCAGCGGACCGGTTCCCTGCTCGACTAGGTGCAGGCGCCCGGCCGGGGCCTTGACGGTGCGGTGGCGGAACTCGGCGGTCGGCTCGGGCTGCATGGGCCTCTCCTCGGGTCGCGGCGACGCGGTTACCCATCGATCATGCGGCGCAGCACCCGCCCGACGCGACCAGCCTTGCCATTCTGGCAACCTTGCAGCACAGAGCGGCGGAGCGGCACGGCAAGAAGGAGTGGGAAAGATGGCAGTCGATGACGTAGGCGCCACGCTGGCCGCGATGGGGCCCCGGTTGCGGGCCGCGCGCGAGCACCACGGCGCGACGCTTGCCGGTGTCAGCTGCGCAACCGGCATCTCGTCCAGCACGCTGTCCCGGATCGAGACCGGCCGACGCAAGCCCACCCTGGAGGTGCTGCTGCAGCTGTCGAAGGAGTACGGCGTCTCCCTGGACGAGCTGGCCGGCACGGCACCCGCCCCCGCGGCCAAGCCGCGCGCCACGGCGCCGCTGAGCTTCGGCGACGACAAGGCAGTGCTGCCATTGACCCGGTACGTCGGCGGCCTGCACGTCCACAAGCACGTCCTGCCCGCCCTTGAAGACCCGCCCGCGCGGCCCCGGCAGGTCTCCCACGACGGCTACGAGTGGCTGTGCGTCCTGTACGGACGACTGTGGCTCGCACTCGGCGACCAAGACCTCGTCTTGACCCCCGGGGACGTCGCCGAGTTCGACACCCGCACCCCGCACGGGATGGTGAACTCCAGCGGCAGCGGTCCGGTCGAGTACCTGATCATGTTCGGACCGCAGGGCGAGCGCCAACGGCTGCGCACCCCTCCAGCCGCTGCTCGCGGGACTGGTGGCAAAAAGGCCGCTCAGTGAGCAGATGTGAACATCCACGACACCAGCCGCTGCCGCCAGCCGGGGTAGCGGTCTTCCGACTCGCGGTGCCCATCGTCGCGATACGTGGGCAACTTCGCATCGACGACGACGTCCAGGTCCAGGCGCAGCTCCGCAAGGGCCCGCCCCAGGCGGCGGATGTCCCGCTCGTTGTACACCCGGCGCGCCTTGTGCTTGTAGCAGCGCACCTCTATGTCGCCGAAGAAGACGTACCCGTGGGACTGCACGTCAGGTCGGTGAGGACCCAGTCCAGGAAGGCCGCGCCGATGGCCGGGCGGTGCACGAACGCGTTGAACGGGCCGATCAGATTCCTTCGGCCGTGGCCGCGGCGGCCCCCGCCTCCCGGGCCCACGGCACGACCTCGTCCCGCATGCGCCGCTGCGTGGCGAGCTGCTCCTCGGTGAGCGGGCCGTGGGAGGCCAGGGGCAGTCGCCCGCCCCGGCCCCGGTCTTCGGTCGAGGGCTGAGCGGTGCCGGTCATGACGCGGCGAAGGCGGTGATCAGGTCGGACAGGGCCTGCGGTGCCTCCATCGGTACCTGGTGGCCGCAGTCGACTGACGCGATCGTGACGTTGGACAGGTGGGGCACCGTCAGCTTCTGCTGCATCTCCAGGCCCCAGGTCGGGTCGCCGTCCGCGACGATCAGCAGGGTCTCGACGTCGATCGGCGCGGCGCGCTCGGTCCAGTCCTCGTATATCCCCTCCGTCAGCCAGGCGTCCCAGGCCTTGCGATTCATCCGCGCATAGTCTTCGCAGGCACGGTCGAACACTTCCGGCTCCAGCGGCAGCGCGGTGCGGTCCAGCACGAACTTCTCGGCGTCCGCGTCGTCCCTGCGGCTCTCGAACAGTTCGCGCGGCAGGTCCTCGCCGCCGACCTCTTGCCCGAGCGGCGTGGGGGTGATCAGCACGAGTTTCGCCGGTGGATGCGCGAGTCCCAGCCCGGCGCCGGCCCGGCCGGCAAGGATCTGCATGATCTTGCCGGTCATCGAGTGGCCGACCAGCACGTAGTCGGTCAGGCCGAGTTCGTTGATCGTGGCGGCGAACGCGGCGGCCGTCTCGGCCATCGTGTAGCCCGGGATCGCGTGCGCCTCGCCGTGGCCGGGTGCGTCCACCGCCACGACCCGGAACTGCTCCGACAGCGGCGCGCTCGCCTCGATCCATTCACGGCGGGCGAAGCTGAACGAATGCGAGGTCACGAGGGTGCGCCCCGGGTACTTCGCATGGGGCTGCTGGGGAGTGTCGGTGAGGGGAAGCACGGTTCTAACCTCCGGTTGCCGTCGGTGATGGGGACGGGGCGGTCGGTCGGGTGAGGAGCAGGCCCTGTACGGCGGTGCGGGCCAGGCGTACGCAGGAATCCACGTCGACGGGCTGGTGGCCCAGCAGCAGGCGGAACGCCACCGGGCCGAAGAGCAGGTCGATCGCCGCATCGGGTTCGACGTGCGGGTCGAGTTCGCCGCGCGCGACCCCGCGCTCCCACAGCGCCCGGAGCGCCGCGCGGCGCGGCGAACGCCCTTGAACTTTGGACTCAGGACGCTAGCGCGTGAGGGTGCCGAGGACCTTCCCGAGGGTGATGGCCACGTCGAAGTCCCGATCCCATGTGAGTGCGACGAGGTCGTCGAACTCCGCCTCAGGGCGGAGCAGATTGAGGACGTCAGCTTCGAATACTGAGCCCGGTTCCGCGAGGTCGAGCGCCTCGTCGTGGAAGCAGCGGTACGTGTTGCGTGACCGGAACATGACCGAGTACCCACCGTCTACGAGCTCTCCCACGGAGACATCCCACTTCGCTTCAAGCGCCTGCAGTGTGCTGGCGACCCTGTCGGCGTTGAACGGCTCGGTCAATAGACCCACTCCCACCGCTTCTCGGGCCGGATCCAACGGAAGCGTCTTGTCCCAGAGCACCGAGAGGTGGCGCTCGAAGCCGATGTCCTCGCGAACTGTTTTGTCGAACTCCAGGTAGTCGGTGTCCAGATTCGTACGCATCCAGCGGGTGATCCAGAGGATCGGGGCGTTGATCAGATTCGCCCGCAACGAGCGATTGCCTTCACCGTAGACAGATTCGCGGATGCTCGTCAGCAGCTCTTTGCAGTGGTAGTCCTTGCAGAACCGGAACAAGTGAGCAGACTGCCGCGGCAGACCGGCCCAGTGCGAAGACCGAGGGAGGGGGAAATCAGCCAGAATCGTCTCCAGCTCGCGTTGGAGTCCCGGCTTGGCGGCCGACACCACGAGAGCGTCGTCGTTCTCGTCCCACCGCCCGGCGCCCTCATAGTCGAACTTCGCCTTGCACGACGCATACACAACGGCTTGAGCACACGTATTGAACAGCTCCGTGCTCACCCGGTACGCAACCTCGCAGTGGTAGTTGAGGTTGAATCGGTCGAGCTCTCCGTCGGCGACCCGCTCGAAGACATGCTTCGCCGACAGCACGTCTCTCGCGGCACGGCCGAGGATCCGCTCGACCTCGCCGGACGAGCTGTCGGCGGGCACTTCGTTGGGGCGCAGATCATCGGAGATCTCCTCGATTGCCGAGTCGAGCCGCTGAAGGGTTACCCGAAGCATGCCGCGTACGGTGTCGATGCGGAGCCGCTGCGCCTCGTCTTGGAGCAGCATCTGTTCAATGATCAGGTCGAGGTCGGCCAGGAAGGGGTAGCGGTCGCGCACAAGCGCGTGTCGTCGCCCCCGGGCGTTCTGCTTCGTGAACATCTCGGTTATGACGAGGCCGAGCGCGAAGATGTCCGCCGGCTTGCCGATACCGAGGGCGTTGTTCCTCACCATCTGTTCGGGAGCGAGGTAGTTCCGGTTCACTAAGAGGTCCCCGCGATTCGTGAGCGAGGAGTCCTTGAAATGCGCGATGCCGAAGTCGGCCAGGACGAGCCGGCGCGCATCAGGGTCGACGAGGACATTCTCAGGTTTGATGTCGCGATGCACTATGCCGTCGCCGTGCACGTACGCGAGCGCATCACAGAGCTGGCGCGCGTAGTCGAGAAGCACGTCAGCATCGGTTTCGCCGTTGATCACGTTTCGCAGCGTCATCGGGTAGAAGTCCATGACGTAGTAGAAGAAGTTCGCGTCCTCTGAGCGCGCGTGGATACTCACGACGTTCGGATGGCTCGATGTCTGTCCGTACTCGATCTCCTGATTGAAACGCTTATTGCGAACGGAGTCCGCGTTGCGGTCCTTCTTAATCCGTTTGACTGCGAACACCTGACCGTCGGGCTTACGGCGGGCCTTCCACACCACGGCTGATCCGCCCTCTCCCGGAGCTGAATCGCGCTCGTAAGTGACTCCGTCGATGATGAACGGTTCGTGCTTCGGCATGAACCCACCCTACTGACCTCCTCGGGGCGGTGACGTCGGCCAATTGCCGCCAGGACCAGAGCCTTCTCCGGCGGGGCGAGGTAGATGCCCACCACGTCGCGGACATTGGTCACGAACTGCGGGTCGGTCGACAGCTTCAAGGTCTCCACGATGTGCGGCTTGAGGCCGAACGCCCGCCAGATCCGCGAGACGGCCGACTGCGACATGCCCTCTGCCTCGGCCATCTAACGTGTCGACCAGTGCGAATCACCCGTCGGTGGCGCCTGGCCGAGCGTCCCGGAGACCAGGGCCTCGACCTGCTCGTCGGTGATCCCTTCGCGGTGGCCCCGAACGCGGTCGGTCCGCCAGGCTCTCCAGCCGGTTCGCGGCGAACCGGGACCGCCACTTGCGTACCGTCTCTCGCGAGACGCCCAGATCGTCCGCGACCCGCGCGTTCGGCAGGCCCTCCGCGCACGCCAGCACGATCTTCGACCGCAGCACCAGTGCTTGAGACGCCGACTGCTTGCGCAACCAGCCCCGCAGCACTCGGCCTTCGTGATTGGACAACTCCAGCGGCAACGACTTCGGACCAGACCCCACCCTATAACCGCAAGCAAACTAACGACTCAGAACACTAGAAGAACCCCAGCTTCTTCGGCGAATACGACACCAACAGGTTCTTCGTCTGCTGGTAGTGATCCAGCATCATCTTATGCGTCTCCCTCCCGATCCCCGACTGCTTGTAACCGCCGAAAGCCGCATGCGCCGGATACGCGTGGTAGCAGTTGGTCCAGACGCGGCCGGCCTGGATGGTGCGGCCGGCGCGGTAGGCGGTGTTGGTGTTGCGGGTCCAGACGCCGGCGCCCAGGCCGTAGAGGGTGTCGTTGGCGAGGGTCATGGCGTGGTCGAAGTCGGTGAAGGGGGTGACGGCCACTACCGGGCCGAAGATTTCTTCCTGGAAGACGCGCATGTCGTTGGTGCCCTCGAAGACGGTGGGGGTGACGTAGTAGCCGCCTTCGAGTTCGCCGCCGAGTTCGGCGCGGGTGCCGCCGGTGCGGATGCGGGCTCCTTCCTTCTGGCCGATGTCGAGGTAGGAGAGGATCTTTTCGAGCTGGTCGTTGGATGCCTGGGCGCCGATCATCGTGTCGGTGTCGAGGGGGTGGCCCTGGACGATCTGTTCGGTGCGGGCCACGCCGGCGGCCAGGAAGTCCTGGTAGTGGCCCTGCTGGATGAGGGCCCTGGACGGGCAGGTGCAGACCTCGCCCTGGTTGAGGGCGAACATGGTGAAGCCTTCGAGGGCCTTGTCGTAGAAGTCGTCGTCGGCGGCCGAGACGTCGTCGAAGAAGAGGTTGGGGCTCTTGCCGCCCAGTTCGAGGGTGACCGGCTTCAGGTTCTCCGAGGCGTACTGCATGATCAGGCGGCCGGTGGTGGTCTCGCCGGTGAAGGAGATCTTCGCGACGCGCGGGCTGGAGGCGAGCGGCTTGCCGGCTTCCGCGCCGAAGCCGTTGACGATGTTGACGACGCCGGGCGGCAGCAGGTCGGCGACCAGGCTCATCCAGTAGTGGATGGAGGCCGGGGTCTGCTCGGCGGGCTTGAGGACGGCGGCGTTGCCCGCGGCGAGGGCGGGGGCCAGCTTCCAGGCGGCCATCACCAGGGGGAAGTTCCACGGGATGATCTGGGCGACGACGCCCAGCGGTTCGTGGAAGTGGTACGCGACGGTGTCGTCGTCGAGCTGGGAGAGGGTGCCCTCCTGCGCGCGGATGGCGCCGGCGAAGTAGCGGAAGTGGTCGATGGCGAGGGGGAGGTCGGCGGCCAGGCACTCGCGGATGGGCTTGCCGTTCTCCCAGCTCTCGGCGACCGCGAGGGCTTCGAGGTGGTCCTCCATGCGGTCGGCGATCCGGTTGAGGATCTGGGCGCGCTCGGCCGGGGACGTACGGCCCCAGGCGGGCGCGGCGGCGTGTGCGGCGTCGAGGGCGCGCTCCACGTCCTCGGCCGTACCGCGGGCGATCTCGGTGAACGGCTGCCCGTTGACGGGGGTGGGATTCTCGAAGTACTGGCCCTTGGCGGGCGGTACGTATGCGCCGCCGATCCAGTGGTCGTAACGGCTCCGGTAGGACATCAGGGCGTCGGCGGCACCAGGGTTCGCGTAACGGGCCATGGGAACTCCCAATCGCTCTCGGCTCGCGCCTCCGCTCCCGCGGCGGGGCGCCGGTGCGCAGGCTAGGGGCGGGGACGTTGCGGGAAGGTTGCGGGAGGGGCGGGCGCGGGGGCGGTTAGGAGGCCGAGGCTGTGGGCAGGGGTTTCTGCCGCTGACTTTCCGCTTTCCGGCAGTCGGCTTGTTCGCCTCCTGATAGTTGGTGACGTGCGGAGACGTTGGGGGACTGGCGGGAGAATCGGCGGGGGAACCTATGGGGACGCCGACGGCAGGCTGTAGGCCGTACGAAGGCGTGTTGCCGTGTGGGACGCTCGCCTGTCCTCAGGGCGGGCCGTCGTTTCCAGCGCTTCCCAGATTTCCAGGTCGTGTTCGCCCCAGGGCGTATCGGCCCACAGGCGCAGTGTCTCCGGGTCGCGGCGGGGGAGGACGGCCCGCCGTAGCCGGTCTTCCAGTACGGAGCGCAGACGTCGTACGCCAGGGGCTTCGGAGAGGGGGAGCAGCGGGCCGCGGTAGTCGCGCAGCGCTGCCGTCAGGTCGCCGGCCGCCAGCTCCGTTTCCACCTGGGCCAGGTCCGTTTCCACCGCTCTGGTCAGACGGTACGGGCGCGAGTCGAGCAGAGGGCCGACCACGTGGCGCAGGCGGGACAGTTCGGCGCGCAGGGTCACCGGCCGGACCTCGCGTTCTCCGTAGAGGAGCATCGCCAACTGGTCACCGGTCAGGCCCTCCGGGTGCCGGGCCAGCAGGAGCATGATCTCGCTGTGCCGGGGGCCGAGCCGCAGGCTGCGGCCGTCCGTGGTCAGGACGGCTTCGTCCCGGGCGAGGACGGTCAGGTGGGCGGCGGGCGCGCTCCGTTCGGGATACGTGGCGAGGTGGGCCTCGGCGGCGCGGGCGGTGGCCTGGACCAGGGCCAGGCTGTGCGGGCTGGCGAGGTGGTCGCCGCCGGTGATGTCCACGGCGCCCAGCAGCCGGCCCGTCCGCAGGTCGTGCAGGGGAGCCGCCGCGCAGGTCCACTTCTGGACGCTCTTGTTGTAGTGCTCGGCCGCGAAGATCTGTACGGCGTGGTCGGCGGCCAGCGCGGTGCCGGGCGCGTTGGTGCCGGCATGCCGCTCGTCCCAGCGGGCCCCGGCGACGAAGTTCATCCGCTCCGCGTGCCGCCGAACGCCGGGATGGCCCTCCACCCAGAGCAGCCGCCCCTGCGGATCGCAGACGGCGAGCAGATGGGCGCCGTCATGGGCGATGGTGCCCAGCAGGTCCCGGAAGACCGGCATGGCGCGGGCCAGCGGGTGTGCGTCGCGGTAGGCGCGCAGTTCGGGCTCGTCCAGGTCGATCGGGGCCGGTCCGTCGAGCGTCGCGCGCGCGGACGCCGACCGGCGCCACGAATCGGCCACCACCTGGCGCACCGGTTGGGCCACCGCCCCGCCCGCCAGGAACTCCTCGTGGGCGCGCCGTACCGTACGGGTACGCTCCACGGGGTCGGCTCCCGACTCCATCGCCAGCCAAGGGTTGACCACGCGTCACCTCTCCGTTGCGGCTGCTGCCTATTGCCTAGGGTCTACTGCTCAGGGCCTGCTGCCTGTTGCCCCGTCCCGTAGCCGATGGTGCTCGTACGGGGCGGGGCAGTAAAGCCCGCTGGAAGGTGGCGTGGGGGTACGCCGGGCGCGGCGTCGGACCTGCTCAGCCGTGCCCGGTATGTCAGGAGCGCGCCGCGGTCGCCCTGTTCTCCGGGAGCAGGTCCGCCGTCGCCCGCCAATGTCCCTTGGGGAGGCCCACCAGCCCGTACAGCCACCGGACGGGGGAGCGGCGCGGCAGCAGGAGTCCGCCCGCGGTTACGGCGAAGACCGCCAGGCCGACGGGATAGCCGAGGAAGCGGACGAGCGTGCCGGCCAGGAGGGCGCCGAGCAGCGGCAGCCCGTACAGACCCGCGCCCGCGATGGCCACGGCGAGGAAACGCGGCACCTTCAGGTCTTGTGCGCCGCCCGGCAGGAGCCAGCCTTCGGCCAGCCAGCCGATCTCGGTCAGCAGCAGCGTGCCGATGACGGCGGTGCCGAGGACCAGGAGGGCGAGGAAGGTGCCGGAGGTCAGGAAGCGCAGGACGCAGTTGATCACGCTGTCCTCGGACCAGGCGCGCAGGGCGGCGCCGTCCGTACTGAGGAAGCGGCGGTAGCCCTGGCCGTCCCAGCCGTGCACGAGGGTGCCGAAGAGCAGGAAGTGGCCGACCACGCAGTTCAGGTACGCCCAGTAGCCCGCGCCGACCAGGCACAGGGCCTGGGCGAGCAGGAAGCCGAGGAGGGTGGCGGTCACGACGCCGCCCGCGTAGAGGAGGGGCAGGCCCGCCCAGACGCCGCGGTGGCCGTCCGCGATGTGCATCGTCGACCAGGACGGGTTCTGCCACATCAGGAACAGCCCGGTCGGCACCAGCAGCACCGCGGCGTACAGGAGCGTCAGGCACAGGTACGGGTTCGCGGCGCGGCTGATGAGGCGCGGGGCGAGCAGCCGGGGCAGTCCGGTGCGATCGGCGGCGCGGCGTTCGAGTAACTGGAGTTGCCGGGCGGCGGCGAGCGCGAACGTCGAGCCGATGCCGTACGCCCAGAACAGCGCGGCCGGCAGGCCGATCATGCCGTCCCCGCTCCCGATGCCGTCCCGGCCCCTGTTCCCGCTCCCGCCCCCGCCGCTGTTCCCGTTCCCGTCCTGGTCCCTGCTCCCGCCCGGGCGTTCAGCGTCAGCCCGTCCGCGACGATCAGGTCCGAGGTGACCAGGGCCTGTTCGGCGTCGACGTTGGTCATGAAGACGAACGGTGGCACGACCGGCGGCACCGGCAGCGTGTCGGGGGTGAAGGTCAGGCAGAGGATGCCTTCCAGACAGCCGCTGAACTTGGTCAGGTAGAGCGTCACGTTGCCGCTCAGGTCCAGGTTGCGCGCGCCGAGGCCGAGTTGGGGTCCGCCCGCGTCGCGGGTGATCAGCCGGTAGTCCGTGAGCGAGGCGGCCTTCATGCGCAGGACCATCGCTTTGACCGGGCCGTTGACGGTGGGCACCTCGGTGACGCCGGCCAGCGTGAAGCCCTTCGGCGCGAACATCGTGGTGGTCACGGTGGGCGGGGTGGGCGGCGCGGGGATGCCGGCCGCCGCGCGGGCGGGTGGGGCGGGGGCGCCGATGACCGTGATGAGGGCGACCGGGAGGGCTATGGAGAGGGTTCGGTTT